>NZ_QTPW01000003.1:0-343405 GCF_003857965.1 Burkholderia sp. Bp9031
TGTTCCTGTCGGCGTTCCCGAGCGCCGCGCTCACGGGGCAGTCGTTCATCGTCAGCCACGGCTGGTTCATGCAGTAATGTCTTCTTCGCCTCCCTGACGGGAGGCGATTCCCGCACCACCGCCTTATTCTCACGACTCACGATGGCGTACCGTCGGTCGACGTCACGCCATCCGTCTCCGCCATCCACGGCGGGATTTCTCGGAGCAACTGATGAAACCGCACGCGCGTACAGAAAAGCAGGCCGTCGATGCGGCGGACCTGCATCACGAAGCCGGCGCGCCGGCCGCTGCGCGGTCACTGCCGTACGAAACGATCGCGCTCGTCCTGCAGGGCGGCGGCGCACTCGGCGCGTATCAGGCCGGCGTATTCGAAGGGCTGCACGAAGCGGGCGTTCCGCTCGACTGGATCGCAGGCATCTCGATCGGCGCGCTCAACACCGCGCTGATCGCCGGCAATGCGCCCGAACATCGCGTCGAGCGGCTGCGCGAATTCTGGGAAACGATCTGCCAGCCGGCGTTCTTTCCCTCGATGCCGGCCGCGTTCGAATTCGCGCTGTTCAACAGCATCGACCAGATCCGCACGTTCTTCACCGCATCGCAGGCCGCGAGCGCGATGATGCAGGGCCAACAGGGCTTCTTCGTGCCGCGCTTCCCGCCGCCGCTGCCGGGCGTGTCCGATCACCCGGAAAAGATCAGCTGGTACGACACGTCGGCGCTGCGCGCGACGCTGCTGAAGCTGTGCGATTTCGACCGGATCAACTCGGGCGAGACGCGCGTGTCGGTCGGCGCGGTCAACGTCGGCACCGGCAACTTCGTGTACTTCGACAACTCGCGCATCCGCCTCGCGCCCGAGCACTTCATGGCGTCCGGCGCGCTGCCGCCCGCGTTCCCGCCCGTCGAGATCGACGGCGAGTACTACTGGGACGGCGGCGTCGTGTCGAACACGCCACTGATGGAAGTGCTGCGCGCGCGTCCGCGCCGCGACACGCTCGCGTTCCAGGTCGATCTGTGGAGCGCACGTGGGCCGCTGCCGCGCACGATGGCCGACGTCGCGGAACGCACGAAGGACGTGCAGTACTCGAGCCGCACGCGTTTCGTCACCGACACGCTGCAGCGCGAACAGCGCTACCGCAACGTGCTGCGCCACGTGCTCGAGCAGGTGCCGGAAGAGCAGCGCAAGAACGACCCGTGGTGCGTCGAGGCTGAGTCGATGTCGAGCGGGAAGAAGTACAACATCCAGCACCTGATCTATCAGCAGAAGGCGTACGAGCACCACTACAAGGACTATCAGTTCGGTCTGTCGACGATGCGCGATCACTGGTCCGCGGGTCTCGACGACATCCGCAAGACGCTCGCAGTCAAGGACGGCCTCGCGCTGCCCGTCAACGACGCGGGCTTCGTCACGCACGACATTCACCGCCGCCGGTAATGCCGTATGCGATGGGCCGGCGCGCTGCCTGCGCCGGCCCGTCCTCTTTTCCGATTCCACATGCCGATTTTCATTGCGCTGTTCGCGCTCATCGCCATTGGATGGGGCGCGGTTCACCTGTTTCACGTCATCGCCGCGCAGTTCGGCCAGCCGGTCGCGATCGCGGCCGCCGCACTCGCCGGCGCGGTCCTGATCACGCTGATCGCGTGGTGGATCAAACGCCGCCGCGACATCGCGCCGAACACGAAGGAGCAAGGCTGGACCCACATCGCCCATCGCGCATGGGGCGAGGTGCGCGTGTCCGCGACGCAGGGGCTGCTGTGGCTGTCGCATGACGGCGCGGACGGCCGCTATACGCTGTCGCAGCTCGACGGCTGCGAGGCCGCGCCGATCGACGGCCGCTGGCATCTGGTCGTGCGCGTGCGCGACGCCGTGCGCGGCGAATGGAAACTGCCGATGATGGACAAGCGCGATGCACAGCGCTGGGCCCGCGTGCTGATGCTCGCGAAGGACAACCGGCTGTAACGGGCTTCGGCCGCGCGCCGGCATGAGCCATGCCCTACGTGGCCGCACCGGTCGCCATGCCGAAGCGTTCGGTATGGCGCCTGCGCCGCGTCCCGTCGATTCGGCGCCGCGGCGTGCGTTCTGAACGGCGGTACGGTTCCCTATCGCGCGCCGAGCGCCCATAACGCGTCGAGCACGTGCTGTGTCGAGCGCTCGACCGGGCCTGCCCGATGGGCAATACCCAACTCGCGCCACAACGCCGGACGCAGCGGCCGCATCACGATGCGTGCGTCGGGCAGCGAGGCGCCCGCCTCGTGCGGCAGTAGCGTCGCACCGTAACCCGCGGCGACCAGACTCTTGATCGCATCGTTGTAGTTGAGTTCGATACGCGGCTCGGGCCGATGGCCGCCGCGCGCAAACCATTCCGTCGTGAGCCGCGACAGGCGGGTGGTCGAATCGTTGAGAATCAGCGGCCGTGCGGCCAGATAGCCCGGCGTTACACGCGCCGGAAGCTGCCAGTCCGCAGGCAGGAAGGCCAGCACCGGATCGCGCCGCCACGCGCGGATCGACAGCCCCGCGACCGCCGGCTGCGGTAACGCAACCAGCCCGACGTCGAGCGTGCCCTGTGCAATGCGCGCCAGTGTGTCGTGCGACGTGAGCACGGCGATCTGGACATCGATGTCCGGATGCCGCTCGCGCAACCGGGCCACCGCCTGCGGCAACAGATGGGCGATCGCCCCGGTCGACGCGCCGAGGCGCACCCGCCCGGTCAGCCCCTGCACTTGCCGCTCCACGTCGTCGAGTGTCGACTCGACTTCGGCCAGCAGACGGCGCGCCCGCTCCACCAGCACGGCCCCGATGGCCGACGGCTGCACGTTGCCGCGCGTGCGCGACAGCAACGGCGCGCCGATGCGGCTTTCGAGTTCGGCGACATGAAGACTGACGGTCGGCGGCGCCAGATGAAGCAGTTGCGCGGCGGCCACGAAGGATCCCTGGTCGGCGATCGCGACCAGCGTACGCAGTCGGTCCAGGCTGATCTCGCGCATTCCCACCTCTCGTTCAGGAAAACTGAATCAGGCAATCAGGAAATTCAACTTTTCCTATTCTAGGCGTTTGGTGGACGATACCGCTTTCCCCAGTCCGAAACGAGGAACGCGACCATCATGAGCCTCCCCATTGTCTACATCGACGGCGACCAAGGTACGACCGGACTGCAGATCCACGAGCGCCTGCGGGATCGCACCGACCTGCGGCTCGTCACGCTCCCGGATACCGAACGCAAGGATCCCGCGCGACGCGCCGAAGCGATCAACGCATCCGATATCGCGATTCTGTGCCTGCCGGATGCCGCCGCGCGCGAAGCGGTCGGCTTCATCCGGAATCCGGCGGTACGCGTGATCGACGCGAGTTCGGCCCATCGCACCGAACCGGGCTGGGTCTATGGTTTTCCCGAGATGGTCGACGGACATGCGCAGAAAATCGCACGCGCGCCGCGCGTCACCAATCCGGGCTGCTATCCGACGGGCGCGATCGGCCTGCTTCGGCCGCTGCTACAGGCGGGCCTGCTGCCCCGCGATTACCCGGTGAGCATCCATGCGGTGTCCGGTTACTCGGGCGGCGGGCGCACGGCCGTCGACGCCTTCGAATCGAACGGCGCCGCACGCGCGAAACCGCTGCAGGTCTACGGCCTCGCGCTCGCGCACAAGCATGTGCCCGAGATCCAGCTCCATGCCGGACTTGCGCATCGCCCGCTGTTCGTACCGGCTTACGGCGCGTATCGGCAGGGCATCGTGCTGACCGTGCCGATCGAGCTGCGCCTTCTCCCGGCCGGCGTGACCGGTGAGTCGCTGCATGCTTGTCTCGCGCACCACTACGCCGGCGCGCGCCATGTCGAGGTCACGCCGCTCGCGGACGCGCGCGCGATCACCCATCTCGATCCACAGGCGCTGAACGGGTCGAACGACCTGCGGCTCAGCGTGTTCTTCAATGCCGATCACGGTCAGGTGCTGCTGTCCGCCGTGTTCGACAATCTTGGCAAAGGGGCATCCGGCGCGGCCGTGCAGAATCTCGACCTGATGCTCGATGCGGTGAGCGTGGAGAAGGCGACGTAAGCGGCATAAGCGACGAGGGGGCACCGCCGGCGGCCGGCCCGGCGTATCGCGCCCGCCGATGCGTCGGTGCCTGCTGGACGGTGCCCGCTCGCGATGCGGTTGCGCGCCGTCAACGGGGTGCCTGCCGATGCTCCGCACATGTCCCCGTAAAAGCTCACCTTTGGCCGATTTCAGCCCGCATCGTCGCTTGCCGCGGCATTCAACCCGGCGAGCGCGTCCGCCAGAAAATCGACGCACACGCGCACCTTCGCCGAAGCCGCGACGCGTTCCGGATACACGGCCCAGATATTCGCTGGCTGAATCACGTCCGGCAGCACGCGGCAGAGCTCGCCGCGCTCGATCAGCGGCCCCGCTTCCCAGATCGAACGCAGCACGATCCCGCGTCCGGCCAGCGCCCATTGCACGGCCACCTCGCCGTGGTTCGTCGACAGCGCGCCGCCGACTTTCACCGTTACCGTTTCGCCGCGCAGGTTCAATCGCCACACACCGAACGGATGATCGCGCTCCTTGATCGCGAGACAGTCGTGCGACGCGAGATCCGCCAGCGTGCGCGGCGTGCCGCGCCGTGCGAGATAGTCCGGCGACGCGCACAGCACGCGATGGTTCGTGGCCAGGCGGCGCGCGATCAGGTGATCGGCGATCTCGTCGCCGATGCGCACGTCGAGGTCGTAGCCTTCGCCGGCAACGTCGACGAGCCGGTCGAACAGGTCGAGCCGCACGTTGAGCTGCGGATAGCGCGCGGAGAAGTCGAGCAGCGCCGGCGCAACGACATGGCGGCCGAAGCCGAAGCTGCTCGAGATGCGCAGCGTGCCGCGCGGCACCGTGCGCGTGGTCGACACGTCCTCGACGAGATGATCGACGTCGTCGAGAATCTTCTCCGCACGCGCGAACACGCGTTCTCCGGCTTCCGTGACCGTCACGCGGCGCGTCGAGCGATGCAGCAGGCGCGTGCCGAGCTGCGCCTCGAGCAGGGCGATGCGCTTGCTCACATACGCGGGCGAGACCGCGAGCTGCTCGGCGGCCGCGCTGAAGCTCGTCAGGCGGACGACCAGGCTGAATACGCGCAGGTCGTCGAGATTCGGCGATTTGTTCACGATTCGTGGAAAGTCGATTAACCTTTCGCACGATTTTAATCTGAATGGAAATAAATAAAATGGCGTCGTGTTCCGCTGCGCACGCTGCCGGCGGCTCGACCAGCCAAGGAGGCTTGCATGAGCGACAAGACGTACAAGATTGCCGTCATCCCCGGTGACGGCATCGGCCGTGAAGTGATGCCCGAGGGCCTGCGCGCGCTCGACGCCGTGACGGCGCGCTTCGGCATCCGTTTCCAGTTCGAGCAGGTCGACTGGGCGAGCTGCGACTACTACGCGCAGCACGGCAAGATGATGCCGGACGACTGGAAGGCGCAGTTGTCGGGCATGGACGCGATCCTGTTCGGCGCGGTCGGCTGGCCGGCGACGGTGCCCGATCACATTTCGCTGTGGGGTTCGCTGCTGAAGTTCCGCCGCGAGTTCGACCAGTACATCAACCTGCGGCCCGCGCGCCTGTTCGACGGCGTGCCGTCGCCGCTCGCCGGCCGCAAGGCGGGCGACATCGACTTCCTGATCGTGCGCGAGAACACCGAGGGCGAATATTCGTCGGTCGGCGGCACGATGTTCGAAGGCACCGAGCGCGAAGTGGTCATGCAGCAGTCGATCTTCACGCGTCACGGCACCGAGCGCGTGCTGAAGTTCGCGTTCGAGCTCGCCCAGCGCCGCGCGAAGCGGCTGACCGTCGCGACGAAGAGCAACGGCATCGCGATCAGCATGCCGTGGTGGGACGCGCGCGCGGCCGAAATGGGTGAACGCTATCCCGAAATCGCCATGGACAAGCAGCACATCGACATCCTGTGCGCGCGCTTCGTGCTGCAGCCCGACCGCTTCGACGTCGTCGTCGCGTCGAACCTGTTCGGCGACATCCTTTCCGACCTCGGTCCGGCCTGCACGGGCACGATCGGCATCGCGCCGTCGGCAAACCTCAACCCGGATCGCACGTTTCCGTCGCTGTTCGAACCGGTGCACGGCTCCGCGCCGGACATCACGGGCCAGTACATCGCGAACCCGATTGCGATGATCTGGTCGGCGGCGATGATGCTCGACTTCCTCGGTAACGGCGCAGGCCGCGAACGCGAAGCGCACGACGCGATCGTCGCGGCGATCGAGGACGTGCTGCGCACCGGGCCGCGCACGCGCGATCTCGGTGGCCAAGCGGGGACGCAGGAAGTGGGCGAGGCAATCGCCGCGCGGATCGCCGGCTGACAGAACGATGTGATGGGTGCGTGCTGTCAGGGGGTCGATGGATGTCGTGTTCGAGGGTGAGCAACACGGCCGACTGCCACGCACCTTTGCTGATGCCGATGCGCACGCTTGCATGCGTGCGTGCATGCATGCGTGCGTGTCGGTGTCGAGTTCGATGTCAATGTCGATTCCGAACGGTGAGCAATGCGGTTCGGCGGCACGCACGGTTACGTGTCGATCCATTGCTGTGATCGGCATCGTGTTGAAGTCGAACGGTGAGTTGCATCCCGCATCGATGCACACCGCTTGAACCTCACCACTCCAGTACAGGCACGCAAGGCCGTGCAAATGCGCCGCCGAAGTTGTGTTCGATTCACGTTCGCTTCGCACGCGAGCGACGAGAGACCTGCGCATGCCAATGCATGCGGCATTTCCGTCAGCGCATTCGCGCCGTTTCCTGCGAAGATTGATCGGTGAGATACAGGGCGTGAAGAAGCACACCGTCCCGCACAGAATGTCCCTCTCCCGAAAACACTCACCTCAGCACGCAACTCCCGTATTTCCTCACCGTTGAGCACAGGCGACGCGCGCGATGCACGATCGAGCGCGTCCACGTGTCGTCATTGTGCTGCGTCACAGCCCGAGATCGGACAAGCCGGGATGATCGTCCGGACGACGGCCGAGCGGCCAGTGGTACAGGCGATCCGCTTCGCGAATCGGCAGATCGTTGATGCTCGCGTGGCGGTGCGCCATCAATCCGTTTTCGTCGAACTCCCAGTTTTCGTTTCCGTATGAGCGGAACCAGTTGCCGGCGTCGTCATGCCATTCGTAGGCGAATCGCACCGCGATGCGATTGCCGCCGAACGCCCACAGCTCCTTGATCAGCCGGTAGTCGAGCTCGCGCGTCCATTTCCGCTGCAACAGGCCGACAATCTCGTCACGGCCCGTCACGAACTCCGCGCGATTGCGCCACCGGCTCTGCGGCGTATAAGCGAGCGAGACGCGCCGCGGGTCGCGCGTGTTCCACGCATCCTCCGCGGCGCGCACTTTCTGGCGCGCCGTGTCGAGCGTGAAGGGCGGAACGGGCGGACGAACTTCCGGGGAAGCGGACATGGGATGCTCCTGTTCAAGGTTCTGGCTGCGCACGAACGCAACCGGTGGGAACGTACTACTTCGACGCTCGGGGCATCGTATCGAGCAAGAGTTCTGCCGTTGCGCGCGCATCGCGCGCGGCGATCGTATCGCCACTGACGAGCGCCACGCCGATCGCGCCGTCGATCAGCACCAGCCATTGACGCGCGAGGCGGGCCAGCCCGCGGCGCTCGATCCCGGCGTCATCGGCATACGCGTCGAACCGCTCGCGCACGAACGCCAGCAAGCGTGCTTTGTGCATACGCGCGACGACGCGCACCGGATCGTCGACGTCGGCAATCTCGCCGGATGCGTTCAGGAACGCGCAGCCGTGAAAATCGGGTTGCGCAAACCAGTCGCGCAGCACATCGAACATGCCGAGCAGGTGCGCACGCGGCGACTTGCCGCACGCGAGCGTTGCATCGACGAACCAGCGCATCCAGCGTTCGTCACGGCGCTCGAGCGCGGCGACGACCAGCGCCTCCTTCGATTCGAAATGCGAATAAAAGCTCTTTCGCGCGGCACCGGAGCGCTTCACGATCGCATCGACACCCGTGGCATGGATGCCGCCCGAGTAGATCAGCGCTTCGGCCGCGTCGAGCAACCGGTCGCGAACGGCCGGTTCGCCGGAGAGGTCATCATGTGTGTTCATGGGTTTACGGTAGAACGATCGTTCTCCGTCGTCAACACCCATGCGAAATGGCCTTGTCGACGGGAGGGCCGAACAGCGCCCGGCTCAGATAGCGGGCGGCGCATTCCAGGTGGCGTTGACGACATTTTTTTAGAAGCGAACGCAGGGCACTCACTACACTTCGCTCACCCTGTCTGGCCGAAAGGACATCATCCAGCTATCGGAATCCCCACGCTCCACGCGTACCCATGCGGCTTATGCCTGACGGCTCGATGGCCGTTTCGTCGTACGGCATTTCGATCCGCGCAGCGATTCGTATGAATCGCTGACCGCGTTGCTGCATCGCGCGTACGCACATCTCGGCGCCGCGGTCTGTCCGTGGGGCGACCAGCCGGCGTCGGCGACGCGCGAATGCGTGTTCGCCAGCGAGTGTTGCGTCGTGCTCGGCAACGCGCACCTGGTCGCGACGATCACGATGCGGGCTCACGATCCCGATTTGCGCGGCGTGCCGGAGCGGCGTCATGAAACGACGCACATGGCTTGCCCTGCGGCATGCATGCACGCGGGCGGAACTGCGCATGCTCGGTTGAACGGTGAGCGGATCAAATAGCAGGCAGCGCACCTATCGACGTCGACCGGTAGACCGATGGGTGAGTTCGCACGCCATTGATCACTTCACGCATCGAAGATACGTTGAAATCGCGCTGCGTGGCGGTGTGCTGCCGCAGAAGCAGAGCAAAGCCGGGCGGATGATGCGGCAAGGGCTTGCTATTCAAACGCGACAAGCGAAAACGGAAGAGCAGGAAGAAAGACACACGCCGGGCAACGCGACAGAAGGGGTGGGAGCGCCCTGACAGGTGAGGTGCATGCGCGATTGCATGTCACCGATGCGTTCCGGGAAATCGAAACTCGATCGCCCTTGTTTCGCAAGCGAGAGGTGCGTGTAACCCGTTGCATTCGCCGCTCAAGCGCGCCACGAAAGCGCGATCGGGCCGCCATTCGGCACGCATGCACAGCTCCCGAATATCCTCACCTTACGCGTGTGTCGAAGCCGATCGGCCCCGACACACGCACCGGCCGATATGAGCGAAGCAGTCGGCAAACGCGCCGAGCCGCCCCGCCGGCACTCAGACCGTCCAGTCGAGAATCACCTTGCCGCTTTCACCGGACAACATTGCGGCGAAGCCTTTCTCGTAATCGTCGGCCGCAAAGCGATGCGTGATGATCGGCGATAGATCCAGGCCGCTTTGCAGCATCGCGACCATCTTGTACCAGGTCTCGAACATCTCGCGGCCGTAGATGCCCTTGATCTCGAGCCCCTTGAAGATCACCTGGTTCCAGTCGATCGCCGTCTGCGCGGGCGGAATGCCGAGCAGCGCGACCTTGCCGCCGTGATTCATCGCCTCGAGCAGGCTCGTGAACGCGCTCGGAACACCCGACATCTCGAGGCCGACGTCGAAGCCTTCCGTCATGCGCAGGTCGGCCATCACGTCGCGCAACGACTCGCGCGCGACGTTGACCGCACGCGTCGCCCCCATCTTGCGAGCGAGTTCGAGCCGGTAGTCGTTGATATCGGTGATCACGACGTTGCGCGCGCCGACATGCTTGGCGATCGCGACGGCCATGACGCCGATCGGGCCCGCGCCGGTGATCAGCACGTCCTCGCCGACGAGATTGAACGACAGCGCGGTATGCGTCGCGTTGCCGAACGGATCGAAGATCGACGCGAGATCGTCGGAAATCTCCGGCGGAATCTTGAACGCGTTGAACGCGGGAATCGCCAGATACTCGGCGAACGCACCCTCGCGGTTCACGCCGACGCCGACGGTGTTACGGCACAGATGCCGTCGCCCCGCGCGGCAGTTGCGACAGAAACCGCACGTGATGTGGCCTTCGCCAGACACGCGATCGCCGATCGCGAAACCGCGCACTTCCTGCCCCATCTCGACGATCTCGCCGACGTACTCGTGACCGACGTGCATCGGCACGGGAATCGTCTTCTGCGCCCAGTCGTCCCACTTCCAGATATGGATGTCGGTGCCGCAGATCGCCGTGCGGCGGATCTTGATCAGCACATCGTTGTGCCCGACTTCGGGACGCTTCACACGCGTGAGCGTGAGGCCTGGACCGCGTTCGAGCTTTGCCAGTGCTTTCATGGTTGCGCCTCCGTCAGACGATACCGAGCGACTTGCCGACGCGCACGAACGCGGCGACCGTCTGATCGATCTGTTCGGGGGTATGCGCGGCACTCATCTGCGTGCGGATGCGCGCGCGACCGCGCGGCACGACGGGGAACGAGAAGCCGATCACGTAGACGCCTTCGGCGAGCAACTTGTCGGCCATGTTCGTCGCGAGCTGCGCGTCGCCGAGCATCACCGGGATGATTGGATGCGCACCCGGCACGAGCGTAAAGCCCGCGGCGGTCATCTGCTCGCGGAACCGCACGCCGTTCTCGCGCACGCGTTCGCGCAGCTTCGCGCCTTCGTCGCTGCCGAGCAGCTCCAGCACCTTCAGCGATGCCGCGGCGATGCTGGGCGTCAGCGTGTTCGAAAACAGGTACGGGCGCGAACGCTGGCGCAGCAATTCGACGATCTCGCGCCGGGCTGCGACATAGCCGCCCGATGCACCGCCCAGTGCCTTGCCAAGCGTGCCGGTGATGATATCGACGCGACCATCGACGCCGCAATGCTCGGGCGTGCCGCGGCCATGCGCGCCGATGAAGCCGACCGCATGCGAGTCGTCGACCATCACGAGTGCGCCGTAACGATCGGCGAGGTCGCAGATGCCTTTCAGGTCGGCGATGATGCCATCCATCGAGAACACGCCGTCGGTCGCGATCAGCTTGTGGCGCGCGCCCGCTGCGTCGGCTTCCTTCAGCTTCGCCTCGAGATCGGACAGGTCGTTGTTCTTGTAGCGGAAACGCTTCGCCTTGCAGAGGCGGATGCCGTCGATGATGCTCGCGTGGTTCAGCTCGTCGCTGATCACCGCGTCGTTCTCGTCGAGCAGCGTCTCGAACAGGCCGCCGTTCGCATCGAAGCAGCTCGAATAGAGGATGCTGTCCTCGGTGCCGAGAAACGACGCCAGCGCGCTTTCGAGCTGCTTGTGCACGGTTTGCGTGCCGCAGATGAAGCGCACCGATGCCATGCCGAAGCCGTCCTGGTCCAGACCGGCCTTCGCCGCGGCGATCAGGCGCGGATCGTTCGCCAGACCCAGATAGTTGTTCGCGCAGAAATTCAGCACGCCGGCACCGCCGGCGAGCCGCACGGCCGCCGCCTGGGGACTCGCGATCTCGCGCTCGGTCTTGTAAAAACCGTCCGCGCGGATCTGGTCGAGCGTCCCGCGCACCTGGGCGAGAAAGGCATCACGCATCGCAAAGCTCCTGACAGGGATTCGCCATCCGCCGCGCGCCACTCGTGGCGACAGCGCAACGGCCTGCTACTGTTATAGTCGGTCGTTCGGTTGACCGCATTTATCCGATATTCCGAACTAGAATTCGAAATACCGAACAACTCTAAGCGAACGGAAACCAAATGGCAAGTTCCTCCGCGTCGCGGCGCACGCCAGCCGGCGCCGCACCGCAGCAGCCGGGCGTCACGCCGCCGCGGGTCGGCGAGCAGATCCAGCGCCTGCGCAACGAGCGCAAGCTGACGCTCGACGACCTGTCGCGCGCGGCCGGCGTATCGAAGTCGATGCTCTCCGAGATCGAGCGCGACAAGGCCAATCCGACGATCGCGGTCGCGTGGCGGCTCACGAATGCGCTCGGCATCACGCTCGACGAGCTGTTCTCGCAGCCGAAAGCGCCGGAGACGATCCGCGTGGACGGCCCGCACGACATTCCAACGCTCGCCGGCCACGACGGTCGCTATCAATTGCGCGTATGGGGCCCGATCGACCTGGCCGGCAAGTTCGAGTGGTACGAACTGACGCTGCCGGGCGGCGGCGCGCTCGTGTCGAACGCGCACGAACCCGGCACACGCGAGCACCTCACCGTGCTGCAAGGGGCAATGGAAATCGAAGCCGCGGCGGCGAGCCGGCGCCTGAAAGCCGGCGACACCGCACGCTATCCGGCCGACACGCCGCACGCGATCCGCAACCCCGGCAAGGCCGAGGCACGCGCACTACTGATCGTGATTCATCGCTGACGATGCAGATAGCTGGCCGAAAGGCCAGTTGCGGAAAATACTGTATGTTTGTACAGTATACGGACATTCCGCCATGCATGGCCGGGGCAGCGCACCGAGGCGCCCGCGCCGGTCGACAGGAGCCTGCGATGACAGAAGAACAAGATTTGGCCGCGCTTAGCTTCAAGGCTGCCGCGCACGACCTCGAGCTGATCGTTCGCCATATAGCCGGGCGCTACATCCGTCAGCGCGTTCCGCTGTCGTGGCGTCTGCTGCACGCCATCGAAGCCGAGGCGCTCGCCGATCTCGGCTTTGCCAGCCGGCACGATGCCGGCATGCGTCAACTGTTCGAACGGCCGTCGGACATGACCTTTCCCGAAACAGACGATCCGATCGACTTCGGCCGCTCCAACGCGCTGCCTGCCGTGTTCTCGTTCGCTGTCCTCGCGTATGAAGCCGCGGCCAGGTCGCAGGAAGCGGCGCCCCGCGAGCGCGTTCACCGTCCGTCCAAGGCGTGGGGCGACTGACGCCACGCCCGGGCCGTCCGACACGGCGGTCGGCTCCCGCATCCTGCTGCCCGCGACGTTGCGGAAAGGGCTACCATATACGCAACTAACGGAATAAATAACATGTCCCTTCCTACGCCCTCCGACACCCCGGCACGCCCGGAAGAAAAGGATCTGTTCGACCGCAGCGCATCCGACTGGATCCTCTCGCCCGAAACCGCATTCGACGCATGGCTTGCCATGCAGGACTACCGCCGTTCGTCAGCCGACGTCTATCGCGCGCAATGGGGTGCCTTTCTCGCGTGGCTGCGTACACACCAGAAAAACCTGGCCACGGTCGATACCGCAACGATCGCGAACTTCGTCGGTGAGCTTCCGATCAGGAAAACGCAGCGAATGCGCTATCTGCGACTAATCGAGCGCGTGCTCGACCACATCCGGCGCACCGAGTTCGCCTCCACCAACCCCGCCCGCTTCATTGCTCAGGATGGCGAAGCGAACTGGCGCCAGGCACGCGACAACGAGCCGACGGGTTTCCTGACGCCGGGCGAACGCGCGAAATTGCTGGCTTACCTGTTTTCGCCGATCGGCGTATCGGGCTCCGCCTACTGGAAAGAGCGACGCGACCGCGCGCTCGTCGCTGCGTTTCTCGGCGCCGGCGTGAAGACCGGCGAAGCACGCGCGCTTACTATTAGTTGCATCAACACAAGCGGAACGTCGCTGCAGATTCCGTCGACGCATCCCGATTTCGCGCGCGAAACCCATCTGGCATCGTTCGCGATCGCGTTGCTCGAAGCGTGGCTCGTGGAGCGCAAGCGACAGGAGATTCCCGGCGAGCTCGTGTTTCCGGCGTCGCACGCCGGACGGCCGATGCACAAGGCGACGATGCTGCGCGCGATCGATGCGATCGTCGAATCCGCCGGGCTCACGTCGTCACGCACCGCGCGCGCGAGTCCGCAAACGCTGCGCAACACCTATGCGGCCGAACTGTTCGAACACGACGTGCCGCCCGAGCGGGTCGGCAAGTGGCTCGGCTTCATGCGGCCGATCTCGTCGAACCGCCTGCACCGTGCGTGGAAAAACTGGCGCGATGATCTCGCGAATGGTGACGCGTCCGACCAGGACGAAACTCACTGATGCCGAGCCGGCTGCTCACGCGACAATGATCCGTGAGCAGCCTTGTACGGCGTAGCCTCACCATTTCACAGCTCCCGAAAAACCTCACCTCACGCCTCCCGGATCACCTCACCTGTGCGATCGCTGTGCCGGCAGACGCGTCAGTCGCGTGCAAAGCGCGCGACCGCTTCGAATCGGGAAGGCCAGGGTCCCGACGCATGTTCGCATTCGGGGCACGACACTTCGAACCCGTCGTCACCATGCGACAGCTCCGGTTCGCCGTCGCAATGCGGGCACTGGCTCGGCAGCGGAATTTCGCGGTCCAG
Organism: Burkholderia sp. Bp9031; assembly: GCF_003857965.1. Taxonomy (NCBI): domain Bacteria; kingdom Pseudomonadati; phylum Pseudomonadota; class Betaproteobacteria; order Burkholderiales; family Burkholderiaceae; genus Burkholderia; species Burkholderia sp. Bp9031. The sequence continues at coordinate 14,152 of NZ_QTPW01000003.1, forward strand.
CGACGTACCGATCGCGGCAAACGCGTCCGCATCCAGTTGACCCGCATCGGCGAGGCGCCGGATCAGCGCGGCAATCTCCGGATTCATCCCACGACTCGCGCGCAGCGTATTCACGTCGCGCGTCGCGCGTTCCAGTTCATCGCCCTGGCTGCGCAGCTGTTCCTCGAGCCGGTCCGCGCGGGCCTTGGCCGAACTCAGTTGCTGAAGGAAATCGAATTCCTTGCGCTGCACGTCGCGCAAACCGCTCTGATAGGTTGACGCCATGCTGCGCAGCGAGTCCAGTTCGACCAGCATCGGTTTGACCCGGCGCTCGGCTTCGGCCACCGCGTCCTTGATCTGCTGCGCGTAGTGTTCGGTGCGCTGCTGCAATTCGGCTTGCAGCGTATCGATGCGGTCGCGCAGCGCCGCGTTCTGCGTCTGTTCGGCGTCGACGCGGCTGACCATCGCGGCCAGTTCCTTCTCGAGTCGGGCGACAGTGGTGAGCAGCGTCGCTTCGTTTGCCGAACCGTGCGTCGATTGCGAGGCCAGTTGCACTTCAAGCTCGGTCACGCGCGCCTGCAGCTGGTCGTTGCGGGTTTCGCTACGCGTCAGCGCGCCTTCGAGTGTTTCCTGACGAACCGAGGCGTCGCGCAACCGCTGTTCCGCGTCGGTCACGCCGGCGCGAACTTGTTCGCGGTCGATGTCGAGGCTTTCCCTGGCCGCCTTCAATGCTTCTTCATAGAGCGCGCCGAGCAATGCACCGGCCTTTTCCTCGACCGCTTTCGGAATCGCCGCTCCGTCGAGCCGGACTTTCGACGCGGAACGGATCCGCTCCCAGAAATGGTCGATGTCCTTCGGAATGTCACTGGCACTGCCGGTCTGGGTCAGGTCGCGGACATTGGCAGCCGACGGCCGGATGCCGAGATCGAAGAACAGACGCTTGCAGGCATGTAGCGACAACTCCTGGCGACGTGCGCCGCTCGCGCGCAGCGTTTCCAGTTCTCCACGGATGACTTCACGCATTTCATCCAGCGTCATGGCACGGACTCACAGACATTGATATGTTGCGATCATAACGAAATACGTATTTTTTGATACTTGTTTTCGTCGAGCGTGGCGGATTTGCGTCGCTGTGCACAGAAATTGGATCTGTGGACCGATCCGGACGAAGCAGCATGCCAATCCCGTGAAACAAAGCGAAGAAAGTGAGCCAAGTCATTGTACTAAAAGCATTTTTGAGCAAGCCCCGAAAAAGTGCCTTTGTTTCACATGACGGACGTCATCGCAGCCTGTGGGGGTTCAGGGTTTGGGGTCTCTGTGGAAAACTCGACGACCGATGTCTTGAGAGTATTAGAAGTAAACACCCTTGAACCCTTAGTTAAAAACGTTAACGCCACGGCACAGCCTTATGTAGCAAGGCTTTCCGGCCGACAAGGTGAAGTTTTACGGGAACCAAGGTGATGTTCTGCGGGAGCTGAAGTGATGGGGTTCGGGGATCTGCGTGAGCCGATGCAGGAAAGGTCGTGAGCGGATTCGGGATCACAGTGAAACACGAGATTTCCCAAAGGTGAGGCTTTTCGGGGCTATACAGCCACAGAACCCGCGCGGTGCCTGAGCGCACAGTTTTCTGCCTGTGCAGACATAGGTGAGAATTTGCGGGACCTTCTTTGAGCCCTCATTCTGCCCATCTTTTGGGCAGTTTTCATGAAAGGTGAGGTTTCACGGGACTCCACAGCGATTTGCTGTGAGGATTTCCGGGAAACGACCGCCATTTTGCACGGCAAAAGCGTCCTGTGGACCCTGCGAAGCCCGAAAGGTGAGGCTTTTCGGGAGTGAAATCCGGGTTTTCCTGGCCGGATCACGTTGAGGTGAGCTTTTTCAGGGCATCAATCACAGTCCGCCGCGTGCCTCATAGGTGAGCCTTTGCGGGATCGCTATTTGCTCGGAAATTGGTCAAAGGTGAGCATTTTCGGGACCCGTCACAGCGCGAATTCGCTGAAAAGCCCACCGGGACTGGCGGAAATCTGATTTTTGCTGTGCCACTTTTTGGCACAGGTGAGACTTTTCAGGAGTCGACATACCACTGCCGCATACGCCCGGATGCCGGAAAGGTGAGGCTTTTCAGGGGATGATCGCTTGGCACAGCGGAACGCCGGCTGCACATAAGTATCGGATGCCATTGACATTTTTGATACCGAGGCGGTTACGGTGAGGTTTTTCGGGAGCGGTGTCCGCGGCCATTGGAGCGCCGCTTTTTTCTATAAGGTGAGGTTTTTCGGGAGGTCCTGCCGGTTGATCCCGCGTGTGTCGGGGATTCGTCGGTATCCGGGGTCACAGAAATCCGAGCCGGTCAGGTGAGAATATTCGGGACCAAACGGTTTCTGTGCGCTGTACAATGCGCGCCCGGCCTTGTGAAACGGCTTCGACCGACGTCACGGAGCGCCTTTTCGGCGCGGGTTTTCCGGATCCCGGACAGGGACGCGATCTTCCGGTCGACCGCGCCTGTACATGCATACAGGCCGGTGCGGGTCGATTCGCCCCGCGTCGCGACACCCGGTAGCGACCCCTGTGACGGAGCCCGGAAGTGCAGTCGTAAAATTACGACAAATCGAAAGGTGAGCCGATACGGGAGCAAATCCCGCACGTGTTGAGCACAGGCGAAAATCTGTGAATCCGCGTATCCCGCGACCCGTCTGGACGCGTCCGAAACGCTGTAAATCCGGACCGGTGAGCGTTTTCGGGAGTAGGTTGGGGTGAGCGCCGTTTTGTCCGCGCACTTCACCGGCTATGGTGAGCATGTCGTTCTGGACGCACATCACCACAGGCGCTATCCTTCCGTGAAACTTCTCCCTCCGACCCGACGCATGGCCACGAAGCGCGCCAAGAAAACCGATGTGGATGTGGTGAGTGCCAGCTCAGCCGAATTGCGCAAGGCCGTCGAGGCGATCGCAATTCAGCCGAAGAGCGGCAAGATCACGCTCCTTACCCGCAAGCTGTTCAACGTCCTGCTCGCCGTTGCGCAGCAGGCCGACGACTCGGGCGATACCTACCGCGCGCTGCTGTCGGATATCGTCGCCAACTCTGCCTTCGATTCGAACGACACCGCACTGGTGAAGGAACACCTGCGCCGCATGGTGTCGGTCCAGGTCGAATGGAGCACGGGAACGTCGAGCCAGAAGCCAGGCCGCAAGTGGGGGATCTCGACGCTGATCGCCGATGCCGAAATTCTCGAGGATCCGGCTACCCGCCGCGTGTGGGTCGAATTCTCGTTCGCACCGAAGATCAAGAAGAAGCTGCTCGACCCGGTCCAGTACGCGCGCCTCAGCCTGCAGTTTCAGAGCCAGCTGCGCAGCAGCGCCGGTCTCGCGCTCTACGAAATCTGCGTGCGCTACCTGACGAACCCGAGCCACCTGACGATGCGCGAGCCGTGGGAATGGTGGCGGCCGATCCTGTCGGGCACGCCCGATACGGAAGCCGGCGACGAGGCGAAGCGTGAGTACAAGTACTTCAAGCGCGATTATCTGCGTCCGGCGATCGCCGAGGTCAATGCGGTCACCAACATCTTCGTCGAGCTGATCGAGCATCGTGAAGGGCGACGGGTCGCGGAGATCCAGTTCCGCGTGACCGAGCGCAAGCAGCCGATGCTCGCGCTCGACGAGCATCCGAACGTGTTCGACAGTACGCTGGTCGACCGGATGGTGAAGCTCGGGATTCCGCTCAAGGAAGCGCAGACGCTTTACGCGGACAGCGAGGAAAACCGGATTCGCGCCGCGCTGCAGATGACCGAACAGCGGATGCGCAGCACGACGCTGCCGCCGGTGCGCAGCGCGCCCGCGTTGTTCAAGGATGCGCTGAAGAAGGGTTATGCGCCGCCGGTCGAGTCCGTCGACGCGTTGCCTTCCGGCACGCCTGCCGCGAAGGTCGTCGCGGCTCAGCCCGACGATCTGAAGGCACGCCTGTTGAGCGAATTCGCGGCGTTCCGCCGCAAGGAAGCGAAGGTGCTGTACGAGGAGCAGGGCGACGCGGAGCGCGAAGTGGCGCGCGAGTCGTTCGAGTCGGAAGTGTTGCCGACGATGGGCTCGCACCTGCGCGACGACTGGCGCAAGCGCGGTCTCGATTCGAAGCTGGCCGAGACGGCGTTTTTCGACTGGCTGGCCCAGAAGACCTGGGGCGAGCCGACCGACGGCGACCTGCTGTCGTTCACCCTGAATCAATCGCGGGCCGCCTGAGGCCCGTTCAGGCCCCTCTGACGGGCCGTCGCCGGCCGCCCGCCCAACCGGCGGGCCCGGTGCATCGCCAGGTCCTGCCGGCCGTCTCCATCACTCCGACAACAGCATCCGCTCGAGCTGCTCGAGGATCGCGTCGCGCTTGTCCTTCGGGAGGCCGCGCAGGCGCAGTTCGATGCGGTCTTCACCATACGACTTCAGGTCGCCGACCGACTTGCCGCCGAGCTTGATCTCGAGACGCTGCGCATAGCGTTGGCGGCCCGCCGGCTTCGGCGTCTCCTGCGCTGCGACGCGGCCTTTGACGATGTCCGAGACCTGACGCGTGCTGAGATCGTCGGACACGATCTTGTTGATCAGCCGCAGTGTCGCCTCGGTGCCGCGCGCATTGTGATAACGGCCGACCTGATACGCCATGTTCGAACCGAAGCGATCGGGGCGCGCAACCATTTCCTGCATCACGGTTTCCGGCAGTTTGCCGATCGACAGCGCAACCGCGACCGTCGACTCGTCAAGGCCGAGATGTTCGGACAGTTCCTTCTGACTCTGGAAGTGCTTGTCGTCGAGGAAGCGGCGCCACACGACGGCGTTGTCGAACACCGTCTGCGAATCGCGTTGCACGTTCAGGTCGTAGCCGAGCTTGTAGCTCTGGATCCCGATCGGCACGTCGATCACGATCGCCTTCACCGACTCCTTGTTCGCTTCCTTCAGCGCGCGCACGCGGCGCCCACCGTCGCTGACGAAGTACGTACCCGGATTGTCGTAGTCCGGAATCACGTGGATCGCCTGCTGCTGCCCCTGCTTCGCAAGGTTGACCGCGAGTTCGGCGATCGACGATTTCAGATAGAAGTGCCGCGGGTTGAACGGACTATGCTTGATCGCTTTCAGCGGCAGTTCGATCACCTGGCCGGGCGCATAGCGATTCTCGAGGCGCCACGCGCGATATTGCGGCGACTCGTCGGTCGACGGATCGAGCAGGACTTCCGGAGCTGACGGCGGCGTGATGTCCTTCTTGGCGGACTTCGTCGGGGCCGGCGTGGCCGTCTCGGACTTGACGATACCGTCGATGGCATTCAGCCGGTCAAGCGCCGTGCGCTTTTCGCTCGTCGTGATATCCGGGCGCGCTTGGAATCCTTTTGCAAATTGGGAGGGTTTCATGTGACTCCTTTATGCGCATAAAGTCAGGGCAGCATGGCGACGATTTCGTCGGCACATGCGCGGATTTCCGCGGCGGCCAGCTTGGCGCCACGGTCGTTCATCTGCAGCACGGTCTGACCGAGCGCCATCGCCTGCTTGTACGCTTCCCGGGTCGGGATTTGCGTCTTCAACAATGGGAAGCCGAGTTCCTCGAGCGCGCGCTTGAGTTCGCGGGTCAGCATGCGCTTCTCTTCGGTCTTGTTCAGCAGGAAGACGGCACGGAGGTCTTCGTTCATCACCTGCGCCTGCTGGATCAGTTTGACCAGCCCGACGCTCGACCAGTAGTCGGCCGGTGACGACGAAGTCGGGATCACGGCGATCGATGCGGCCAGCAGCACGACGCCGGAAACCTTCTCGGTGATCGACGGCGGACAATCGACGACGATGATGTCGTAGTCGTTGATGAACTTCTTGATCTCGCGATGGATTTGGCCGCCAGCTTCGGCGAGGTTGACGACAGGGAAAGGGATGCCGGCGTCGCTGTCACCGGATGCGCTCGACCAGTGAATCAGTGTGTTTTGACCGTCGGCATCGATGACGAGGACGCGCTTCCCTTTTTCATGGAACGCCGCGCCGAGGTGCATGGCAATCGTGCTTTTGCCGACGCCGCCTTTTTGTTGAGTGACTGCAATGATTTCCGCGGCCAATTTTCACTCCTGTTTTTGGTCGTTGGAATTCTACAGGACGATATTTATATTTCAATGAAATTGTCGTTCATCAACTACGCATTGGCCATTCAGGCTATGGGTTTATGCGCATAAACGGATTGGGGATGTCGGATCGGTGGAAAGGATGGAGGCGCAGGCATGGATGACGAGCGGAGGGGCTTCGCGCCGACAGCCGTTTGGGATCGTGTTCGAGATGCCGCTCGTTGCGATGTATCAGGACCTCCCCTATCGCTTGTTGAGCGAGGGCGCTGTCTCGGTGACGGTGGAGTTTGTGCGCATAAACTTCCGCCGCGCCGGCGAGCGTTTACGGTGCAGGGTCTTCGCTCGCGCCCGCGCCCGGATGACGCATTCTGCCCCGCTCGGGTCGACCTGATATCGTCGTGTGCTGCGACGAAGAGCGGGCCGTTCCACAAGTGTTTATGCGCATAAACCACCGAGAGAGAATCGGTGGCCAGCCATGAGCGGCCGTACATCGACCGACGTACAGTCGACCTTGCAGCGATGACCCGGGCGCCGTGGCGTATCGCCCCGCCGATATTCGAGGCCCCGTCGTGCACGGATCGACCGTGATATCAGTGGCCCTCCCGCTCGGGAAGCGACGGCTTTATGCGCATAAACCTAACGACGGATAAACAAGGCGGCCTGTTGATTTTCTGCAATCCGCCATAGAGGTGCGTCGTGATGCACCTGCGCTATTCCCAACCAAGACGGCCCCGGTAATCGCCCGCGCAATGCACTTTATGCGCATAAACGCAGCAGCACGCTGTGCACTTACCAGTACTACTGGTTCATCCCACGCGTCGTCCAAGTCTTCAACTTCCCCTTCGCACGCCCCCCATACCCCACCGAAACGCGCGCAACCAGACTGGCTACAATACGGGCCTCTCCCATCCTGGCCTGAATGATGATCACGATCTACCACAACCCCCGCTGCTCGAAGTCCCGTGAGACGCTCGCACTGGTCGAGACGCTGAACACCACCGGCACGCCGGTGAATGTCGTCGAGTATCTGAAGACGCCGCCGACGGTCGAGGAACTGGAAACGCTGCATCGTCAGCTTGGGCGACCCGTGCGCGACATGCTTCGCGATGGAGAGGAGCCGTACAAGGCGCTGGATCTTGCCCGCGTGAGTCTGACCGATGCGGAGGCCTACGAAGCGATTGCTGCCCATCCGATTCTGCTGCAGCGTCCGATCGTCGTGTATCGAGGCAAGGCAGCCATCGGTCGGCCGCCCGAATCGGTGCGCGCACTCTTTGAATAATTGATGTTCGGCGTATTTTTCTTATCGCATCGATCCGGCACAAGCGTGTCGGATCGACCGAATGAACCCGCGTACTGCAAATCGATCACGGTGACCGCGCTGCCGGCAGTCACGGAACAGGGTAGCCTCAACCGCTCGCCGCGGCGAGCAGGGCGTCGGATCGACGGGCCTTGTTCACGTGCTGCAACCGATCATCCTGGCCGTACTGGCAGCAGTCGCTGACCGTGATGACCCTCACCCGCCGCAGCGCCCAACCGTCGAGCGTGCCGAATCCACCCGCCGAATCCACCCGCCGAATCCACCCGCCGAATCCACCCGCCGAATCCATCCGCCGAATCCATCCGCCGCCGCCGATCGATCTTCGTCGCGACGCTGCCACCAGCACCGCATTCAATGACCGCGAGTCGCGAGTCACTTCCAGCGGCAACTCATCGACGTCGACAACGACCGCGCCCGCAGCCCTCGCCACACGCGACCTCGAACGACACCGCCAACTCAGCCCTGACCGTCTCCCGACGACGCATCCCGTTCGCTGTCCGCCCCATCCGCCGCACCCCGCCCCGCCGCCGCATGCGCAGCCGTCCGCAGCAGCGCAATCTGCCCGCGATACGCCCTGCACCCACTGCAAGCCGGCAGATGCACGCGCACCTGCATGCGTTCATACAGCGTCAAGGACCGGTCGAGCGCATCCGACAGCAGTCGCGTCACGTCCCTACATTTCCCCGGCAGCATCTTCGGTCGTCAGTCCTTTTTCGCTGAGGCAGGTGCGCAGGCGCGTGCGCGCCCGATACAGCAGCACGCTGCAATGGTTCATCGTCAACGTCAGTTCGCTGCAGATATCGGCGATCTCGACATCGAGGAATTCGCGCATCATGAACACGCGGCCGATGTGTTCCGGCAGATGATCAAGGCAGACCTGGAACAGGGACCAGAACTGCTGTTGCTGCAATAGCGTCTCGGGGCGCGGCCACGGCCGCGGCTTGGTATGCGCGTCCCAGTGCCCGTTTTCCTTGAACAGCTCGCGGTCGAGTGCGGATTCGCCATCGAGCTCCGCGTCGAGCGCGGACAGGCTCACGGTCCGCTGTCGCACGCGCAGGATGTCGATCAGCTTGTTGCGCAGGATCCCGAACACCCAGGTCTTGTGTGCGGACCGTCCCGCGAACTCGCCCGCATGCGACCACGCGGCGGTCAGCGCTTCCTGCACGGCATCCTCGGCTGCATCGGCATCGCGCAACTGGAGCCGCGCGAAGCGCAGCAGGTCGTGCCGCAGTTGTGCGAGATAGGCGGGGTCGTCGTACGCGGACGGCATGGCGGGTCAGGAGCCTTACGAAATGAAAGCGATCGCGTGTGTCACCGGGCGCGCGCGTCGCGGTGCGAGCAGCTTACTGGGCGCGACGCCGCGCTGCAACGCATGTTCCGTCACGAATTCATCAAGCCGGCCGGCGCGCTGCGCTATGCTTGCCGGAACCCTGTGTCGCGCGCCGCGAACTCGCGATGCGGGCGATCTGTAACATCAGACCTTAACGGTCAAGTTATCCACAATTTCTGTGGAAAACCTTGTGGAAAGTCGGCCGGTCGGCCCCGTGGGACGGTCCGCGGGCTGGCTTGCCTATAAACAGACCTTTATCGCCTTTCCCGAATCAATCGATCCGATTCTTCACTCACCGGAAGGAGAATGCCATGTCCTATCGTGTTGCAGTCGTCGTCGGCAGCCTGCGTCGCGGTTCCTGGAATCGCGCGCTCGCGCACGCCGTGATCTCGCTCGCCCCCGCCGATTTCTCGTTCGAATTCGTCGAGATCGGCGAACTGCCGCTTTACAGCCAGGACTACGACGCGGAATTTCCGGACGTCGCGAAGCGCTTCAAGCAGTCGATCGAAGCCGCCGACGCGCTGCTGTTCGTCACGCCCGAGTACAACCGCTCGATTCCGGGTGTGCTGAAGAACGCACTCGACTGGGGCTCGCGTCCGTGGGGGCACAACTCGTGGTCCGGCAAGCCGGGCGCGGTGCTCGGCACGTCGCCCGGCGCGGTCGGCACCGCGCTCGCGCAGCAGCACCTGCGCAACGTGCTCGCGTATCTCGACGTGAAGATGCTCGGACAGCCGGAGATGTTCATCAAGCATGACCCGGCGCGCATCGACGACCAGGGCCAGATCGTCAGCGAGGACACGCGCAAGTTCCTGCAGGGCTTCGTCGACCGCTACGTCGACTGGGTGCGCGAGCTGAAGTCGGCCTGATCGCCGCACTCTTCCCGCTGCCGGCACCGGCCCGCGTGCCGCGGATCAGGCGCCGGCATGCCGCGCATCGCGCGCTTCGCGGATGCCGAGCAGGATCTCGTCGAGCAGCGCGATGTCGAACGGCTTCGACAGCACGCGCACGTTGACGGTACGCGTGCGGTCGAGTTCCTCCGCGTAACCCGTGACCAGGATCACGGGCAGCTTTCCCGGCCGCTTGTCGATCGCTTCGGCGAGATCGATGCCGTTCAGGCGGCCCGGCATGTGGATATCCGAGATCACCAGGTCGAATGCGTCGTTCGCGGCCGCACCCTCGATCAGGCGCAGCGCGTCGTCGGCGGTGGGCGCATAGGTGACGCGGTGGCCGAGCAGCGTGATCAGCGCTTCGGTGCCGGCCGCAACTTCGCTGTTGTCTTCGACCAGCAGCACGTGCAGGCCCGCGAGCGCGCCCGTGTCGTGCGCGGCGGCCTGCGGCCGCGCGACGATGTCCTCGACGCGGGCGCGCGGCAGGTAGAGGCGCACCGACGTGCCGGCGCCGACCGCGCTGTCGATCGTCGCAAGGCCGCCCGAGCGCTCGCAGAACGCGAACACCTGCGGCAGCCCGAGCCCCGTTCCCATCCCCTGCGCCTTCGTCGTGAACAGCGGCTCGAACGCGCGCGCGAGCACGTCGGGCGCCATGCCCGAGCCCGTATCGTCGAGCGAGATCTGCACGAAGTCGCCGGCGAGCGGAAAGCCGTCCTCGCCGCGCAGCGTGACGTTGCGCGCGCCGACCGTGAAGCGGCCGCCGATCGTCATCGCGTCGCGCGCGTTGACGGCGAGGTTGATCACCGCGAGTTCGAGCTCCGCGACATCGACCCGGATCGGCCATACACCGGGTTCGATCGCGACGACCAGCAACGACTTCGAACCGAGCGACGTCTTCAGCAGTTCGCGGCACGTGCCGAGCCACTGGCCGATGTCGATCGTCTCGTTGTGCAGCGGCTGCTTGCGCGCGACGCCGAGCAACTGGCGCGTGAGCGACTGGCCGTTCTTCAGCGCGCGTTCGATTGCGCCGAGTTCCTTGTCGAGATGCTGGACGCCGCGTCGCCGCGCGATCTGCACGTTGCTCGAGATGATCATCAGCAGGTTGTTGAAGTCGTGCGCGACGCTGCCGACCAGGTTGCCGAGCGCCTGCATCTTGCGCGACTGCCGGTACGCCGATTCGATCGAGCGCCGCATCGACGCTTCCGCCTGCCAGCGATCCCACGCCTCCTCTTCCGCCTTCAGCCGCTTCAGCGACAGCCAGATCACCGACCACAGCGCGACCGACGGCGCGAACATCGAGATGAACAGCACGCTCAGGTGTTCGTACCACTCACGCCAGATCGCCGACGTGCGGTACGCACAGATCACGTATACGGGATAGCTGCCGACCTGGCGGTACGCGACGATCTCGCTGGCGCCGTCGTGGCGCACGCGCACGACGCCGGCGCGCGGATCGTTGCGCGTGTTGCCGAACGTGGCCGTGCGATCGGTGTGCGCGAGCGACGGCGGCGGCGGATACGACGCGATCACCGCGCCGTCGGAGCGCGCGAGCGCCATCGTCATCGGCGTGGCCGCGCCGCCGAGAAGGTCGCGGTAGAACGCATTGAAGTACGACGATTTCAGCGCGATCGACACCATCCCGGCGAACGACCCGTCGCTGTGGCGTCGCGCGACGCCCGTGTTGAACACGGGGATGTTCTCGAGCTTGAGCGGCCCCATCATCAGCCGCGAGACATGTTCGATGACCTTGCCGTCGCGAATGCCGGTGAAGTCGTCGCGGTTCGCGATCGACGCATAGGGCGCCGGATAGTAGAGGCTGTTCGCGAGCAGCATTCCGCTCGCGCCGAAGATCGACACCGCGGCCACCTGCGGATAGCCGCCGCCGATCGTGTTCAGCGCCTCGTGGATGTCGGATTCGTGGCGGCGCACGGTGGCGTCGTCCATGTCCTGCACGAGGTCGACGATGCGCGCATCGAGCGTTTCGCTCAGGTCGAACACCTTGAGCGCATGTTCCTCGGCCACGCGCACGGTGCGCATCGTCACGTCGCTCGCCGCGGCTTCGCGTGCCTTCAGGTCGTTGTACGCCATGACCGACACGTAGATGCACGGCAGCACGATCGCCGCGACCAGCAGCACGATCAGCGTCACGCGCCGAACCGCGAAATCGTGCTCGGGCGCGCCGGACGCATAGTTGCCGTCGTCCTGCCAGTCGTCGGCGGGCGTGGAGGCAGGTGGGCGGGAGTCGGCGGGACGTTCGGACGTCATTGAAGAAAGCGGGTCAAGCTGAGGTGTTCAATCATAAACGAGTTGCGTGCGCCCGCCGCACCCCGGCACGGACGGTCAACCTGATGATTCCGACAGGGGCAACCTGAAAGATTGAAAACGCTATGAATCCGGCAGCGCAAACGTACACAAAGAAAAATTTTGCGTGCATATCTCTAAAATGGTTGCAACTGTTTTCGGAATGCCGTGCGATTGGATCGATTCTGTTCGAAATTGTGAAAATGGCGAGTTGCACCGCCTTCGGTTTACTCAGAGAATCGCGCCTTGCTTTCCCTATGACTGATATATGCGCCCGCCGGCGTTTGCGGCGCGGTGTGTCGCGTGCCACGTGCCGCGGTGCCCGCGCGCGGCCGCACGGTGGCTGCCCGCGCTTGATTGCATGGCGCCTCAAGAAGCGCGCCGCGCGGTCGTTAACGCGAGAGAGACCATTCCGTATACCGCTTCGCCGCCATGCCTTTGCCGATCGTGATCGCCGACGATTCCTTGCTCGCTCGCAAACTTCTGACAAAGGCACTGCCGGGGGACTGGGATGTCGACGTCGCGTACGCGGCGAATGGTCGCGAGGCCCTGGCGCTCTATCGTGACGGCAAAGCTTCCGTGATGTTTCTGGACCTGACGATGCCCGACATGAGCGGCTATCAGGTGCTGGAGACACTGCGCCACGAAGATCTGAACACGTTCGTGATCGTGGTATCCGCCGATATCCAGCCGCAGGCGCAAGCACGCGTGCGCGAGCTGGGCGCGATCGCATTCGTTGCCAAGCCCGTGACGTCGGAGGCGTTGCTGCCCATTCTCAAGGAGTATGGGTGGTATGCCTGAATCGGTGTTCACGGCGGAGCAGCGCGACGCGTTGCAGGAGATCGCCAACCTCGCGATGGGCCGCGCCGCCGCACGGCTCGCGCTGCTGCTCGGACATTTCATCGAGCTGTCGGTACCGCGCGTGCGCGTCGTGAAGGCCGCCGATGCGGGCGACGCGTTGCGCGAGATGACGGGCATCCACGAGAACGTGACGGCCGTGCGCCAGGGTTTTCGTTCCGACATCAAGGGCGAGGCGATCGTGCTGTGCCGCAGCGCGGGTGTCGCGCGGCTCATGTCGCTGATGGACCGCACGTTCGGCGACGGCGCGTATGCCGGCATGGCGACGCAGGACGAACTCGTGTTCGATGTCGCGAACGTGCTGATGAGCGCGTGCGTCGCGTCGATCCTCGACGAACTCGGCCGCAAGCCCGTGTTCTTCCCGCCGGGGCTGCTCGGCGCGAACGTGTCGTTCGACGACGTGTTCCAGGCGAACGCGCTCGCATGGAGCGTCGCGCTGCTGCTCGAAGTGAATTTCGGACTCGAGGATCACGCGTTTCGCGCACATTTCGTGATGCTGATGGCCGAGGATTCGATCCGGCTGATGGGCGACGCGCTCGACGCGTTGCTGTCCGCGCTATGAACGCTATCCGCACGACCACTGCCGCCGCCGCGTCGCTGAGCGACCTCGTGATCGAACGGGTGGGCTTCGGCCTGTTCGTGCTCGACCGCGCGATGACCGTGCTGATGTGGAACCGCTTCATGCAGGACCACAGTGGCATCCCGGCTGCCGACGTGATCGGCCGCAACCTGTTTGACTGCTTTCCGACGCTGCCGCGCGCATGGCTCGAACGCAAGCTCGAGAGCGTGTTCCAGCTCGGCAGCTTCGCGTTCAGCTCGTGGGAGCAGCGGCCCTACCTGTTTCGCTTCGAGCACGATCGGCCGATTACCGGCGGCGTCGACTACATGCAGCAGGACTGCACGTTCATGCCGCTCACGCGCGGCCGCGAAGTCGAGGCCGTGTGCGTGACGATCTCGGACGTCACGCACGTGAGCGTGATGCAGCGCGAGCGCGAGGAGGCGGTCGCGAAGTTGCGCGAGCATGCGAATCGCGACGGCCTCACCGGCATCGCGAACCGGCGCTTCTTCGAAGCGCGGCTCGGTGACGAGTTCGCGCGCTGGCAGCGCTACGGCGGCGACCTGTCGGTGCTGCTGTTCGATCTCGACCACTTCAAGACGATCAACGACCGGTTCGGGCATGCGGCCGGCGATGCGGTATTGCGCGAGACGGCGCGTCGCGTCGCATCGATCGTGCGCGCACAGGATACGTTCGGCCGCTTCGGTGGCGAGGAATTCGCGCTGCTGCTGCCGTGCACGAATCTCGACGAGGCGATGAAGGTGGCCGACAAGGTGCGCGTCGCGATCGGCAGCAAGCCGGTCGATGCGGAAGGCGTCAGCGTGCCGGTGACGGCGAGCGTCGGCGGCGCATGCGCGACCGCCGGCGCGCCGGCGTGCGACGTGCTCGTCAACGAGGCCGACACCGCGCTCTATCGCGCGAAGCGGCTCGGGCGCGACCGGTCGATCGCGTACGCGTGACCGTTGCGGCGCCGCGCCGCCGCTCCCCACGCGCGATACGCGTCGTTCAGCTTTTCGCGATGTCGGCCAGCACGCCGGCCAGCACGGCCGGCTGCGACACGAACGGCGAATGGCTGCTGTCGAGCTGATGCACGTGCGTCGGGTTGCCGGGCACGAACGCGTCGGCTTCGTCGATGAAGCGCTGCTGCAGCGCGGGCAGGATCACCCGATCCGCGAGGCACTTGATGTAGTGACGGTCGATCGCGCCCCAGCGCGCGGGCGTCGTCGGGATCGCGGTCGCGAACGGCGCGGCCGGCACGTCGCAGGTCATCAGGTTCGCCACCGCCTCGAAGTCGGCCTGCGGCACGTCGTCGTACAGCGCGCGCTTTGCCAGCTCGCGATAGGCGGGTTCGCCGCTGCGCGGATCGATCCGCAGCGCGCCCGCGACGCGCGGGCTCGCCAGCATCAGCGGCCCCAGCATTTCCCCCTTGTTCTCGGGCGCGCGTACGTAGTCGAGGCCCGGCACGCCCGACGCGGGCATGAACGCCGCGAGATAGACGATCTTCGCGATCTTCTCCGGCGCGCGTTCCGCCGCGGCCGTGATCGCGAGGCCGCCCATGCTGTGCCCGACGAGCACGACCTTGCCGCGGCCGAGCGCGTACGCGTCGTCGACGGCCTGCATCACCTGCGTCGCGTAATCGTCGAGCGTGGTATTTGCGACCGGCGACGGTTCGGCGCCGAATGCGTCCTTGTCGAGCGGCCGTTCGAGATAGGACGCAGGAAAGCGGGCGTTGATGCCGTGCGCGGGCAGGTCGCGCGCGATCGACAGGTAGCCGCGCGCGGCCAGCGCGGCCGCCACGTGCGCGTAGCACCACGCACCGTGCCACGCGCCGTGCACCAGCACGAAAACCGGATGGTCGGATTGCGGGGGGGCGGTTACGTTCGTCTCCATGGTGTCCGTCTTTTTCGAGATCTAGGAAGGTGTTCATCTTAGACGAAGCCGCGCGCGTCCAAGCAGGAACGCGCGGCCCGGTCGTGCGTGGGTTCGCACAGGTCGCCGCGATGCGGCCCTTTTGTCTCGTACAGGCCACATTTCGTCCTGATCTGATTTGAATTTGCGCCGAAGCGCGCTAATTTGACGCTTTGCTCCCGATTGCGTCCCATGAACGTCGACTACCTCTTCTACCGGCGGCCGGATAAGCCTGGCCCCTATTCCCTCGACGACCTGGGCGACATCGCGCCGCCGATCGGCCCGAGCGACGTGGTGCGCGCGGGAATCGCGCGCGTGTTCGAGCAGATCGACTGGCAGGAGTCGCCAGACGTGCCGGGCGCATGGTTCGGCACGGGCGGCCCGTCGTTCCAGTTCACGGCGGAACCCGACGGGCGCGTGACGAGCTTCATGGGCTCGCGGCTCGAGCGCCGTTCGATGCTGCAGCTGACTCGCGAAATGGGGCTCATCGCGCTCGATCTGCAGCGCGACATCGTCTACGGCTGACGGGCGGCGCGACGCCGTCCTCATCGGGGCCGGCCGCGCCGGCCCGCCAGCCTGCAGGCGGCCCGCCGCGCGCGGCGCGTGTCCGCCATCGAACTTCAAAGATTGCTATACTTTCGCCCAATTCCGGCTTCCGGCCGGTAATTTGTGCCTGTCTGCGTCGATCGTTCGCATATCTCGCACGCATTTGACGCCCTGACCAACCCAGCCGGGCATGGCTTCTTCAATCGCCCCGCGTGGGTGCCTCCGTGGAGCTCGTCTTGGCCGTTTCCAATCTCGTCGTGGACGAACAAGAAACCGACGCCGCTGCCGTCACATCGGGCAGTTCTTTCTATTTGGCGATGCGCATCCTGCCGGCGGTGCAGCGCGACGCGATGTTCCAGGTCTACGCGTTCTGCCGCGCGGTCGACGACATCGCCGACAGCGACCTGCCACGCGCCGAGCGCAACGCGGGCCTCGATCGCTGGCGCGCGGACATCGACGCGTGCTTCGCCGGCCAGCCGCCGCGCCATCTGGTCGCGCTCGAGCGCGAGATCCGCGCGTTCGACCTGAAGCGCGAGGACTTCCACGCGATGATCGACGGGATGGCGATGGACGCCGCCGAAGACATTTGCGCGCCGGACGAACCGACACTCGACCTGTTTTGCGATCGCGTGGCGAGCGCGGCCGGCCGTCTGTCGGTGAGGATTTTCGGGATCCCGGAAGCGGAAGGCATCGAGTTGTCGCACCACCTCGGCCGCGCACTGCAGCTGACCAACATCCTGCGCGACATCGACGACGACGCGGCGATCAACCGCTGCTACCTGCCGCGCGAGCTGCTTGCGCGCGAAGGCATCGCGATCACCGATCCGGCGACGATCGTGCGCGACCCGGCGCTGCCGCGTGTCTGCGCGACGCTCGTCGAGCGCGCGCTTGAGCATTTCCGCGCGGCGGACGCCGTGATGGACACCTGCACGCGTGCGCAGGTCAAGGCGCCGCGCATCATGTCGGGCGCGTACCGCTGCATTCTCGAGGCCGCGATCGCGCGCGGCTTCGCCGCCCCGCGCGCGCCGCTGCGCAAGCCGAAGGCGCGCATGCTGATGATCGCCGCGCGCTACGCGCTGTTCTGAGCCGATGCCCAGAACCGTCCACGTGATCGGTGCAGGACTCGCGGGCCTGTCGGCGGCGGTCGAGCTGCAACGTCGCGGGCGGCGCATCGTGCTGCACGACGCGCATGCGCACGCGGGCGGCCGCTGCCGCTCGTGGTTCGACGGAACGCTGAACACGACGCTCGACAGCGGGCTGCATCAGGTTTTCGCGGGACAGGCCGCGACGCAGCGCTATCTGCGCGCGATCGGTGCGGCCGATCAGCTCACGGGGCCCGCGCTGCCTGAATGTCCGGTGGTCGACGTTGCTGCGCAGCAGCGCTGGACGTTGCGCTTTGGCAACGGGCGCTGGCCGTCGTGGCTGTTCGACGCCGCGTCGCGCGCGCCGGGCACCACGCCGCTCGACTATCTCGCGCTGGCCCCGCTCGCGGTCGCGCGCACCGGCCGCTCGCTTGCACAGACGATGCGATGCGACGGCGTGCTGTGGGATCGTTGGCTGCGGCCGTTTTTCCTCGGGGTGCTGAACGTCGAGCCGCGCCACGCGAGTGCGGAACTCGCGCGCGCGGCGCTGTGCGGCACGTTTGCCGCGGGCGGCCCCGGTTGCCGTCCGCTCGTCGCGCGCCACGGGCTCGGCAGTGCCTTCGTCGAACCGGCACTGCGGATGCTGCAGCACGGCGGCGCGCAGATCCGGCTGAACTCGCGGCTCGATGTGTTCGAATTCGGCGCGCACGGCAATGCGGTCGACGCGGTCACGATCGGCGGCGAGCGCGTCGATCTCGCGCCGGGCGACGCGATCGTGCTGGCCGTGCCGCCCGAGGTCGCGCAGCCGCTCGTCCCGGATCTTGCCGCGCCCGACACGTTCAGTGCAGTCGTGACCGCGTATTTCGCGGTCGACACACCGGCCGGCAGCCCGCTGCAGACGACCGTTGTCAACGGCGTCGTCGACGCGGTGCGCACCGGCGGCGGCCCGCTCGCGGCGACGATCCGTGACGCGGGGCGCTGGCTCGACATGCCGCGCGACGCGCTCGCGCGGCGCATCTGGGAAGACGTCGCGCGCGTGAGCGGCGCGAACCCGGAAACCATCCCCGCGTGGCAGCTCGTCGTCGAGCCGCGCGCGAGTTTTGCGGCGGTGCCGCCGCAGGAAATGAAACGTCCGGCCGCGCGTACGCGCTGGACCAATCTCGTGCTGGCAGGCGACTGGATTGCCACCGGCTTGCCCGCCACGATCGAGGGCGCGATCCGTTCCGGCCAGCTGGCCGCGGACGTGCTCCAGACACAGTAAGTAACAGAGGGACCGATGAACGATCTCACCGAAATGGCTACCCTGTCCGCCGCCACCGCGCCGGCCGGGCTCGACGCGGCCGTTGCCGGCGCAACCGATGCGCTGCTGGCCGCGCAGAACGCGGACGGACACTGGGTCTACGAACTTGAGGCCGATTCGACGATTCCCGCCGAATACGTTCTGCTCGTCCACTATCTCGGCGAGACGCCGAACCTCGAGCTCGAACAGAAGATCGGCCGCTATCTGCGCCGCATCCAGCAGGCCGACGGCGGCTGGCCGCTGTTCACCGACGGCGCGCCGAACATCAGCGCGAGCGTGAAGGCGTATTTCGCGCTGAAGGTGATCGGCGACGACGAGAACGCCGAGCACATGCAGCGTGCGCGCCGTGCGATCCACGCGATGGGCGGCGCCGAGATGTCGAACGTGTTCACGCGGATCCAGCTCGCGCTGTACGGTGCGATTCCGTGGCGCGCGGTGCCGATGATGCCGGTCGAGATCATGCTGCTGCCGCAGTGGTTCCCGTTCCATCTGTCGAAGGTGTCGTACTGGGCGCGTACCGTGATCGTGCCGCTGCTGGTGCTGAACGCGAAGCGGCCGCTCGCGAAGAACCCGCGCGGCGTGCGCATCGACGAGCTGTTCATCGATCCGCCCGTCAACGCCGGCCTGCTGCCGCGCCAGGGCCACCAGAGCCCCGGCTGGTTCGCGTTCTTCCGCGTGGTCGACCATGCGTTGCGCGCGGTCGACGGCCTGTTTCCGAGCTACACGCGCGAACGCGCGATCCGCCAGGCCGTGTCGTTCGTCGACGAGCGCCTGAACGGCGAGGACGGCCTCGGCGCGATCTATCCGGCGATGGCCAACTCGGTGATGATGTACGACGTGCTCGGCTATGCGGAAGATCATCCGAACCGCGCGATCGCGCGCAAGTCGGTCGAGAAGCTGCTCGTCGTGCAGGAGGACGAAGCGTATTGCCAGCCGTGCCTGTCGCCGGTATGGGACACGTCGCTCGCCGCGCATGCGCTGCTCGAGACCGGCGATGCGCGTGCCGAGGAAGCCGTGCTGCGCGGCCTCGAATGGCTGCGCCCGCTGCAGATCCTCGACGTGCGCGGCGACTGGATCTCGCGCCGCCCGAACGTGCGGCCGGGCGGCTGGGCATTCCAGTACGCGAACGCGCACTATCCGGACGTCGACGATACGGCGGTGGTCGTGGCGGCGATGGATCGCGTCCAGAAACTCAGGCAGAACGATGCGTATCGCGATTCGATCGCGCGTGCGCGCGAGTGGGTCGTCGGGATGCAGAGCAGCGACGGCGGCTGGGGCGCGTTCGAACCGGAAAACACGCAGTACTACCTGAACAACATCCCGTTCTCGGATCACGGCGCACTGCTCGATCCGCCGACGGCCGACGTGTCGGGCCGCTGCCTGTCGATGCTGTCGCAGCTCGGCGAGACGCCGCTGAACAGCGAGCCGGCGCGCCGCGCGCTCGACTACATGCTGAAGGAGCAGGAGCCGGACGGCAGCTGGTACGGCCGCTGGGGGATGAACTACGTGTACGGCACGTGGACGGCCCTGTGCTCGCTGAACGCGGCCGGCCTGACGCCGGACGATCCGCGCATGAAGCGCGGCGCGCAGTGGCTGCTCTCGATCCAGAACAAGGACGGCGGCTGGGGCGAGGACGGCGACAGCTACAAGCTCAACTACCGAGGCTTCGAGCAGGCGCCGAGCACGGCGTCGCAGACGGCCTGGGCGCTGCTCGGCCTGATGGCGGCCGGCGAGGTGAACAACCCGGCCGTCGCGCGCGGCATCGAGTACCTGATCGCGAACCAGAACGAAGAGGGCCTGTGGGACGAGACGCGCTTCACGGCGACGGGCTTCCCGCGCGTGTTCTACCTGCGCTACCACGGCTATCGCAAGTTCTTCCCGCTGTGGGCGCTCGCGCGCTATCGCAACCTGAAGCGCGACAACGCCACGCGCGTGACGGTCGGGCTGTAACGCGTGGCGCCGACGCAGCACAACGGCACGTTGCCCGTCATCGCCGTCACGGGGATGGCGTTCGAGGCACGCATCGCGCGCGGTCGCGGTGTCGAGGCCGTGTTCGCCGCGCGGGCCGACCGGCTCGAGCGTGCGTTGGCCGAGGCGACCGCGCGCGGTTGCGCGGGCATCGTGAGCTTTGGCACGGCGGGCGGCCTTGCGCCCGACCTCGCGCCCGGCGCACTCGTGATCGCGGATGCGATCGACGGGCCGTTCGGCCGCGTGCAGACCGATCCGGGCTGGAGCGCGCGGCTCGTCGCGGCGCTGCACGACACGCCGGTGTGGGCGCGCATCACGCGCGGCACGATGGCGGCGGTCGGCGCGCCGGTGGTCAGCGAGCAGGAGAAGGCGTCGCTGCACCGCGCGAAGGGTGCGCTCGCCGTCGACATGGAATCGCATATCGCCGCGGCCTTCGCGGCGTCGCGCGGCGTGCCGTTCGCGGTGTGCCGCGCGATCGTCG
Source organism: Burkholderia sp. Bp9031 (assembly GCF_003857965.1). Taxonomy (NCBI): domain Bacteria; kingdom Pseudomonadati; phylum Pseudomonadota; class Betaproteobacteria; order Burkholderiales; family Burkholderiaceae; genus Burkholderia; species Burkholderia sp. Bp9031. Next base: position 34,736 of record NZ_QTPW01000003.1, read on the forward strand.
ACCCGGCGTGGCGCACACTGCCGCGCGCGGCGACGGCCGGCCTGCGTGACGACGGCAGCACCGCGATCCTGCCGATCCTGCGCGAACTGCTGAAGCAGCCGTCGCAGCTCGGCCCGCTGCTGCAGGTCGCGGGCGACGCGCGCGCGGCGCGCACGACGCTGATCCAGGCGCGGCACGCATTCGAGCGTGCGGGCGCGATGCGGATTGCCTGAGCGGCGTTCGCTGCGTTCTCCTTTCCCCCTTCCTTTTTCCGTTCGCGTACGCGCAAAAAAAGAGCGCCGCATGATGCAGCGCTCTTCGGCTTTCCGGTGGATTCCGCGCCGCGTTACTGCGCGGCCGGACTGCTCGCAGGCACGGTCGGCATCGCTGGCGCGATCGGCGCGCCGTTGGCGGCGGGCGCGGTCGTTGCCCCGGCCGATACCGCCTCAGGGGCCGCGGCAGGCGCACTCGCGGGCATCGCATTGTCCGCGCCCGGATCGTCATACTGCGGCAACCCCGGTGCAGCCGGCGCGTTGTTCGGCGCGGCGCCGCCCGCCCCGCCCGACTCGCCCGGATCCTCGTAGTTCGGCAAGCCCGGCACGGCCGGCGTGGCCGCCGGCACCGCGCCCGATTCACCCGGCTCGGCGTAGTTCGGCGGCGCGGCCGATGCCGACTGGCCGTGATACGTCAGCGACTTGCGCTGCTGCAGGTACGCGTCGCGGACGAACGAATACGGATCGAGCGCCGCCTGCTTCAGCAGATCGGTTGCGCCGAGCAGGTCCGAACGCGCGCTGATGAACTGCGCGATGTACATCGGATTGCGCACGGCCGGCTCGATGTAGTTCAGCAGGTTGAAGCGGACGTCCACCGCGCGGCCGACACCGTCGCGAATCGTGCTCGGGCCGAACACCGGCAGCACGAGGTACGGGCCGGACGGCATGCCCCAGCGCGCCATCGTCAGCCCGAAATCCTGGTGATGTTTCGGCAGGCCGGCCGGCGTCGCGATGTCGATCAGGCCGCCGACGCCGAACACCGAGTTCATCGCCACGCGCATCAGATCCTGCGTCGCATCCGTGATGCGCAGCTGCAACAGGTTGTTCGCCATGTTGCCGAGATCGCCGAGGTTCGAGAAGAAGTTGCTGATCGCGGTGCGCATCGGCGTCGGCGTGATCTTCTGGTACCCCTTCGCGATCGGCACGGCGATGTTCGTGTCGACCGTGTCGTTGAACTTGTACATCGCACGGTTCATCGGCTCGAGCGGGTCGTTGGGGTTGCGGTTCGGGCCCGTCGCGCAGCCGCTCAACACTGCGCTGGCAGCGACGGTCGCCGCAATGATTCGCACCTTATTCATTGTTTCCTTGCGATTGGTTCTTGGCGCGTTTGACGCGCGGTTTGCCCATCAGGACGGGCTGAAATACCACGGCGCCGATCAGCGTGCAGGTCAACGCCAGCGCGAGCAGCTTGCCCATGCTCGACGTGCCCGGATGATGCGACAGCCACAGGCTGCCAAAGGCGGTTGCCGTCGTTGCGGCGCTGAACAGCACCGCGTGCGTGAGGCTCGAATGCAGCAGGCCCGTCTGGCCCGCGCGCCACGCCATCACGAAGTACACCTTGAACGCGACGCCGACGCCGAGCATCAGCGGCAGCGCGATGATGTTCGCGAAGTTCAGCGACATGCCGAGCACGACGCACATCTCGAGCGTGACGAGACCCGACACGAGCAGCGGCACCAGCGTGCGCAGCACGTCGCCGAAGCGGCGCAGCGTGATCCACAGCAGGATCGTGATCGAGATGATCGACCACAGCGCCGCGTGCAGGAACGCGTTGATGATCGTGTCGGCCGAATGCAGGATCGAGATCGGGCCGCCGATCGCGCCAGGTTCCGCGGCCTTCACTGCTTTCGCGAAGTGGCGCAGCATCGTGTCGTCGTTCGGGTCGACGCCCTTCGGCACCTTCGGCGAAATCTGCACGAGCGCGTGGCCGTCGGGTGCGATCCAGTCGCGCACGAGCTGCGGCGGCAGCGATTCGCGCGTGACGTCCTGCGGCTGCAGCAGCGTCGCGAGCTGGTTGAGCGCGATGCGCAGCGTGTCGGAGAACGCGCGCTCGGCGCGGTCGCGCGTCGCGCTGTCGGCGGCGGCGAGCTTCGCGAGCGATGCCGACAGATGCTGTGCGGCGGCCGCGCCCGGCCCCGGGTGGTCTTCCGCCGCGTAGCTCAGCAGGTCGGACGCGCGCTTGAGCGCGGCGACCCGCTGCGCGTCGGGCACGCTCGGCGCGGCCGGCTGCGTCAGCGCGGGCAGCAGGTCGCTCGCGGCCGCGGCGATCGCCGCGCGCTTGGCCGGCTGGTCGGCCGGGACGAAGGTCGTGAGCGTCGTCGTGCGGCCGACTTCCGGCAGCGCGTCGAGGCGTTTCGCGGCCGCGTCGGCATCGGCGAGCGACGGCGCGAGCAGCGTGACGTCGTTGACGGCTGCTTCGGGCGAATCCTTCAGCGCGAGCAACGTCGCCATCGATTCGCTGTGCGGATCCTTCAGGTGCAGCGGGTTGAAGTCGAAGTGCAGGAACGCGAGCAGCGGCAGCGCGCCGATCACGACGGCGAGCGTGCCGATCAGGATCGGCTTGCGATGGCGATCGAGGAAGTCGTCGACCGGCGCGAGCCACGGGAAGCCCGGCGTCTTCGATTCGCCGGGCGGCGCGAACAGGCGCAGCAGCGCGGGCAGCAGCGTGAGCGTGGTCAGCAGCGCGACGAACATCCCGACGCCCGCGATCAGGCCGAGCTCGGACACGCCGCGATAGGCGGTGGGGATGAACGAGAAGAAGCTCGCCGCGACCGCCGCGGTGGCGAGTGCGAGCGGCATGCCCATCGAGTGCGCGGCGCCGATCAGCGCGTGATCGATGCGCGGATCGCGGAAGCGTTCCTCGCGGTACTTCACGCCGTACTGGATCGAGAAGTCGACGCCGAGGCCGACGAACAGCACCATGAACGCGACCGAGATCATGTTCAGCGAACCGACCATCGCGAGGCCGAGCGCGGCAGTCACGACGAGGCCGACGAACAGCGTGACGAGCACGGAGCCGATCATCCGCTTCGAGCGCAGCGCGAGCCACAGGATGACGAGCACGGCGAGCAGCGTGAGCGCGCCGTTGAGCGCGGCGCCGTCTTCCACCGACGCGAATTCGTCGTCTGCGAGCGGCTGTTCGCCGGTCAGGCGCACGACCGCGCCGTAGCGCTGCTCGAGGCCGAGCGCTTTCGCGGTATCGCGGATCACCTGGGTCGTTTCGGCGCCGGCCTTCAGCGCACCGTAGTTGACGACCGGCTGCACGGTGACGAACGCGCGTGCGGGCTGGCGCGCGGCGTCGCTGTCGACCAGCCCGCGCCACGAGAACGCGGCCGGCTTGCCGGCCAGCACGTCGTCGACCGTCGCGGCGCTGCGTGCGAGCAGTTTCGCCATCGAGGGCAGCTTCACCTGGCCCGTCAGGAGCGGCTGGCCGAGCGTGGTGGACAGCGTGGTCGCGAGCCCCGTCAGGCTCGGGTTCTTCGCGAGTTCGTTGACGAGCGGGCGCGCGCTCGCGAGCTGCGACGTCGTATCCGACACTTCCTGCGGCGACAGGAACAGCAGCCCGTTGTGCTCGAAGAACGGGCCGCCGCCGGGTTCGGCGACCTGGCCGATGCGGCCGGCGTCGGCCTGCTTCTGCAGTGCTTCGGTGAGCGCATGCGCGGCGGCGGTCGCGAATTCGGGCGCGGGCGCCTCGACTACCGTGAGGATCGTGCCGTTGCGTTGCGGGAACGCGTTGTCGACGGCCTGGCCGAGCACGGCCCATTGCGGTTCCGCGTCGACGAGCTTGCTGATGTCCGTGTTGATCTTGAAGTGCTGCGCGACATAGACGCCGCTGAAGAGGGCGATGACGAGCGACAGCACGACGACCCAGACGGGGCGGCGTACCGACAATGCGACGAGTCGGACGATGAGAGATGTCACCATGTGGCGGTGGGAAGGGGCTGGCAAGGGCAAAGGAACGAGTATACCGGCGCAACGTGGCGTCAGTCGCGACGTTGGCGCGTAAAGGGGCGGGAAGGATATTTGCTCCGCAGCACACGAATCGGCGCAGGTGGCCCGGCAATTTGTATGGGGATATTTACATAATCGGCCGGAATCGCGCGGCGGCGGGCCCGGTGACAAAAGGGGTTCAAAGGTAACAGTCGGTCACCGCGCGGCAGGCGGGCGCCCGGGCCGCTATACTTCGACCCACCGGCCGATGCAATCGATGCAATCCGCCGGCCGTTTTTTTCTAATCGAGTGCGATTATCCGTATGAAACGTCATCTGTTTGCTTTCGTCGCGGCGGCTGCCGTGTCGGTTTCCGCTTTCGCGCAGAGCGCGCCGGTCGACGTCGTCCGCACTGCGGTCGAGGGCACGGTCAACGCGATGAAGGCCGATCCGGGCGCGCGCGGTGGCGACATGGCGAAAGTCACGCACGTCGTCGAGCAGCGCTTCCTGCCCGCGACGAACTTCGAGCGCACGACCCGCATCGCGGTCGGCGATGCCTGGAAGCAGGCGACGCCGCAACAGCAGCAGGAGCTGTACAAGCAGTTCAAGCTGCTGATGACGCGCACCTATGCCGCATCGCTCGCGCAGCTCGGCAGCCAGGACGCGAAGTTCTCGTTCAAGGCGAGCGGCGCGTCGGGTGCCGATGCGCTGGTGCAGTCGACGGTCACGACGCCGGGCGACAGCCAGTCGGTCGGCTACCGGCTCGGCAAGGTCGGCAGCGACTGGAAGATCTACGACATCGACATGTCGGGCGCGTGGCTGATCCAGGTCTACCAGGGCCAGTTCAAGAGCCAGCTCGCGTCGGGCGGTATCGACGGGCTGATCGCGTATCTGCAGAAGCACAATTCGCGGACGAATTGACGGTCGCGGCGCGAGCCGCGACTGAAATGCGACGCTGAAATCATCGCGCCCCGGTCGCGAATGCGGCCGGGGCGTTGCACATTGAACAAATGCACCGTCAGTGTTTCACCTGGCGCCGAACTACCCGGTTAACGCCCCAAACAGCCAAGCCGGCCACGACGAGACAGACGGCCAGTACGAGCAAGAGCCCGATCCCCTCGACGTCGTCGGCATGCGCAATGGTGTCAACCCCGAAAAATGCCATCGCCGATTCGATTGTCGCGGGAATGTGCGTCTCGATCGGGAGACGGACGAACCAGCGTGTGAGCAGCGTGCCGAGAATGAGGGTCGCCAGGATGTTGAGGGCATAGCGCGTGACCTTCATTACCGCACCTCGACGATTCCATATGCCTTGACGTTGCTCCCCGGGGGCGGCAACGTTGCGCCCCGTGCCCGAAGGTGCGCCGATAACCGTTCGAAGTCTTGCGCATCCTTCACGGTGATGCAGCCTTCGCTGCGTCCGAGCGGGCCGTTCGGATGCAGGCGGAATGCGCCGCGGCGCACGCCGTTCACGGTTGTCCAATCGTCGATTGTCCCGTCGGCACGGTACAGCGCAAACCATCTATCCCGGTTGGTTCCATACAGGTTCGCATGCACGAAGTCATAGAGCCATCCCAGGCGGCCTCCCGACTGTCGATCGACGACGTAATACAAGCCCTGCGGCAAAGGACCTGACTTCGGCTTCGCGATCGCTTCCGGTTGGTTGCGATCGTTTGGCATGCCGCTGAACGCCGATACGGGACCGGCGCCACCGCATGAAAGGGGGGAAATCGGCCGCCCGTTCAGGACGAAGGTGCATGACGCTGACATGGGTGATCCCGCAGTTGATTTGGACGGACCGTATCAGATGAACCTGGGACACTCAACTCGGTAGTCCTGCCGGGGACCACGATCGGGTTGCCCTCCTCTGTGAAATCGTCTTGAACCACGACGTCTACGGACGCACGCGCGCGACTGCGCGCGGCAGCCGAAAAATGTTACGGACTGTCCGCGAAATCACTGTCGCTGTAAGTTGAGTCAAGGCAAGTCAAGCCGTGCTTCTCGACTGCATCGCGTAAGACGCGACGGCCTGACACCGGATGTGGTTCGTCACGTCGAACATTCATGTCAAAGGACCTGAATGTAAAAAATCGGCCGGCAATCCGCTCACCGCCGCCGATGCTCGACCGCAAACTTGATCAGCTCCGCTTGCCCTTCGATCTCGAGCTTTCGCTTCAGGTTGAGCCGATGGGTTTCCACCGTGCGCACCGACAGCCCCGTCTGCTGCGCGATCTGCTTGCTCGACAGCCCCTCGGCCAGCGCATCGAGGATGTCGCGTTCGCGCGGGGTCAAGCGGTCGAGCGGCGACGCGGCCGCGCTCGCCTGGATCATCCGCGCGGCGAGCCCCTCGCTGAAGAACGTCTGCCCGGCCAGCACCGCGCCGATCGCGCGCACGATCTCGCTCGCCGGCGAATCCTTCAGCAGATAGCCGTGCGCGCCGGCGCGCACGGCCTGCGTCACGTATTCGATGTTGTCGTGCATCGACAGCATCAGCACACGGATCCCCGGAAAGCGCTCGTGGAACACGCCGGCGAGCGTGATGCCGTTCATCCCGTTCATGCCGACGTCCATCAGCGCGAGATCGGGTTCGAGCGATGCAGCGAGCGCGAGCGCCTCGTCCGCGTTGCCGGCTTCGCCGACCACGGACAGGTCGGCCGCCTCGAGCCGCATCCGCAGGCCGTCGCGCACCAGCGGGTGGTCGTCGACGAGCAGCAGTCGGGCGGCGGGCCGGGCGGTGTCGGGGGCGCTCATGGGCAAAGGTCTCCGGTTATGGTGGCGCGTTATCAGGCGACGGCGCGCAGCGGCACGCGCGCGGCCACGACGGTGTGGCCGACCTGCGACGTGATCGTCAGCGCGCCGCCGAGCGCGTCGAGGCGCTCGCGCATGTTGCGCAGCCCGATGCCGCGGCGCGCATCGGTCTGCGAACGCTCGGCGTCGAAGCCGCAGCCGTTGTCGGCGATGGTCAGCGTGACGGAATGCGCGCCGACGTCGAGCGTGACGGCCGCGCGCGACGCCTGCGCATGATGCACGATGTTGCTGAGCGCTTCCTGCGCGATCCGGAACAGCGCCGTATTGACCGGCGCGGGCAACGGCCGCGCGCCGCTGTGCGCGACCTGCGTATAGCCGATGTCGATGCCGCTTTCCGCGCCGAACTCGCGCACGAGCTGCTCGAGCGCGGCCGCGAGGCCGAGATCGTCGAGCATCGCCGGGCGCAGCGCATGCGAGATGCGCCGCACCTCGCGCAGCGTGTCGCCGAGCCGCCCGACACCCGACGCGAGTGCCTGCTCGGCTTCAGGCATGCGCGTCGCGCCACGCTCGAAACGCGCGAGCGCGGATTCGAGCATCAGCTTCGCGGACACCATCATCTGGCTGATCCCGTCATGCAGCTCGCGCGACAGCCGCTCGCGCTCCTGCTCCTGCGATTCGACGACGCGCTGCGCAAGCTGCTTGAGCTTCGCGTCGGCGCTGCGCGACTCGCTGACGTTCAGCACCAGCGCGCAGACGGCGATCACCGCCGCGCCGGTCAACGCGATCGCGGTGAGCCAGGTCATCGTGCGCTCGATGTTCGCGGACGCGCGCGCGTCGATGCGCTGCAGCGCGGTGTCGACGTCGTCGAGATAGATGCCGGTGCCGACCATCCAGCCCCAGCGTTCGAGCGCGACGACGTAGCCGAGCTTCGGCGCGGCCTTGCCCGTCGACGGCCGCTGCCACGTGTAGCGCACGTAACCGCCGCCGTGCGACGCGGCGCCGATCAGTTGCTGGATCGTCAGCGCACCCTGCGGGTCGCGCATCGACCAGTAGTTGTGGCCGACGCGCTCGGGCTCGCGCGGATGCATCAGCGCATTGCCGTGCAGGTCGTATACGAAGAAATAGCCGTCGGGGCCGAAATCCATCTTCTGCAGCATCGCGAGCGCTTGCGTGCGCAGCAACCCCTCGTCGCGCGCATTGCGGCCGCTCGCGTCGTACAGCGGCATGATCGCGCTCGTCGCGAGCTCGACGTAGTGCTTCAGCTCGACTTCCTTGCTCGACAGGTAGGCAGCCTGGATCGTCGCATGCTGCGTGCGCGCGAGCGACGTCGCCTGCTGGCGCACGCCGAAGCCGATGCCGGCGATCGCGAGCAGGAACGGCACGATGGCCAGAAGGAAAATCTTTGCCTTGAGTCTCATGGTGGTGCGAAGCGGGCGCGGGCCGGCGGGCGCGTGTGCCGCGCGGCGGCGCGGCGAGCCGACATTGTCGGCGATTTTGCCCGTGGGCGGCGGTGCGGCGGCCGGACGGCCAGCCGGCGCGCAGGTCGGCTCAGACGCGGCGCGGCGTGCGGTCGACGGACGGGGCCGTCTGCACGACAACCTGGTTGCGCCCGCGTTCCTTCGCGCGGTACAGCGCGTCGTCGGCGAGCTTCAGCGCGGCCTGGATGCTGTCGTCGCGTTCCGGATAGCAGGTCGTCACGCCAATGCTCGCGGTCAGGCGGCCGGACGTGCTCGTGTCGTGCCGGATCCCCAGATCGAGGATGCTGGTGCGGATCGCTTCGGCGATCGTCACGGCGCCGTTCGTGTCGACGTCGGGCAGCACGACGACGAACTCCTCGCCGCCGTAGCGGGCCGCATAGTCGGCCGGGCGCCGCAGGCAGCCGGCGATGCAGCGGCCGACGGCGGCGAGCGCATCGTCGCCGGCCTGGTGGCCTTGCGTGTCGTTGTAGCGCTTGAAGTGATCGACGTCGACGAACAGCAGCGACAGCGCGTGCTGCGAGCGCGCCGCGCGGCGCCATTCGCGCGCGAGCGTGACGTCGAGCATCCGGCGGTTGTCGAGGCCGGTGAGGCCGTCGGTGCGCGCGAGGGCCTGCAGTTCGGTTTCCGCGCGGTGACGCTTGCGCAATTGCACGTCGAGCAGCAGCGACAGGCCGACGAAGCCGAGCGCGAGCACGGCCATGGCCGTGCCGATCGGGATCGCGCGGTCGTACCACGCGGCGTAGGTGTCGGCTTCCGAGCGCGCGACCATGATGATCAGCGGCAGGTTATCGAGGTGCCGGAACACGTACAGGCGCCGCACGCCGTCGATCGACGCGGTATCGGCGAAGCTGCCCTCGCTGGCGGTCATGAACTGCCGGAACGTGCTTGCCTTGCTGATGTCGCGGCCGACGATCGCCGGGTCGTACGGCTGGCGCGCGAGCATCAGGCCGTCGGTATTGATCAGCGCCATCGACCCGCGATCGCCGAGCGCGAGGCGCGAGAACAGGTTCTGGAAATATTCGAGCCGGATCGACATCACGGCAACGCCGCCGAACGACCCGTCGGGCCGCGTGATTCGCCGGCTGAGCGCGACGCTCGGCGAGCCGTCGCGCAGCCGTGAATGGTATGGGTCGCTGACGTACAAGCCGACGTCCGGGTGGTCGCGCTGCACGGTGAAGTACCGTTCGTGGGCGAAATTGGCCTTGCGCGGCACGTCGCTCTTGCCGTCGACCGCAATGTCGCCGTTCGCGTCGAGCACGTAGATGCCGCCGAGGTACTTGGCCGTCGTCGCACGATCGAACAGCACCTGGCGGCGCAGCGGCATCGGCAGCGCGACGATCGTCGGATCGTTCTCGCCTTCGACGACCGCCTGCAGCGACAGTGAGTAGAACTCGATATTGCGTTCGATGTCCCACGACGCCATCAGCGCGATGTTCTGCTGCGTGATGCGCGCACGGTCGCGCGCGTCGATGCGGGCTTCGTACAGCACGATGCCGCAGAGCAGCATCAGGAGCAGGCCGATCAGCAAGCCCGAATAGAAGATCAGGTGCGGCAGGAGGAGCCTGCGCAATTGCGCCGCGACACGGCCCGTCAGGCCGGATTCGCTGGGCATTGCGTAGTCGGTTTCTGCCATGGTCCGTGGATCGATGGGCATCGCCGCCGGGCGGTGGGCCGATGCTATTGTTCGTATGATTGGACGGGGGCGATCGGGTATGCGGCCCCCGGCACGCATTTGTCCGACTGACCGAGAAAACGGGGGACGATTATCGGTATTTGCGGTTGGATAAACCGCCAGGTCCCCTGTTTACCGGCAAGATTTGCCGCGATTCGACGATCCGACGAATCGGGCGGCGCGGATTGGTCCGAGTATAACGCGCACATTGGCGTGCGCGGAAAATGTTGTGAATCGTTGATCCGGATCAAATTAGCGCGGCCTCCGAAACTTGCCAATTGCGCGCAGAGCGTTGCAGCGCAAGGCTCCGTGCCCGCGCGGGAGCGGCGTGCATTCCGCGGTCGCCGATTTTCGCGGTGAGCGGCCGGCGAACGCGAAACCCGAAGTCGTGCGATACGGACCGGTTATCCGTTTCAGCATCCGCATAAATTCATAGATGAAAACGGGCGGCCGGTGATGGCCGCCCGTTTCGGGAAACCGCATGCGGGAAAGCCCGCATGCGAAGGTTCACGCGCCGCGCTGTTGCGCCTTGAACGCGAGCCGGAACCGATGCAGCAGCGGCTCGGTATAGCCGCTCGGCTGCGACGTGCCCTGCAGCGCCAGCGCGCACGCGGCCTTGAACGCGGTCGACTGGTCGTAGCCGGGCGCCATCGGGCGGTAGTTCGGGTCGCCCGCGTTCTGCTGGTCGACGATGCGCGCCATCCGCTTGAACACGTCGAGCACGAACGCCTCGGTGATCACGCCGTGGCGCAGCCAGTTCGCGATGTGCTGGCTCGAGATGCGCAGCGTTGCGCGGTCTTCCATCAGGCCGACGTCGTGGATGTCGGGCACCTTCGAGCAGCCGACGCCCTGTTCGACCCAGCGCACCACGTAGCCGAGGATGCCCTGCGCGTTGTTCTCGACCTCGCTCAGGATCTCGGCCTCGCTCCAGGCGGCGCGCTCGACGACCGGCACGGTCAGCAGCCCTTCGAGCAGTGCGTCGCGCTCGCTCGCGTACGGCGTCTTCTCGAGCTCCTGCTGGACGGCCTGCACGTCGACGAGGTGGTAGTGCAGCGCGTGCAGCGTCGCGGCGGTCGGCGACGGCACCCAGGCGGTGTTCGCGCCGGCGCGCGGATGCGCGATCTTCTGCTCGAGCATCGCGTGCATCAGGTCCGGCATCGCCCACATGCCCTTGCCGATCTGCGCGCGGCCGCGCAGGCCGGCCGACAGGCCCGCGAGCACGTTGTTGCGCTCGTACGACTGGATCCACGCCGACGACTTCATGTCGCCCTTGCGGATCATCGGGCCCGCTTCCATCGCGGTGTGCATCTCGTCGCCGGTGCGATCGAGGAAGCCGGTGTTGATGAACGCGACGCGCGCGGCGGCCGCGGCGATGCACGCGGCGAGGTTCACGCTGGTGCGGCGCTCCTCGTCCATGATGCCCATCTTCAGCGTGTTGCGCGGCAGGTTGTACAGATCCTCGATGCGCGCGAACAGCGTATCGGCGAACGCGACTTCGACCGGGCCGTGCATCTTCGGCTTCACGATGTAGATCGAGCCCGTGCGCGAGTTGCGCTTCGCCTTCAGGTCGTGCAGCGAGCACAGCACCGTGACGACGCCGTCGAGGATCCCTTCCGGAATCTCGTTGCCGTCGCGGTCGAGCACCGCGCCGTTGGTCATCAGGTGGCCGACGTTGCGCACGAACAGCAGCGAGCGGCCGTGCAGCGACAGCGTGCCGCCGGCCGGCGTCGTGTACTCGCGATCGGCGTTCAGGCGGCGCGTGAAGGCCTTGCCGCCCTTCGCGACTTCCTCGACCAGCGTGCCCTGCATCAGGCCGAGCCAGTTGCGGTAGAGCTGGACCTTGTCGTCGGCGTCGACCGCCGCGACCGAATCCTCGCAGTCGATGATCGTGCTGACCGCCGCTTCGAGCACGACGTCCTTCACGTTCGCGAGATCGGCGCGACCGATGGGGGTCGATGCGTCGATCTGGATCTCGAGGTGCAGGCCGTTGTGCTTGAGCAGGATCGCGGACGGCGCGCCCGCCGCGCCCTGGTAGCCGACGAATTGCGCCGGCTGTGCGAGGGGCACGACGCCCTTGCCGGTTTCGACGGCGAGCTGGCCGTCCTGCACGCGGTAGCGCAGCGCGTCGCGGTGCGAGCCGCTCGCGAGCGGCGCCGCGTTGTCGAGCACGTCGCGCGCGTAGTCGATCACGCGCTGGCCGCGCGTCGGGTTGTAGGCCGCGGTGCGTTCCGCGCCGCCGTCCTCGGGCAGCGCATCGGTGCCGTACAGCGCGTCGTACAGGCTGCCCCAGCGTGCGTTCGCGGCGTTCAGCGCATAGCGCGCGTTCGACAGCGGCACGACGAGCTGCGGGCCGGCTTGCGTCGCGATCTCGCTGTCGACGTTCGTGGTGGCTGCCGCGACGTTCGACGGGACCGGCACGAGGTAGCCGATCTGTTCGAGGAACGCGCGATACGCGGCATGGTCGCGCACCGGGCCGGGGTGCGCGCGATGCCACGAGTCGAGTTCCTGCTGGAGGCGGTCGCGTTCCGCGAGCAGTTCGCGGTTGCGCGGCGCGAGGTCGTGCACCAGGGCCGAGAAACCGCTCCAGAACGCGGCCTTGTCGATACCGGTGCCCGGCAGTGCTTCGTTTTCAATGAACTGGCTCAGCGCTGGCGCGACTTGCAGTCCTGCTTGGTCGATCATCGTGATTCCTCCCGGGGAAAAATGCGCGCGCGGCTTGGCTGGTTATGCCGCGACGCTTTGTGTGCCGGCGCGGGCAATCTGCGCGTCCTGTTCGGACTTTACGCCAGACACACCGATCGCGCCTGCAATGCGGCCGTCCACCGTGACCGGCACGCCGCCTTCGAGCAACCCCGTCAGCGGCACGCTCAGAAACGCCGTGCGGCCACCGTTGATCATATCCTCATACGCCTTCGTCTCGCGACGGCCGAGCGCCGCCGCGCGCGCCTTGTCCTGCGCGATGCAGGCGCTGGCCGCCGACGCGCCGTCGAGGCGTGCGAACGCCAGCAGGTGGCCGCCGTCGTCGACGATGGCAATCGACACCGCCCAGCCGTGACGCTCGGCTTCCGCGCGGGCGGCGGCAAGCATGCGTTCGACATCGGCGAGTTCGAGTTCGGGTTTCGTTTTCAAGGTGTTCCTCCGGAATCAGCGGTCAGTTGACGAGTCGGTTGTCGACGAGCTCGATCCAGTGGCGCACGGACGTACGGCCCGCGCCGTTCAGGTGAGTCTGGCAGCCGACGTTGGCCGTGACAATCAGGTCCGGCCGCGCGGCTTCGAGCGCGTCGAGCTTGTTGTCGCGCAGTCGGGTCGCGAGTTCGGGCTGCGTCAGCGAATAGGTGCCGGCCGAGCCGCAGCACAGGTGGCCGTCGGCGACATTCGTCAGATCGAAGCCGAGCCGCGTCAGGATGCTTTCCACCGCGCCGCCGAGCCGCTGCGCGTGCTGCAGCGTGCACGGGCAATGCACCGCGACGCGGCGCGGCGTCGCATCGGCCAGCGCGTCGAGCGGTTCGGCCGTGATCACTTCGGCGAGATCGCGCGCAAGCGCGCTGACGCGCCGCGCCTTGTCCGCATAGACGGGGTCGGAGCGCAGCAGGTCGCCGTATTCCTTCACGAACGCGCCGCAGCCGCTTGCCGTCAGCACGATCGCTTCCGCGCCGGCCTCGATCGCGGGCCACCACGCATCGATGTTGCGGCGCGCTCGCGCGAGCCCCGCCTCCTGTGCGTTCAGGTGATATTCGGTCGCGCCGCAGCAGCCGGCTTCGCGCGCGGGCGTCACGCTGATGCCGAGCCGGTCGAGCACGCGTGCCGCGGCCGCGTTGGTGTTCGGCGACAGCGATGGCTGCACGCAGCCTTCGAGCAGCAGCACGCGCCGCGCATGGCGTACCGGCGGGCGCGGGGTGTCTGCCGGCGCGGCGGCCGGGATCTTGTCCTGCAGTGTCGCGGGCAGCAGCGGGCGCAGCGCGCGGCCGGCCTTCAGCAGCGCGGCGAACGTCGCCGGCCGCGGCACGACGTGACGCAGGCCCGCACGCAGCAGGCGTTCGCGTGCCGGGCGGCGCGCGCGCTTTTCCGCTTCCGCGCGGCCGATGTCGAGCAGCGTGTGATAGCGCACGCCGGACGGACAGGTCGTCTCGCAGTTGCGGCAGGTCAGGCAGCGATCGAGATGCCGCTGCGTGCGCTCGCCGCACGGCTCGCCTTCGAGCATCTGCTTGATGAGGTAGATGCGCCCGCGCGGCCCGTCGAGCTCGTTGCCGAGCACCTGGTAGGTCGGGCAGGTCGCGTTGCAGAAGCCGCAGTGCACGCAGGCGCGCAGGATCGCTTCCGCTTCGTCGGCCCGGTCGAGGGCCTTGCTTGCTTCGCTGAGATTGGTTTGCATCGGCGGTTCGAAGTCGGGTTGGCGTCAGACGTCCGCGTACAGGCGGCCGGGATTGAAGATCGCATGCGGATCGAGTTGTGCCTTCAGCTGCCGGTGCACGCGCAGCAGCGCGGGCGGCAGCGGCTGGAACGGCTCGGGCGTCGTGCCGGGCGTGAAGCAGGTCGCGTGGCCGCCCCACTGCGCGGCGAACCGCTGCACGTCGGCCGGCGCGGCGTCGCTCTTCAGCCAGCGCTGCGCGCCGCCCCAGTCGACGAGTTGCACGCCCGGCAGCGCATCGAGCGGCGCGGCGGCCGGCACCGACACGCGCCACAGCGGGCGCGGATCGTCGAAGAACGGCAGCGACAGGTCGCGCAGCCGTGCCCAGAAGCCGTCGACGCGATCGTCCATGCGCTCGCCGCCGATCGTGTCGCGCGCGGCCTTCACCGAGCCCTCGCCGCCTTCGAGCCGCACGCGCAGCACGCCGTCCGCGTGGCAGGCGCCCGCGAGCGGCAGCCCGGCGCGACGCCATCCGGCGACGCGCTGCACCGCTTCGCCTGCCGTGAGCGGCAGCGCGAGATCGCCGGTCGCGCGCGGCTTCGGCAGCACCTTCAGCGATACCTCCGTCACGACGCCGAGGCAGCCGAAGCTGCCCGCGAGCAGCCGCGACACGTCATAACCCGCGACGTTCTTCATCACTTCGCCGCCGAAGCGCAGGTGTTTCGCGTGGCCGGTGATTACCCGGCAGCCGAGCACGAAATCGCGCACCGCGCCGGCCCACGGGCGGCGCGGCCCCGACAGCGCGGCCGCGAACATCCCGCCGACGGTTGCCGCGCCGCCGAACGTCGGCGGCTCGCACGGCAGCATCTGGCCGGCCGCGTCGAGCATCGCCTCGAGTTCGGCGAGCGGCGTGCCCGCGCGTGCGGTGATGACGAGTTCGGTCGGGTCGTACGCGACGATGCCGCGGTGCGTGCGCACGTCGAGCGTGCGGCCCTCGACGGCACGGCCGACAAACGCCTTCGTGCCCGCGCCGCGGATGTGCAGCGGCTGGCGATCGTGGATCGCGGCGTCGATCTGCGCGACGAGCGCCGCGCTGTCGTCGATCGATTCGGGTTCGCGTTCGCGTCGCATCAGAAGCGCTCCAGTTCGGGAAACGGCAGCTTGCCGTGATGGACGTGCATCGCGCCGAATTCGGCGCAGCGGTGCAGCGTCGGGATGTTCTTGCCGGGATTGAGCAGGCGCTGCGGATCGAACGCCGCCTTCACCGCATGGAAGAACGTGATTTCGTCGGCGTTGAACTGCACGCACATCTGGTTGATCTTCTCGCGCCCGACGCCGTGTTCGCCCGTGATGCTGCCGCCCACCGCGACGCACAGCTCGAGGATTTTGCCGCCGAGCGCTTCCGCGCGGTCGAGCTCGCCGGGGCGGTTCGCGTCGAACAGGATCAGCGGATGCATGTTGCCGTCGCCTGCGTGGAACACGTTCGCGACCGGCAGCGCGTATTCGGCGGACAGCGCGGCGATGCCTTCGAGCACGCGCGGCAGCTCGCGGCGCGGGATCGTGCCGTCCATGCAGTAGTAGTCGGGCGACATGCGGCCGACCGCCGGAAACGCGTTCTTGCGGCCGGCCCAGAAGCGCTGGCGCTCGGCTTCGTCGCGCGCGACGCGGATCTCCGACGCGCCGGCGTCGCGCAGCAGCGCGGCGACGCGTGCGGCGTCTTCTTCGACATCGGTCGCCGCGCCGTCGAGTTCGCACAGCAGGATCGCCTGCGCGTCGACCGGATAGCCGGCGTGGATGAAGTCCTCGGCCGCGCGGATCGCGAGGTTGTCCATCATCTCGAGCCCGCCCGGGATCACGCCCGCGCCGATGATCCGCGCGACCGCCGCGCCGGCTTCGGCGACGTCGTCGAAGCTCGCCATCAGCACCTTCACGCTTGGCGGCTTTGGCAGCAGCTTCACCGTCACTTCGGTGACGATGCCGAGCATTCCCTCGGAGCCGGTGAACAGCGCGAGCAGGTCGAAGCCGGGCGCATCGAGCGCGTCGGCGCCGAGCGTCAGCGTGTCGCCGTCGATCGTCAGGATCTCGACCTTCAGGATGTTGTGCACCGTCAGCCCGTATTTCAGGCAGTGCACGCCGCCTGCGTTTTCGGCGACGTTGCCGCCGATCGAGCATGCGATCTGCGACGACGGATCGGGCGCGTAATAGAGGCCGTACGGTGCGGCGGCCTGCGAGATCGCGAGGTTGCGCACGCCGGGCTGCACGCGCGCGATGCCGGCATCGGCGTCGATTTCGAGAATCCGGTTGAACTTCGACATCGCGAGCAGGAGGCCTTTTTCGAGCGGCATCGCGCCGCCCGACAGCCCGGTGCCCGCGCCGCGCGCGACGACCGGCACGCCGTGCGCGGCCGCGACGCGCAGCACCGCGCGCACCTGCTCGACCGTGTCGGGCAGCACGACCGCGAGCGGCACCGTGCGGTATGCGGCGAGGCCGTCGCATTCGAACGGCTTCAGCGCCTCGCGCTCGTGCAGCACGTCGAGGCCGGGCGCCGCCGCGTTGAGCGCGGCGACGAGCGTGTCGCGGTCGACGGTCGCCAGCGCGCCGTCGATCCGTTCGTCGTAGGTGAAACTCATCGTCTGTCTCCGTCTCCACCATGCAGGCGGCCGCGGGATGCGCAGCGCGCCGGATGGACGGCATTCTTGGCGGGTGGCCGACGCGTGTCCAGACGTCTCTGGCATGGTCATACCAGTTTTTCGAGGCGTGCCTGGCGGGTAGTGGTGGTTGTGACGGAAAACCCAATTGCTACAAGGGTTTGTGAGAAAATCGGCGATATCGTTCCGAAGTGGTCATACCAGTATGGAAATGCAGGATAGACAGGCGCCGGCGCGCAACGTCGCCGATGTCGTCGCCGAGCGGATCGAGCAGCTGATCGTCGACGGCGTGCTGAAGGCCGGGCAGGCGCTGCCGTCCGAGCGGCGGCTCACGGAGAAGCTCGGCGTGTCGCGCACGGCCGTGCGCGAAGGGATGAAGCTGCTGCGCGCGCGCGGGATCATCGACACGACGCACGGCAAGGGTTCGTTCGTTGCGAGCCTGACCCCGCAGCGCGAAGTCTCGCCGATGATGCATCTGCTCGGCTCGCAGCCGCGCACGCTGTATGACCTGTTCGAGGTGCGCGGCATGCTCGAGACCGAAGCCGCGCGGCTCGCCGCGCTGCGCGGGACGCCCGCCGACTTCATCCTGATCCGGCGCCGCTACGAGGAAATGACGGCGGCCGATGCGCAGGATCTCGATCCGGCCGCACGCGCGAAGCTCGACCATGCGTTCCATCTCGCGATCTGCGAGGCGTCGCACAATCCGGTGCTCGTCAACACGCTGCAGTCGCTGACCGACCTGCTGCTCAGTTCCGTGTTCGCGTCGGTGAACAACCTCTATCATCGCGAGCCGCTGAAGAAGCAGATCGACCGTCAGCACGCGCGGCTCTACAACGCGGTGACCGGGCGGCTGCCCGACCAGGCGCGCAAGGCCGCGAGCGAGCATATCCGGCAGTGCGTCGAGTATCTGCGCGAGATCGAAGCGGAGGAGCAGCGGCTCGTGCGCTCGACGCTGCGCCTCGAAGGGTGGACCTGAACCGAACCGTATGACCGAATGGTCGGTGTCGCCATGACGTGTATCAAGCATGTTGCGCCGGGAGTGCGGCCTGGCGGCCGAATATGTCACAATGTGATCTATTCGATGCGTGGCCCGACACGAACCGTTTCGCCTTTGCGCGACGCGCGCTTTGGCCGTTGACCGTTGACCGTGACGCGCCGCCGATCTTGAAAGGAGGACGCTGCATGTCGATTCCGACGCGTGGCGACGGGCCCGAGGCCCGCGCCGTCCAGATCCTGCATCGCCCCGTTTGCGACCTGCTCGGCTGTGCATGGCCGATCGTGCTCGCGGGCATGGGCGGTGTCGCGCGGGCCGAACTCGCGAGCGCGGTGAGCGCGGCCGGCGGGTTCGGTTTTCTCGGGATGGTGCGCGAGCCGGTCGCGCTGATCCGGCGCGAGGTCGAGCAGGTGCGCGCGGCCACCGAGCGGCCGTTCGGCGTCAACCTGATTCCCGCGTCGACGCCGCCCGAGTTGCTCGATGCGCAGCTCGACGCGTGTATCGAATTGCGTGTGCCGGTGGTCGCACTGTTCTGGGACGTGACGCCGGGTGTCGTGCGGCGTCTGCGCGATGCGGGCGTGCGTGTGGTGCATCAGGTCGGCTCGCTCGACGATGCGCGCGCGGCCGAGGCGGCGGGCGCGCAGGCGCTGATCGTCCAGGGGTATGAGGCTGGCGGCCATGTGCGTGGCGATCGGCCGCTGGCCGAGTTGCTGCCTGAAGTGGTTCACGCGACGCGGTTGCCGGTGCTGGCAGCGGGCGGGATCGTCGACGGCGCGGACGTGGCCGCCGCGATGGCGCTCGGCGCGCAGGGCGCGGTCATGGGCACGGCGTTCATCGCAACGCACGAGTCGTTCGCGCATGCGTATCACCAGCAGCGGATCGTCGATGCGCGTGAAGGCGACACGCTGTTGACCGATATCTTCCACATCAATTGGCCGCGCGGCGCGCGGGTGCGTGTGCTGCCGTCGAGCGTCACGCGTGGCGAGCGTGGGGATCCTTTCGGTGATGAGCGCGTGGTGATCGGCGATGAGGAAGGGCGGCCGATCTACCTGTTCAGCACGGATTCGCCGCTGCGTACGATGACGGGCGATTTCGAAGCGATGGCGTTGTATGCGGGTACCGGCGCCGGGAAGATCCGGGCGATCGAATCGGCCGGCGACGTGCTGCGCCGGATCGTGCTCGATGCGGCGGCGATCGTCGAGAAGGGCGTCGTGGCTTCACCGGCAGGCGAGGCGGATGAAAATCGTGCGGCGTTGCTCACGGCGCTCGATGAGTTGCTGGAGGCGGAGCGCGCGGGTGCACGTGTGGCGTCGGAAACGGCGGCCGAGGTCGGCGACGATCAGGAACTCCATCGGCTGATCGCGCATATTCGGCAGGATGAGGCCCACTGGTGCAGCGTGCTGGTCGATGCGATTCGCACGCTCGGTGCGACGCCGACGCGTGCGACCGGTTCGTTCTATGAAAAGGCGATGGCGATCGACGATCTGGCCGAACGGATGGCGTTTTTGAACCGAGGTCAGAGGTGGGTCGTGCGCAAACTGCAGACGCTGCTGCCGACGCTCGCCGATCCGGATATTCATCACGCGCTGTCGCTGATGCTGGTCGCGCATGAGAAGAATATCGGGGCGGTGGATGTGCGGTTGAGGGAGCAGGGGGCGGGGAGCGTTTAGGCGGATGGGCGTTGAGGATGGGCGTTGATTCGCCCGCGCTGTTCTGACGCGTGCGTGTACCGGTAATCGATGGTGGCGTAAATGACGTTCTTCCCTCGTTTTAGGCCGAATGACGCTATTCGAGGGTTATCGGTAAAATACGCCTCTCGGGTATTTCAGTCATTGTTTCGTCATGCATCGAATCGGATTCTTCGTTTGCCGTGGCTACGATGCGCTTGATCTTGGCGGGCCACTGTCGGCCTTCAATCAGGTGGCCACGGCAGCCGGGCATACGCCATACGATCTTCAAGTAATTTCGCAATCCGGCGGCCCGGTTCCTGGCAATACGGGCCTGTCGATCGAGACAAAGCCGATCGGGAGGCGCTCGTTTGATACCGTCGTTTTCGTGGGGGGAGATATCGATCCGATGCAGACATCGGAGAATATCGCCGCTGCGAAAAAATTGACCGCCAGGGCATCGCGGGTGGCAAGCGTGTGCACGGGCGCGTTTCTGCTTGCGGAAACCGGCTCGCTGGATGGCTTGAGAGCAGCGACCCACTGGCGATACGCTGCGCTGTTGCAGTCGCAATTCCCTCGCACCAGGGTCGACGGCGATAGCATCTATATCGTGGATGGCCGCGTCTGGACGTCGGCGGGCATCGCCTCCGGAATAGACCTGGCGCTCGGCATGATTGAAAGAGATATGGGCGCGGAGGTTGCGCGCGCTGTCTCCAGGCTTCTGGTTGTTCCGTATCGTCGACCGGGCGGGCAGTCCCAATTCTCCGCCATGTCGCAGATGGAGCCGGAATCGGATCGTATCCGCATCGCGCTGAATTTCGCCAGGGAGCATCTGGCTGAAGCATTACCTGTCGAACGACTCGCGGATGCCGCGAGATTGAGTTTGCGACAGTTCGGACGAGCCTTTCGGCGCGAAACCGGAGAAACGCCTGCCAAGGCAGTCGAGCGCTTGCGCGTCGAAGCGGCGAGGTTGCGTCTGCAGGGTGGCAGCGAACCGATCGAACAGATTGCCCTGGCTGTCGGGTTCACCGATCCGGAACGGATGCGGCGGGCCTTCATCAAACTGCATGGGCACCCGCCGCAGGCGATTCGACGCGAGAGCAGATCGAATGCAGCGCGCTGATCGACCGCCGGCCGGTCAGCGCGCTGCGTGGTCAACGTTTCTCCAGCGGGCTATGTCGCCGGACACTCAATGGTCATCGGTTTTGACGGGACCGTAACCATTCCACATGTCGCGATGCAGTTTCCACACGCCCGCCTGCTTCACAAAGACGAGAATCTGCTTGGCGCGGATCTTGAGTTTTCCATCGTGATCGCGGACTTCCGCATCCGAGACCTCCGTCACGATCCGATCATTACCGTAGAACTCGTCATGGCTGAACGATACGGTGCCGGGTTTTGATCCTGCATACCCCTTGGTGAAGTACTCGACGATCGCGCGGTTCCCCGTGACTTTGTCGCCTCCGGGCGGCAAGAGTGTGCCGTCGTCGGTATAGAGGCGCCCTATCGCTTCATAGTCTCCGCGCGCAAAAGCATCTGCCCATCGCGCGTTTTCGGCTCTGATGGCCGCTTCGGGCGGACGTTGCGAATCGCCAGCAGTGGCCGGCGCCGTGAATGCGAAAAAGGAGACGCAGGCTGCAAGGGCAGCAGTACAAAAGCGGATCTGTTGCATCGAGTGATTTCCGAACGGGCTTGAATGGATAGGGCGTCGCCAAACAGACGGGTGGAGCAGACAATGCCGGCTGCGGCCTTCATCGAGGCCGGCGGCCATGCACACATTGCCGGCAAGCGTTTCAGCGAACGCCGGGGATGCGTGCGAGCCCCCTGGATGCGCCGGGCAGTTTCTTGTCGACCATCGCGATGACTTCCGGCCGTGCGTCCCTGGGATGCCCGGAGTGGAACGGCGGAGCGGGGTCATATTCGATCACGAGCTGCGTGAATTCGGCGGCCTGTTGACCGCGCAGTTTCGCTGCCACGCGAAGTGCGAAGTCGATGCCCGCCGTCACGCCGCCGCCGCTCATGAACCGTCCGTTGTCGTCTTCCACGAAGCGATCGGGAACGGGAATGGCGCCGTATTCGGCCAGCTTGTTGACGAAGGCCCAATGGCAGGCGCTTCGCTTGCCATTGAGAACGCCCGTTGCGGCGAGCACGAGTGATCCGTTGCAAACCGACGTAACGTGCGTGGCGCTTTCTGCCAGACGCCGGATCTGCGCCTGATACGCCGGCCGCATCGGCGCCGTCAAATCGGACCCGCCGGGGACGAGGATCACGTCGGTCTTCTCGATATCGGCCAGTCGTTCAGTCTTGCCATACACGACGCCAAATTCGAGGATCACGTCGCCCCCATTGAGGCTCGCGTAGCGAACGTTCGTATTGGGTAGCCGATGGAAAATCTCGCTGGGGCCCGCGAAGTCGAGAAGCGTACCGCCGTCGTAATTGACGATCAAAATGTCGAGCGGGTCATTCGGGGAAAGTATTCCTTCGCTGCCGGCCTGTGCACGAGCAGGCGTCGCGTGCCCAAGCAATGCGCTACCCCCCAGCACGGCGCCGAGGGTGGCGATGCTTCCAAGCTTGAGAACATCGCGGCGCGAGCGACCTGCCCGGGCGAGTTGCGTGACGGAATCGTTGTTATCGCTACTGTCGATCAAGATGATTTCTCCTGGCACTTCGGCCCCTCTGCGAGCGCACCCGGGCTGGGCCGGATTGAATAACCGCCACGACGAAGTGCGTGGCGGATGCGAGATCAGGATGTGGATGTGACGCGATGACGTGTCGGGCGCGGGAATCGAGAACCGCGGGCTTAAAGCTGCGACGCACCACCATCGACGACCAGTTCGGTGCCG
This sequence comes from Burkholderia sp. Bp9031, assembly GCF_003857965.1. Classification (NCBI taxonomy): domain Bacteria; kingdom Pseudomonadati; phylum Pseudomonadota; class Betaproteobacteria; order Burkholderiales; family Burkholderiaceae; genus Burkholderia; species Burkholderia sp. Bp9031. The sequence continues at coordinate 57,095 of NZ_QTPW01000003.1, forward strand.
ACGACGTACGAGGATTCGTCGCTGGCGAGATAGAGTGCCGCGTAGGCGATGTCCTCGGCCTTGCCCATGTAGCCCACCGGAATGGCTGCGGCGAACTCGGCCTGACGGTCGCGCACCCATTCGTCGGGCATGCCCCACTTGGTGAGCAGTGGCGTCTTCATCGCGCCGGGCGCGATCGCGTTGAAACGGATTTTCCGGTCGAGAAACTCATAGGACCAGCTGCGAGCAAGCGATCGCACGGCAGCCTTCGCCGCCGCAGTCAACGAGATGCCATGCTTGCCGGTCTGCGCGACGAACGATGTATTGAGGATGACAGAGGAACCTTCTCGCAAGTACGGCAGCACCGCTTGAAGCGTGTACACCACGCCCTTGACGTTGATGTCCATGATCTCGTCATAGCGTTCGTCGTCGATGTCATCGATTGCGGACGGGAAAGCCCAGCCAGCGTTGGCGAACACGACATCCAGGCCACCGAACTTCTCTTTTGCTTCTGCGGCAATCGCTCGCATGTCCCGGATCGACCGTACGTCGCCCTTGAGAACGACCGCATTCTCGCCGAGTTCGGTCTTCACGCGCTCGAACACGGCGTCATCGCGACCGGTCACGGCGACTCGGGCGCCTTCCGCAATGAACAGCTTCGCGGTTGCAAGGCCGATGCCACTGGTTCCACCCGTGACCAAGGCCGACTTGCTCTTGAGTCTCATCTTCCGTTCCTTTTCATGTCATGTGATCGATCAGGCCGAAAGTCCAAAACGCAATCGCGTTTCCGCGCTTTTCCCGGCTTGATCTTCCATGCGAAGTATGGAACGTGACGCATATGGCGCAAAGGTCTTATAACCCTCAAAAAACGCCACTCAATCCGCATTGGCGACAACGTATCCCGGCGCCTGGTGACGCCCGCGCGTCAAGCAACCACGGCAGGGTCGGGGCGGGGCGGCAAGCGACATTCCCCAAGCCCCGTCAGAATGAAAAAAGCCCGCCGAAGCGGGCAACCTCTCGATGAAGAGGGAGAGAGCAGAATCCGCGATCAACGCGCGCTCAGCCTTTCGTCGCCCCAAAGGTCAGCCCCGCGACGAAGTGCTTCTGCATCGCGAAGAACATCGCGACCGACGGCAGCGCGGCGAGAATCGACCCGGCCGACACGAGATTCCACGACGTCGTCCATTGCCCCTTCAGCGCTGCAACACCCGCGGTAATCGGCGCAGCCTCATCGCCTTGCGTGAGGCATAGCGCCCAGAAGTAATCGTTCCACACGAACGTGAACACGAGAATCGCGAGCGCGGCCAACGCGGGCCGGATCAACGGCAACACGATCCGCCAGAACACCGTCCACTCACCGGCCCCCTCAATCCGCGCTGCCTCGATCAACTCAAACGGCAGCTGCTTGATGAAGTTGCGCAGAAACAGCGTGCAGAACCCCGTCTGAAACGCGACGTGAAAAAGAATCAACGCCTCGACCGTATTGAACACCCCCAGCCTGAGCGACAGGTCGCGTACGGGAATCATCAACACCTGCACCGGCACGAAGTTCCCCGCGACGAAGGTCCCGAACAGCGCGGTATTCCCGCGAAACCGGTAAGTCGCCAGCGCGAACCCGGCCATCGCCGCGAGCGCGATCGACCCGAGCACCGACGGCACCGTGATCTGCACGCTGTTCCAGAAGTAATGCAGCATCGGCGACGTGGTCAGCGCGTCGCGATAGTTCTCGATCATCGAGAAGTGCCGCGGCCAGCCCCAGTAGTGGCCTTCGACCAGCTCCTCGGTCGAGCGCACCGACGTGACGAACACGGCGATCATCGGCAGCAGCCAGATCACGAGCGCGACGGGCAGCGACAGCTTGTATAGCCGGCGCGATACCGGCTTCCAGTGGGCAACGGGTGTCGGAAACATGATCGATGAATCCCCGGTAGGTCACTGCTCGTTGCGCAGCATGCGGCGCAACTGGAACACGATGTAGACGAGCATGATCGCGAACAGCACGACCGCGATCGACGCGGAATAGCCGAGCCGGTAGTACTTGATCGCCTGGTCGTACATGTAATACGCGAGCACGGTCGAGCTCTCGAACGGGCCGCCGCCCGTCATCACCGAGATCAGGTCGAAGCTGCGCAGCGCGCCGATCACCGTGACGACGATCGCCATGAACGTGGTCGGTCGCAGTTGCGGCAGCACGACGTGCCACAGCAGCGCGAAGCCGCGCGCGCCTTCCATCCGCGCCGCTTCGATCTGCTCGGGGTTCACCGACGTGAGGCCGGTCAGGTACAGGATCATGCAGTACGCGGTTTGCGGCCACAGCGCGGCGAACACGATGCCGAACGTCGCGTAGCGCGCATCGCCGAGCACCGGGATTCCGTGTCCGGCGATCAGCGCGAGCAGCCCGAAGGTGGGATCGTAGAACCACGAGAAGATCAGGCCGACGACCACGCCGGACAGCACGAACGGCGCGAAGAACAGCGACTTCACGAGCCGGATGCCGGTGACGGCCTGGTTCAGGTACAGCGCGAGCGCGAGGCCGAGCGGCGGCGCGAGCATGAACAGCGCGAGCCAGATCACGTTGTTGCGCAGCGCGGTATAGAAGGTCGGCGCGTGCAGCAGCTCGGCGTAGTTCGCGAGACCGACGAACGTGCGCTCGGTCATCCCGTCCCAGTTGCAGAGGCTTAGCCAGAGCGTCGACAGGATCGGCCAGATCACATAGACGGCAACCATCGCGCACGCCGGCGCGAGAAAGAGCCATGCGGCGCGCCGCTGCCGCCGCACGGCCGGCGACGGGCGGCGCGCGGGCAGTGCGGTGGCGGCGGATGCGCCGCGCGGCGGCGGCGCGGCGCCAGCGCCGGCGGGCGGGGTGGACGTGATCGGACTGGACACGGCAAGCCTCCTGGGCGGACGCGGCGGCCCGAGGCCGCCGCAGAGGTCACGCGGTTACTTCTTGTAGATCCGCTTGCGGGTCTGCTCGAGCTGCGCGAGCACGGCATCGAGCTGCGCGGGATTCGCGACGAACTGCTGCATGCCCTTCATCCCTTCGTCGGCCATTTCCTTCGTCATGTCGCGATCGTAGAACTGCGCGACGCCGCCCTTCGTGTCGGCGAGGATCCGGAAGCCGATCCGCGAGACCGGATCGGCCGGCTCCGGCGACTTGCTGTTGGCCGACAGCGAGCCGAGCCCTTCCGCGAGCTTCGCGCCTATCTCGGGCGTTTCGACGAACGCGAGGAACGTGTGCGCGTCGGCCTTGTTCTTCGCCTTGGTCGGGATGTGCAGCGATTCCACCGGGCCGTCCTCGGCGATCGGCACCTTCGGGTCGATGATCGGGAAGCGGTAATAGCCCATTTCCTGTTTCACGTTCGGCGGAAAGCCCGCCGCGATGAAGGTGCCCATCAGCATCATCGCGGCCTTGCCCTGGAACAGGAACGGCTGCGCGCCGTCGAGATCGTAGGACAGCGCGTTGTCGATGAAGTAGCCCGCGTCGATCAGCGATTTCCACGTCGTGTAGACCTTCTTCACGCGCGGGTCGGTGTACGGCACGTCGCCGGCCATCAGCTGCTGGTGGAATGCGTTGCCGTTCAGGCGCAGGTCGAGATAGTCGAACCAGCCGGCGAGCGTCCACGCGTCGCGGCCGCCGACCGCGATCGGCGTGATGCCGGCCGCCTTCAGCTTCTTGCACGCATCGAGAAACTGGTCCCACGTCTTCGGCTCGTCGGCGATGCCGACCTTGCCGAACAGGTCCTTGCGGTAGAACAGCCCCCACGAGTAATAGACGGTCGGCGCCGCGTACTGCTTGCCGTTGTATGACGACGCGTCGCGCGTCGACGCGTACATCGCGCCCCAGCCGTTCTTCGCCCAGTCGCCGCTCAGGTCCTCGAACAGCCCGCGCTTCGCGTAGTACGCCATCCGCTCGCCCGCGTGCCAGTTCACGACGTCGGGCGCGACGGTCGTGAGCCACGCGGGCAACTGCACCTTGTACGCTTCCTCGTCGACGAAGGTGGGCTTCACGTCGATGTCGGGATGGGCCTTGTGGAACGCCTCGAGCGTCGACTGCCAGACCGCGCGCTGGCTGGCGCCCTTGAACGCGATGTTGATCGTCAGCGTGCCCGCGTCGGCAGGCGCCGCGGCGCCGAACGAAGCGAACGCGATGGCGGCGGCGGTCGCAAGCCGGGCGGCGACGCGAAGGGGGCGATGGGTCATGTGTGTCTCCATTCCTGTATGTCGTTGTGCGTGACCGGTGCATCGCGGCACCGGGGGCGGTTGCTACGAACGGCTTCGATACACGGCGACGCCTTGCGGCTCGACCGGTGCGGCGCCGACCACGAACGCGGACGGCGGCACCCCCTCGATCGTGTGCGGCGTGTCGCGGTAGTTGAATACGTAGGTGAGGCCGCCGCGTCGGCTTACGCGCACGCCGTCGCCGAGCGGCGACGGTGTCAGGCCCGCCTCGGCCGCGACGTCGGCGAACAGGCGCGCGGTGGTCGCGTCGTCGAACAGCGCGGCCCAGTAGTGCAGCGCGCCGTGCGACACGCACGCCGGATGGCCGTCGGCGAAGCGCGCACGCACGACGCTGCGCGCGTCGTCGTGCAGTTCGACGAGGTCGCGCCAGTGACGCGCGTCGCCGGTGAGCGGCGAGCCGTCGCGCAACGTGCCGTCGATCCGCTCGGCTACGTTCGGCCGCAGCGATTCGACGCGCCATACGCGCATCGGCAGGATCGACGCGAGCGGGCCGGGCGGCAGCGCGGGCGGAATCTGCAGGTCGGCGGTCTTCGAACCGGTGCGCGGGCCGAACACCGCATGCGCGCCCGATGCGGCGAGCCGCGCCGCGAAGTCGTCCGGCACGACCGGCAGCGGCGGCACGACGACGAGCCGGTAGCCGTCGAGCGGTGCGTGCGCGGAAATGATGTCGACGTCGAGGCCGAGCGAACGCAGCGCCGAGTAGTACTCGAACGCGATGCGCGGGTAGTGGAAATCGGCGCCTTGCGGCTGCACTTCGAACAGCCACTTCGCTTCATAGTCGAACACCAGCGCGACGGGTGCGCACACCGCGCCGTTCGCGTCGGGATCGGCGTCGAGCACGGCCGCGATCTCGCGCGCGACGCGCTGCGCTTCGCGGCCGCCTTCGTCGAGCTTGTCGTCCGGCGTGTGCAGGCCCGCATGCATCTGCTCCTGCGCGAACGGCGCTTGCCGCCAGCGGAAGTACGACACGCAGCCGGCGCCGTGCGCGAACGCTTCCCAGCTCCACAGGCGCACCATGCCCGGCAGCGGCGCGGGGTTCCATTGCGCCCAGTTCACGGGCCCCGGCTGCTGCTCCATCACCCAGAACGGCAGCTTCGACATCCCGCGATAGAGATCGTGATTGAACGACGCGAAATCCGGATGGCCGGTGCGCAGCCAGCGTGCCTTCACGTCGGGCGCGAACCACTGCTCCTCGAGCGCGCCGAGCGGATAGCTGTCCCACGTCGCGACGTCGAGGTCGCGCGCCACTTCGTAGTGGTCAAACTCGGTGAAGAGCTGCATGAAGTTGTGCGCGACGGGGCGGCCCGGCGAATGCGCGCGGATCACGTCGACCTGCATCCGGTGATAGCGCGCGACCTCGTCGGACGCGAAGCGCCGGTAGTCGAGGCGGTGCGACGGATGCGCTTCGGTCACGGTGCCGACCGGCGCGTCGATCTCGTCGAAATGCCGGTACTCCATGCTCCAGAACACGGTGCCCCATGCGCGGTTCAGCGCGTCGATCGTGCCGTAGCGCGCCTTCAGCCATTCGCGAAAGCGCACGAGCGCGGCGGGCGAGTAGCTGACGACCGTCTGGTGGCAGCCGAGCTCGTTGTCGGTCTGCCAGTAGCGCACGGCCGGGTGTCGGCCGTAGCGTTCGGCGACCGCCGTGCAGATGCGGCGCGACGCCTCCAGATAGGTCGGCGACGAGAAGTCGTAGTGGCGGCGCGAACCGAACTTGCGCGGCCGGCCGTCCGCACCGATCGCGAGGATGTCGGGGTGACGGTCGACCAGCCATTTCGGCGGCGTCGCGGTCGGCGTGCACATCACGATCTCGAGGCCGGCCGTGCCGAGCACGTCGACCGCGCGGTCGAGCCAGCCCCAGTCGTATTCGCCCGGCGACGGCTCGATGCGGCTCCACGCGAATTCGGCGATCCGCACCTGCGCGATGCCGAGCGCCTTCATCCGGCGGGCGTCGTCGGCCCACATCGATTCCGGCCAGTGTTCCGGGTAATAGCAGACTCCGAGGCGCATGCCGATCCTTATGCGTAGTGGTGGACGGGAACGTCGGCGCACGCGGGCACCGCGCGGCCGTCTTCGGTGAAGAGATGACAGGCCGCGGCCGGCGCATGCGCGTGCACGCGCTCGCCGCTGCGCACCGGCGCGTCGCCGGGCACCTTCGCGATCAGCGGCGTGCCGCCGGGCTGGTCGAGGTGCACGTAGGTCTGCTCGCCGAGGCGTTCGACGAGCGCGATGTCGCGCGCGAGCGTGGTCGCGTCGTGCGCGGTGCCGAGCGTCAGGTGCTCGGGGCGGATGCCGAGCGTGACGGTCGCGCCTGGCGCGAGCGCGGAGCCGTCGCGCGGCAGCGTGAAGGTTTCGCCGGACGGCACGAGGGTGACGGTGGTGCGCCGCGCGTCGCAGGCGGCGACGACGGCCGGCAGGAAGTTCATCCGCGGCGAGCCGATGAAGCCGGCGACGAAGCGGCTGGCGGGATGGTGATAGAGGTCGAGCGGCGCGCCGACCTGCGCGATGCTGCCGTGCCGTGCGGTGTCCGCGCCGGTGTGCAGCAGCACGATCTTGTCGGCGAGCGTCATCGCTTCGGTCTGGTCGTGCGTCACGTAGACGACGCTCGCGCGTTCGAACTGCCGGTGCAGCTTCGCGATCTCGATGCGGGTCTGGCCGCGCAGCGCGGCGTCGAGGTTCGACAGCGGTTCGTCAAACAGGAACACGCCGGGCTCGCGCACGATCGCACGGCCGATCGCGACGCGCTGGCGCTGGCCGCCGGACAGCGCCTTCGGCTTGCGCTCGAGCAGCGTGTCGAGCTGCAGGATCCGCGCGGCGTCGCACACCTTCCGGTCGATCTCGGCCTTCGGCACGCGCGCGAGCTTCAGCCCGAACGCCATGTTCTCGTAGACCGTCATGTGCGGAAACAGCGCATAGCTCTGGAACACCATCGCGACGCCGCGCTCCGCCGCGGGCACGTCGTCGACGCGGCGACCGTCGATCGACAGCTCGCCGTCGCTCAGATCCTCGAGCCCGGCGATCATCCGCAGCAGGGTCGACTTGCCGCAGCCGGACGGACCGAGGAACACGCAGAACTCGTGCGCGCCGATCTCCAGATCGACGTCGCGAATGACCGGCGCATGCTCGCCATAGGCTTTCTGCACGCGCCGCATCGAGATGCTCGCCATTGTCTCCACTCCATGTTCTAATGCGCTTTCATTGATGCTTAAGCGCTTAATCATCGCGATCAAAAAAAGAGCCCGTAGCGATCGCGGCCGAGTCGCGCCCGTTGGGCGGCAGGGTGTGCGGCGATAGTGCGCCGCTTCGGTGAGCGAAGCAAATACTGGATCGGCGTCTCATATAGTGAGCAAACGATGGCGACACTCGATGAAGTGGCCCGCCGCGCCGGCGTGACGGCCGCGACGGTCTCGAACGTGCTGCGCAACCGCGGCCGGGTCGGCGAGGCTACCCGTGCGCGGGTGCTCGAAGCCGTGCAGGCGCTCGGGTATCGACCGAATCTCGCGGCGCGGGCACTCGCGGAAGGGCGCGCGCCGACGGTCGCGCTGATGGTGTCGAGCATCGCGAACCCGTTCTATCCGGAGTTCGCGCTCGCGGTCGAGCGTGCGGTGCGCCGCAACGGGCAGTTCCTGATCATCTGCAATACGAACGAAGATCCGTTGCAGGGGCGTGCGTATCTCGACCAGATCGCCGGCACGATTTCCGAAGGCATTCTCGTGACCAACGCGAACCTGCACCTGCCGGATCTGGTCGACGTCGCACGGCGCGGCGTGCCGGTCGTGCTGTGTCTGTGGGAGCGGCCCGATGCGCCGCCCGAAGGGTTGCCGTGCGTGGCGGTGGATTTCCGCGAGGCGGGGCGGATCGCGACGCGGCATCTGCTCGAACTCGGGCACCGGACGATCGGCGTGATCGTCGGCGGCTCGGCGAGCGGCGTGCAGGCGGCGCGCTACGACGGCTTCGTCGACGTGATGCGCGACGCGGGGCTCGACGCGTCGATCGTCGCGGCGGAACCCGACTCGATCGAAGGCGGCGTGCGCGCGGCGGGGCGGTTGCTCGACGCGCATCCCGGGCTGACCGCGCTGGTCGCGACCAACGACCTGCCGGCGATCGGCGCGCTGCATGCGGCGGCCGATCGCGGCCGGCGCGTGCCCGACGACCTGTCGATCGTCGGCATCACCGACATCCATCTGGCCAGCGACACGCGTCCCACGTTGACGACCGTCGCGATCCCGACTGCCGAGGCCGCGGGGCTCGCGGTCGAACTGCTCAATGCGTTGCGCGAGGCGGGCGGGCAGGTCGACGATGCGTCGCGCGTGCGGACGGCGTCGGTGCCGAGGTTGGTGGTGCGGGGGACGACGGGTAAGGCGCCGAGGGCTTAGCGCGCGTGGGTGGCCGTGTGGCGCTACACCGGGCGTGACGCGGTTTGCCGGCGCGGGGGCACGACCCGCCAAGCGACGAACGGCACCGACCACCTGACGGAACAGGAGTCCGACGCGGATCGGCTGGCCGCCTCGGTCGCGTTCGACGGGCCGCATCACGATACGCGTCGCCGAATCGAGATGCGTGGCAACCGGCGAGGCCGGATTGGCCGCGGCCTCACTCGCCTTCGACGAGCCGCATCACGATGCGTCGGGCGGATTGGAGATGCGCGACCGTCATCGCACGTGCGCCGCGAGCATTGCGTTCGCGGCAGGCTTGCAGGATGGCTTCGTGCTCGACCTGGAACGATGGCGTATCCGCGAGCAGCGTCGCCTGCAGCCGCTCGTACCGCTCGACCTGGCTGCGCAATTCCGCGATCGCCTTCGGCAGTCGCTCATTGCCGCAACACGAATACAGCAGCGCATGGAACTCCCGGTTCAGCTCGCCTTGCCGGCGCGGCACGCTCGATTCGCCGAGCAGCCGGTGCACGAGTTCGGCGCGCGCGAGCGTTTCGTCGTCGATCCGCTTCACGCTGCGGTAGATCGCGTCGCCTTCGAGCAGCGCGCGCATGTCGTAGATTTCCTGCACGTCGGCCGCGCTCAGCATCCGCACGACCGCGCCGCGATTGCGGAAGATGTCCAGCAGCCCTTCACGCTCCAGACGCTGGATCGCCTCGCGCATCGGAATCCGGCTGATCCCGAAGTGTTCGGCGAGGTCGCGCTCGACGAGCCGCTCGCCTGCCTGCAACTCGCCGTTGATGATCATTTCCCGCAGCGATGCGGCCACCGTGTCCGCCGTGGAATCGAGTCTGCCTTCCATGCCCTAGAGTCCTCATTTTGGAATAATGGTATACCAAACGGCATTCCGGTGCCACAATGGCGGCCTCACATCCGATAGCAGAGGAGAGCGAGATGGCGCATGGCGAACACAAGTATCGCGTGGCAGTGGAGTGGACCGGCAACCGCGGAACCGGCACGTCGGGCTATCGCGAATATGGCCGCGATCATGTGATCCGCGCGGGTTCGAAGCCGGACATTCCGGGTTCGTCGGATGCCGCGTTTCGCGGCGACGCCGCGCGCTGGAATCCGGAAGATTTGTTGCTGGCGTCGGCATCGGCGTGCCACAAGCTCTGGTATCTGCATCTGTGTTCGGATGCGGGCATCCGCGTGCTTGCGTATGTCGACGATGCGGAAGGGACCATGCTCGACAGCGCCGAAGCGGGCCGCTTCGCGGAAATCGTGCTGCATCCGCACGTGACGATCCGTGCGGGCGACGATCGTGCGCTCGCCGAGCGGCTGCATCACGACGCGCATGCGAAGTGTTATGTGGCGAATTCGGTGAATTTCCCGATCCGGTGCGAGCCGGTGATCGAGGTCGCGGCCGCGTGACGCGCGCCAGGGAGAAGACGTGCAAATAATCAATTGTTATTAGGCAGGGCCCGAGTCAAATTATTGGTTGTATGGGGTGACGCTAGGTCGTCTAGTGCTACCCACTGGTGTTACTTCTGGCTGTCGATAGCGGCCTTTTTTGTTGGAAAAGCCGGAGCTGAAAATTAAATAAAGATCGATTATCTAGAAAATCGGCGGTGTGTGAAACTGATAACAATAGTCAGGTGGCGTTGAGAGTGAGAGGTATTCTGTAGATAAATGGCCGCCGTCGACCGGATCGAGCGTGTGCTGGCCTTGTTCATGGTTGTGGCGTGGCGCGTCACCTATCTGATGTGCAAAGGCGGAACCTGCCCGGATCTGGATGCCACCTTGTTCTTCGATCCAGATGAAATTCGTGGTGCTCATCTGCGCGCAAAAAAGAAAATGCCGACCAAGGCGCCCACGGTGAACGAGGTCGTACGGCTGATTGCTCAAATCGGCGGCTTCCTCGGTCGCAAGAGCGACGGCGAGCCCGGCGCCAAAACCATCTGGCGCAGTCTCGACAAAGTGCTTACCGCTGCTGACACGTTACGTGCGCTACGCGAAGGACTCGACTGACTTATGCATAACGCTCTGGGTTTGGGTATTCGGCTTGCAAGAACAGCAGCCCGCGAGTGAAACTCAAATCTAACCTAGATTCTTTGTTCGATTTTTGGAGAGCACATGTCAGAGTTACTGTCCTACTACGAAATAAACAAGATGCTTTGGCGATGGCGAAAACAGGACGGCGCGCGCATCGTGGATGAAGCCAAGCTCTCGATGGACGCAGCCCCGCCATTGCCCCCAGAGCCGCCCAAACCACCGGCACCCAAACCGGCTTCGGCACCCAAGCGGGATTCGCTGGACAAGATGGCCGACGACTTCGAAAGGATTGGTAACGCTTTTTCACGATTCAAGAGATGGCTGGATACCCCCGATCCGCCAAAGCCCAAACCTCCGCTCAAAGTCGAACCGACCATTCCCCCCTTCGACATTCAAGAGATTCCGGACGCTATGCGCCGGGAAATGATGCCGGTCGGCGCAAAGCTGATGGAGCGATGGTTTGCTGGCAGGCTTAATTATTCAACCAGTTCGGATGATCAAAAACATGCGATTGACCAGAACGGGAAGCCGTATGCGGATGACATGTACGACTACTCAATCGTCAAGTTAGACTGGGTTTTGAAGCACCGGAGAGCGAAAGAAAAGTATGACCAGCTAATTGAGGTCGGCATTTATTCGCCCGATGCACTCAAAATATTAAGGGAGAGCTTGTCCGCATACTACGATCACTACGGCTTCTTTAGAACGGCGGAAGTTTTTAAAGATGACGTGAGGATGATGCACGAAATGTTTCAGTTTCAACGGGCAACGGTTGACGGAGGCTTGGCGGATAAAATAAAGTCGTTCATGTACTTCACCGAAGAAAACAAGGGGGTGCCGGATGATTTATTTGCCTCTCTTGGAAGTTTCAACATCTGCGCGGCAGTTGCGCAAGCCAACTTCTACATTGACGAACGCAGCCGGAGTAGATGCGTTGACATAATTGGCATTTTTGTTTATGTAAAAGATGGATACACCTTTGAGGCTGATGCGGGTAAGTCATCGCAATACTTGGGTCATTGGGGCGAAAACGGAATCATTGTAGTTCCATACTCGTTTGTCAGTTCGCGAGATTCTCGAATCCCGCAACTTAATTATCCAGTGGCCGTCGGAGACGTAAGGAAAAAAAGAAACCTTTATTATCCGGTGCGCAATAGTGACTTCCGGGAGTGGCAAAAAAAGCATAAGCGGGGCGGGGACTTCATTATTTTTTCAGATAAGAAATTTGTTCGTCTCGATAAGTCAATCCGGGTGTTCCTATGAGTCGGCGCAAAGTAATACTACTTGTCGCCCTGGGTGCATGGGCTTGTTACATGTGGGGGTTTGACCGAAGCCCTATGGGGGAGGACTGCCAAAAGTCAATCTCCCCTGACAAAAAATACTATGCCACGATGTGCTTTATCACTCATGAGACATTTAGTGAGCAGCCGTTTAACATCATAGACTATGTATTTGTCGCCAGACTTTACGACAACAAAGACAATAAACTTTTGGCAATAACAACTTTTGACTCACCGGTTCCAGACTTTATCTGGGGGAAGGATTACCTACTGCTTCAAAGGGGAGACGGCGATGGATCGGAATTTACTTTGCCACCATCCCTAATGGATAGGATTTTGGCGAACCGCCCACGGTTAGTCCCACTCAGACAAACTTGGTCCAAATACGAGCGGATAGACTAATCCGGGTGTTCCTATGGACGGGATTCGACCGCCTGTATCAGACGGCCATAGCGCGGCTGGGTGTGTGTCGTGAGTCTTCCGAGCACGATGGACCTTGGGCGGTGTTCAGTACGCAGGAGGGCGCGTGGATAAGAGGATTTGAAGCGCCGCCCGTGCGCAGTCGCGGGCTGCATTGATTCAGGCATGGGGGGCCGCCGGTTCAGAACGTCGTCAGGACAGCTCTGATGGCTCTGTCAGTGTAGGTCGTAGGGCAGGCTAAAAGGCGGAACTGGAGCTTCTACACTGGGCGCGACGCTTCAGGCGTGCGGCAGGTAGCTAAGAGGTTGTTGTGTCAACGATGAGAACAGGGGCCGCGCGGCTCCTTTTCTTTTTCTGGAATCAGGACAGCCATCCGTACGCGCAGGCATGAAATGCATAAGTAATTGAAAATAAAGGAAAAATTCACGGATTCACCATACCGATAAGGAGCCCTTCAACGGGCAGGCGGCCCACATGAACCCGAGGCCGCCGCCTCACAACCCGATCCCGTACACGTCCCGCGCGGCCGCGCGGATCGCCTCCGCCATCACCGCGACGGCCGGCGAATGCAGCCGGTCGGTGCGCGTGATGATCCCGAAATCGTCCATCCGGCAATCCATCTGCAGCGGCAGCACCGAGACGATCCCGTGTCGCGCGTAGTACAGCGCGACATCTTCCGCGAGCACCGCGATCATGTCGCTCTGCTCGATCAGCTGCGTGATGAACAGCAGCGCGGCGGTTTCGACCACATTCGCCGGCGGCGCGAGGCTCGCGCGCTGGAACACGAGCTCGAAGCGGTGGCGCAGCACGCTGCCGGCCGGCGGCATGACCCACGCGGCGCGCTGCACGTCGGCGAGCGACAGCGGCGCCTGCGCGAGCAACGGATGGCCGGGCCGCACGACCGCGGCGACCGGCTCGCCGGTCAGCGCCTCGTAGCGCAGGTGCAACTTGTCGTGTTCGGCGGACAGCCGGCCGAGCACGATGTCGAGCTTGTCCTGCGCGAGGTGTTCGAGCAGCGCGTTGCTCGTGTCGATCTCGACGGATACCCGCACGTTCGCATGCGTGCCCTTCACCGCGGCGACGGCCGGCGGCACGAGCCGCAGCCCCGGCGACGTGATCGCACCCACCGCCACGTGCCCGAGATGGCCGGCCTTCAGCGCGGCCAGCTCCTCGCGCGCCTGGTCGAGGCTGCCGAGCGCCGCGCGCGCGTGGCGGATCAGCGCGTCGCCGTACAGCGTCGGCCGCATCCCGCGCGGCAGGCGCTCGAACAGCACCGCGCCGATCGATTCCTCGAGCTCGCGCAGCAGCTTGGATGCGGCCGGCTGCGTCATGTTCAGCGCGGCCGCCGCGCGATGAATGCTGCCTTCGTCGGCGAGCGCGACGACCAGCAGGAGCTGGCGGGTTTTCAGGCGGCTGCGGTTTCCCCACGGGCTGGCTTCGGTCATCGTACGGGTTTATATCGATATCGAAATGGATATCGTAATCGCCTAAAACGTCATTAGCGAGTTATCAAAATTCTCCCTAGACTGCGTCGGTATCCCGTCACCACAGGACTGACGATGTCGGCAACAAAACCCAGGCTGCGCTCCACCCAATGGTTCGGCACGAACGACAAGAACGGCTTCATGTACCGAAGCTGGATGAAGAACCAGGGCATCCCCGATCACGAGTTCGACGGTAGGCCGATCATCGGCATCTGCAACACGTGGTCCGAACTGACGCCATGCAATGCGCACTTCCGCAAGCTCGCCGAGCACGTGAAGCGCGGGATCTCCGAAGCCGGGGGCTTCCCGGTCGAGTTCCCGGTGTTCTCGAACGGCGAATCGAACCTGCGGCCGTCGGCGATGCTCACGCGCAATCTCGCGTCGATGGACGTCGAGGAAGCGATCCGCGGCAATCCGATCGATGCGGTCGTGCTGCTGGCCGGCTGCGACAAGACGACCCCCGCGCTGCTGATGGGCGCGGCGAGCTGCGACGTGCCGGCGATCGTCGTGTCGGGCGGCCCGATGCTGAACGGCAAGCTCGAAGGCAAGAACATCGGTTCCGGCACGGCCGTGTGGCAGCTGCATGAAGCGCTGAAGGCGGGCGAGATCGACCTGCACCACTTCCTGTCGGCCGAAGCCGGCATGTCGCGCTCGGCCGGCACCTGCAACACGATGGGCACGGCTTCGACGATGGCGTGCATGGCCGAGGCGCTCGGCGTTGCGCTGCCGCACAACGCGGCGATTCCGGCCGTCGATTCGCGCCGCTACGTGCTCGCGCACATGTCCGGCATCCGCATCGTCGAGATGGCGCTCGAAGGGCTCGTGCTGTCGAAGGTCCTGACGCGCGCCGCGTTCGAGAACGCGATCCGCGCGAACGCGGCGATCGGCGGCTCGACCAACGCCGTGATCCACCTGAAGGCGATCGCGGGCCGCATCGGCGTGCCGCTCGAACTCGAGGACTGGATGCGCATCGGCCGCGACACGCCGACGATCGTCGACCTGATGCCGTCGGGGCGCTTCCTGATGGAGGAGTTCTATTACGCGGGCGGCCTGCCGGCCGTGCTGCGCCGGCTCGGCGAAGGCGGGCTGCTGCCGCACCCGGATGCGCTGACGGTGAACGGCAAGTCGCTGTGGGACAACGTGCGCGAAGCGCCGAACTACGACGACGAGGTGATCCGCCCGCTCGACCGCCCGCTGATCGCGGACGGCGGGATCTGCATCCTGCGCGGCAATCTCGCGCCGCGCGGCGCGGTACTGAAGCCGTCCGCGGCGAGCCCCGAGCTGCTCAAGCATCGCGGCCGCGCGGTGGTGTTCGAGAACCTCGACCACTACAAGGCGACGATCAACGACGAAGCGCTCGACGTCGATGCCAGCTCCGTGCTGGTGCTGAAGAACTGCGGGCCGCGCGGTTATCCGGGCATGGCCGAGGTCGGCAACATGGGACTGCCGCCGAAGCTGCTGCGCCAGGGGGTGAAGGACATGGTGCGGATCTCCGATGCGCGGATGAGCGGCACCGCGTACGGGACGGTCGTGCTGCACGTCGCGCCGGAAGCGGCCGCGGGCGGGCCGCTCGCCGCGGTGCGCAACGGCGACTGGATCGAGCTCGACTGCGAAGCCGGCACGCTGCATCTGGACATTACGGATGACGAACTGCAGCGCCGTTTGTCGGATGTCGATCCGACCGCGGCGCCGGGCGTGGCCGGGCAGCTCGGCAAGGGCGGCTATGCGCGGCTGTATATCGATCACGTGCTGCAGGCGGACGAGGGGTGCGACCTCGACTTCCTGGTCGGCACGCGCGGCGCGGACGTGCCGAGCCATTCGCATTGAGCGCAAGGCGCGGCGCGGGCAACCGTCCGCGCCACGCGAAGTGGGTGATGTGAAACCGTGAACGCTTGATGGCCTCGCCTCGAGGCCGACGCAGGACCGAACCATGACATCGAGCAGCACGCCGCGCTATCGCGGCATCTTCCCCGTCGTCCCGACGACGTTTTCCGATACCGGCGAGCTCGACCTCGCGAGCCAGAAGCGCGCGGTCGACTTCATGATCGACGCGGGCTCGGACGGGCTGTGCATCCTCGCGAACTTCTCCGAGCAGTTTGCGATCACCGACGACGAACGCGACGTGCTCACGCGCACGATCCTCGAACACGTCGCCGGCCGCGTGCCGGTGATCGTCACGACGTCGCACTACAGCACGCAGGTGTGCGCGGCGCGCAGCCTGCGCGCGCAGCAGCTCGGCGCCGCGATGGTGATGGCGATGCCGCCGTATCACGGCGCGACGTTCCGCGTGCCCGAAGCGCAGATCTTCGACTTCTATGCGCGGGTGTCGGATGCGATCGCCATCCCGATCATGATCCAGGACGCGCCCGCGAGCGGCACCGCGCTGTCCGCGCCGTTCCTGGCGCGGATGGCGCGCGAGATCGAGCAGGTCGCGTACTTCAAGATCGAGACGCCGGGTGCGGCGAACAAGCTGCGCGAGCTGATCCGGCTCGGCGGCGATGCGATCGAAGGGCCGTGGGACGGCGAGGAGGCGATCACGCTGCTCGCCGACCTGCATGCCGGCGCGACCGGCGCGATGACGGGCGGCGGGTTTCTGGACGGCATCCGGCCGATCCTCGAAGCGTTCCGCCAAGGGCGGCACGACGATGCGTTCGCGCGCTATCAGGCGTGGCTGCCGCTGATCAATCACGAGAACCGCCAGTCCGGGATCCTCACCGCGAAGGCGCTGATGCGCGAAGGCGGCGTGATCGCGTGCGAGCGGCCGCGGCATCCGATGCCGGAACTGCATCCGGACACGCGTGCGGAGCTGATCGCGATCGCGCGCCGGCTCGATCCGCTCGTGCTGCGCTGGGCGCACTGAGCGAGTGGCGAAGGAGGAACGCAGATGAGCAAGGTGATTTCGCTGGGCGTGATCGGGATCGGCAAGATCGCGCGCGACCAGCATTTGCCGGCGATCGCCGCCGAACCGGGCTTCGCGCTGACCGCTTGCGCGAGCCGCCACGCGGAAGTCAGCGGCGTGCGCAACTATCAGGATCTGCCCGCGCTGCTGGCCGCCGAGCCCGAGCTCGATGCGGTGTCGCTGTGCGCGCCGCCGCAGGTGCGCTATGCACAGGCACGCGCCGCGCTCGAAGCCGGCAAGCACGTGATGCTCGAGAAGCCGCCGGGCGCGACGCTCGGCGAAGTGGCCGCGCTGGACGCGCTCGCGCGCGAACGCGGCCTCACGCTGTTCGCGACCTGGCATTCGCGCTGTGCGAGCGCGGTGGAGCCGGCGCGCGCGTGGCTCGCGACGCGCACGATCCGCGCGGTGCAGGTGCGCTGGAAGGAGGACGTGCGGCGCTGGCATCCGGGGCAGCAGTGGATCTGGGAGCCCGGTGGCCTCGGCGTGTTCGATCCCGGCATCAACGCGCTGTCGATCGTGACGCGGATCCTGCCGCGCGAACTGGTGCTGCGCGAAGCGACGCTCTATGTGCCGAGCGACGCGCAGATGCCGATCGCAGCCGAACTCGACTGTGCCGACACGGACGGCGTGCCCGTGCGTGCGGAATTCGACTGGCGGCACGGCCCCGTCGAGCAATGGGAGATCGCGGTCGACACGTCGGACGGCGTGCTTGCGATCAGCCGCGGCGGCGCGCAGTTGTCGATCGGCGGCGAGCCCGTCGAGATCGGGCCGCAGCGCGAGTATCCGGCGCTGTATGCGCAGTTCCGCGCGCTGATCGCGCGCGGCGAAAGCGACGTCGACGTGCGGCCGTTGCGGCTCGTCGCCGACGCATTCCTGTTCGGGCGGCGCGTCGGGACCGACGCGTTCGGCCGCTGACACCATGCCGGCGCGCTCCACCGCGAGCGCGTACGACGGAAGTTGAAGACCCAAGCCAATACAAGGAGACACGCATGAACCGCACGATTCGCCGACACACCCTGCGCGCGCTGCTGGCCGCGCTTTGCATCGCGCCGCTCGGGATGACGGGCGCCGCTCACGCCGACGCGCCGCTGAAGATCGGCTTCCTGGTGAAGATGCCCGAGCAGGCATGGTTCATCAACGAGCAGAACGCGGCCGCCACGCTCGGCCAGAAGGAGAATTTCTCGGTCGTGAAGATCGGCACGCCGGACGGCGAGAAGGTGCTGGCCGCGATCGACAACCTCGGCTCGCAAGGCGCGCAGGGCTTCGTGATCTGCGCGCCCGATGTGCGTCTCGGGCCGGCGATCGCCGCGCGCGCGAAGCGCTACAACATGAAGTTCGTGACCGTCGACGACCAGCTCGTCGACTCGACCGGCAAGCCGCTGCCGAACGTGCCGCACCTCGGGATGTCGGCGATCAAGATCGGTAATCAGGTCGGCCAGGCGATCTCCGACGAGATGAAGCGGCGCGGCTGGAAGCCGGAGGAAGTCGGCGCGCTGCGCATCACCAACTACGAGCTGCCGACCGCGAAGCTGCGCACCGACGGTGCGACGCAGGCGCTGCTCGCGAACGGTTTCCGCAAGGAGAACATCTTCGACGCGCCGCAGAAGACGACCGACGACGAAGGCGGCTTCAGCGCGGCAGCGCCCGTGCTCGCGCGCCATCCGAACATCAAGAAATGGGTGGTCTACGCACTGAACGAGGAAACCGTGCTCGGCGCGGTCCGCGCGACCGAGCAGCTGCACATTCCGGCGGCCGACGTGATCGGCGTCGGCATCAACGGCGCGGGCGAGGCGTTCGCCGAATTCCAGAAGAAGGAGCCGACTGGCTTCTACGGGACGATCGCGGTCAGCTCGACGAACCACGGCAAGGACAGCACGCAGAACCTCGTCGACTGGATCCGCAACGGCAAGACGCCGCCGGCCGACACGCAGACGAGCGGCAAGCTGATGACGCGCGCGAACTGGCAGGCCGTGCGCACCGAACTCGGCATCTGAGCGTGCGGGGCGCAGACGCAATGACGATGCAGACGATGACGGTGGTGCCCGGCAACGACGCCGAAACCGCCACGCCGCCTCCGGGCGGCGCGCTGCTCGCGCTCGACGGCATCACGGTGACGTTCCCGGGCGTGCGCGCGCTCGACGGCGTGTCGCTGTCGGTGCGCGCGGGCGAGGTGCACGGGCTGATGGGCGAGAACGGCGCGGGCAAGTCGACGCTGCTGAAGGTGCTGTCCGGCGTGAACCAGCCGCAGGCCGGTACGCTGACGCTGAACGGCACGGTGCAGCGCTTCGCGTCGACGCGCGCCGCGCTCGAAGCCGGCATCGCGATCATCTACCAGGAACTGCATCTGGTGCCCGAGCTGACGGTCGCGGAGAACCTGATGCTCGGCCAGCTGCCGAGCCGGCTCGGCGTGGTCGACGAGCGCGCGCTCGCGGTGCGCGCGCTCGATGCGCTGGAGCGGCTCGGCGAGCACATCGATCCGGACATCCCGGTGAAGTATTTGTCGATCGGCCAGCGCCAGATGATCGAGATCGGCAAGGCGCTGATGCGCGACGCGCGCGTGATCGCATTCGACGAACCGACCAGTTCGCTGTCCGCGCGCGAGACGACGCAGCTGTTCCGGATCATCCGTTCGCTGCGCGCGGAAGGCCGCGCGATCATCTACGTCACGCACCGGATGGAGGAGGTCGACGCGCTGTGCGACCGCGTGACGGTGTTCCGCGACGGCCACCGGATCGAGACGTTCGAATCGGTCGCCGACCTCGACCGCGACCGGCTGATCGGCTGCATGGTCGGCCGCTCGATCGAGGACGTGTACGGCTACCGGCCGCGCGCGGCCGGCGACGTGCTGATCGAGGCGAAGGAACTGACGGGGCCGGGCTTGTCCGAGCCGGTGTCGTTCGTCGCGCGGCGCGGCGAGATCGTCGGCTTCTTCGGCCTTGTCGGCGCGGGCCGCTCGGAGCTGATGAAGCTGCTGTACGGCGCGGCGCGCCCGAGCGGCGGGCACATCGAGCTGGGCGGCAAGCGCGTCGCGTTCGCGAGCCCGCGTCATGCGGTACGCGCCGGCATCGCACTGTGCCCCGAGGACCGCAAGCAGGAAGGCATCGTCGCGATCGCGTCGGTAGCCGACAACCTGAACATCAGCGCGCGCCGTCATTTCAGCCCGGCGCGCATGTTGCTCGATGCGCGGCGCGAACGCGAGCTCGCGCAGAAATACATCGAGCGTCTCGCGATCAAGACCCGCGACGGCGACACGCCGATCGGCGCGCTGTCGGGCGGCAACCAGCAGAAGGTCGTGCTCGCGCGCTGGCTGGCCGAGCGCATCGACGTGTTCCTGATGGACGAGCCGACGCGCGGCATCGACGTCGGCGCGCGTGCGGAAATCTACAACCTGTTCTACGAACTCGCGGAAGCGGGCCGCACCGTGATCATCGTGTCGAGCGATCTGGCCGAGGTGATCGGCGTGTCGGACCGGATCATCGTGATGAAGGAAGGACGGATCGCGGGCGAGGTGGCGAAGGCGCAGGCGACGCCCGACACGCTGATCAAGCTCGCACTGCCGCGCTAGCGGCCAGCAGTCAACCGGAATGCAAACGTTATGAGCCAGGCAATGCAACCCCAACGCACTTCCCCGCCCCCGGATGCCACGGCCGCGCCCGCGCGAGCGCGCGGCGGCGTGTGGCAACTGATCAACCGCTCCGGCATCGTGATGGTGTTTCTCGTGCTGTTCGCGACGCTGTCGCTGACCGTGCCGGACTTCCTCACGCCGCGCAACATCCAGGGCCTGCTGCTGTCGGTCACGCTGATCGGCTCGATCGCGGTGACGATGATGTTCGTGCTCGCGCTCGGCGAAGTCGACCTGTCGGTCGCGTCGATCGTCGCGTTCTCGGGCGTCGTCGCGTCGACGCTGATCACCGCGACGCACAGCGTCGTGCTCGGCATCGCGGCCGGCGTGCTCGCGGGCGGTGCGGTCGGGCTCGTCAACGGCGTGCTGATCGCGCGCTGGCGGATCAACTCGCTGATCGTCACGCTCGCGATGATGGAAGTCGTGCGCGGCCTCGCGTTCATCACGTCGAACGGCGACGCGGTGATGATCTCCGAGGAACGCTTCTTCGATCTCGGCGGCGGGTCGTTCCTCGGCATCTCGTATCCGATCTGGAGCAACATCGTCGGCTTCGTCGTGTTCGGCTTCCTGCTGCGCAAGACGGTGTTCGGCAAGAACGTGCTGGCCGTCGGCGGTAACGGCGAGGCCGCGCTGCTCGCGGGGCTGCCGGTGATGCGCATCAAGATCGCGGTGTTCGTGCTGCAGGGGCTCGTGACCGGCTTCGCCGGCGTGATGCTCGCGTCGCGGATGAGCCTTGGCGATCCGAAGACGTCGGTCGGGCTCGAACTCGGCGTGATCTCCGCGTGCGTGCTCGGCGGCGTGTCGCTGACGGGCGGCGTCGCGACGATCTCCGGCGTGCTGGTCGGCGTGCTGATCATGGGCTCCGTGCAGGACGCGATGAGCCTCCTGAACGTGCCGACCTTTTACCAATATCTGATACGCGGCGGAATTCTGTTGCTCGCGGTGCTGTTCGACCAGTATCGTCGCAACCAGCGGCGCGCGATGAAGATCTGACGAATGCGTGGCCGCCTGCAAATGCGACAGATATCGGGAGACGGCATGCAACAGATTCATCCGGGCGCGGCGGCGCTGCTGGTCGACAGCCGCAACATGCTCGGCGAAGGTGCGACGTGGTGCGACGCGACGCACGCGCTGTACTGGACGGACATCGAAGGCGCGCGACTGTGGCGCTGTCGCGCGGGCGGCTCGGATCTTGCGCAGTGGCCGATGCCCGAGCGGCTCGCGTGCTTCGCGCTGACGAACGACCCGGACGTGCTGCTCGTCGGGCTCGCGACGCATCTCGCGTTTTTTGATCTGCGCAGCGGCGCATTCACGCGGATCGTCGACGTCGAACCCGAATTGCCGACGCGCCTGAACGACGGGCGCTGCGATCCGTTCGGTGCGTTCGTGTTCGGGATGAAGGACGAAGGCGGCGAGCCGCCGCGCGCGGTCGGCGGGTTCTACCGGCTCAATCCGGACCTCACGCTCGAACGGCTTGCGCTGCCTGCGGCCGCGATCGCGAACAGCATTGCATTCTCGCCGGACGGCACGAAGATGTACTTCTGCGATTCGATGGTGCGCGAGATTTTCGTGTGCGATTACCGCGCGGGCGGCGACGTCGCCAACGTGCGGCCGTTCGCGCGGTTGACCGATGCGGACGGCGATCCGGACGGTTCGACGATGGATCGCGACGGCGGACTGTGGAACGCGCAGTGGGGCGGGCGGCGGGTGGTGCGTTACGGGCCGGACGGTGTTGAGACGGACCGCGTGGCGGTGCCGACCGCGCAGCCGAGCTGCGTGACGCTTGATGGCGAAGGCCGGCTGTACGTGACGAGTGCGCGGGTTGGGTTGAGCGACGACGCGCTGGCGAGCGATGCCGATGCCGGCGGTGTGTTCGTCGCGCAGACACGGCATGCGGGGTTGCCGACCGTGCGGTTTGCGGGGAAGCGCACGCGGTGAATGACGGGGCGACGGCGGGTGTTCATCGGCAGGCGCACAAGAGCACGATTTGGTCGGTAGATATGCCTCGAACACGAAATTACCGATCGGCCCCGTCTTTCCGGTTCATGCTTGATCGGATTCCGGGTCGTCCTGCATCCACCATACCGGATGATCGTGCGGCTCTCGCAACCACATCCACCGACCCGCTACGTGCTCGGTGGCCCGCCGCTGTTGGCGTTCCTCTTGAGGCGTTAACGTACGGACCGTGGGGAATTTTCGCCCCTTGTAGACCACCAATGGGTGGGAGCTGGAAATCGTGGTGAATCCCTCCCACAACCCCGTCTCGGGACACAGCATGCCTGTGCGCAGGTTCATTTCGCCGTATTTCTGACGTTTCGCCTGCCGCTCTTCAAGGCGGCGTTGCTTGCGTTCCTCAGGCGTCAAGATTTTGTATACGCGGCGTATCTCGACTATCCACAATTGCTGCGGAAATGATCCATCTATCGGATTGATGTAACCAAGATCGACATCGATCGGAAATTTACTGCCCGGAATATCTTTTGAGCGGTAGCGAAAGGACTGCAAATTGGGAGCATCGGGGGTGCGCGTCCTTATTTCATTCCCATATCGACGATTCCCGCGATGATTAATCCAATAGTCCTCTAGCTGGAGAAGCGACTTGATTTCCGTGTCCGGCAAGCTGGCAACCCTTGAATCAACGACTATTCTTACCCCGGCCGGGACAATTTTCGCCTTATCTCGATTGTCGCTGTAGTCCTCCGGATCGTCGCCAGTGGAAAACTCAATCTCCGTCCCACGCAGCGCACGATTTGCGTACTTATAAAGAAACCCTTTTGCAGGGTGGTGCGTCCACGTCGTGTAGTTTGTCCCAAAGACAATATGTTTCGGATCGTATGGCGCATCATCGCGCAGGATTGCCATTGCTGATTCGAGAATGGTGCGCAGCACGACACGTTGCTCTTCGTCTGTCGTCTGCATTTCAAATCCCTCCCCCAATGGCGTTAAGTGAAGCATTGTATTCTCCTGTGCATGTACCGGGGTTGCGCACGAAAGCACGATCAGGACGGTCCCAATAGGCTTGCACCACCTCCGCACACGCATAAGCATCTTCTTCATGTAACTGGCTCCGGTATCCATCTTCGAAATTCACCATCTTGGCCGCCGTTTCTGGCGACACTCTCAACAGCTTGCACACCTCGGCCTGTGCAATCGGCACGTCGGACTTCACATAGGCTCCGCCCGCCTGATTTTGCATGTGCGAAATCATCCAGTAATAGTGAAAAACCAACATGCGATGCAGCCCCGCCATTACCCGCGCGTCATCTGGAAGTCGCGTCTTTTCGGCCGCATCAAAGACATCCTTTCGCATACTGTCTCCATACACCTGCATTGCCTGCGAGAACATCGCATAGTCGCTCGGATGTTGTTGAAGCAAGGCAATCATCCAGAATGTTTGCTGGCAATGTCGCGCTTCGTGATAAAGCAGATCCGCGAAGGCCTTCAGGGTGCCGTCCAAGGCAGCTGCATTGCTCGACGATGCAACGATCTTCGTTATTTCTCTCTCTTGGATAGCGATTACCCAGGGTATGCCGATAAATGACGCGCTGACATCCGGGCGCATGTTGTATTTGGATTTCCCCTCCTTTTCATTAACGATATTTATCTTGGGGGTTGCGCCATTTGATCCAGTCGGATCGCCTAACAGGCCCTTGGGTAACCCAAATGGCCCTGCGCCAAGGGCGCTGCTCAGTATATTTTCAACCGCGAGCGCGATATTTGCCTTTAGGCTTCTTGATATCTCGCCACTCAACGTATTGAACCTGCCCCACTCGATCCCCTTGAGCGCCTTTTTGATCGTCGCCGTATAAGCCTTCGTCACCGGATACTCAACATCCCGGCGTATCGGCATATCGGGGGGCGTATCGCTCTGTTTAGCCCCGTCGATGAAGTGATGGAAGCGCAACCCGAAGTTGAGCGGGTCGCAGGTCGCGAACGCGGCCGGCTGATTCTCGGACGTCGCCCCCTGTTCCGGGGTGCTGACCTTCTTGCCCTTGATCGTTGTGGTGCGTTTGTCGGCGTTCGGCGCTCGGGCGGTGTAAGGCGTCGTGTTGTCGCGCACGACGGCTGCCCGGTTCACCGCAATCACCTTGTCCGGATCGCTCGCCGCCAGCAGCTCCACCGTGCCGAACGCGATGTCGTGGCTCGTCACCACATCCGTTTCGCCCAGCGCGTTACTCACGCCCTCTATCACGCGTCCGTTGTCGAGCGTGACCCGGTACGGCTGGTTCGGCAGTGCAAACCCGCTGTCGTGCTCCAACAGCACGAAGTGCGCCGCATACTGCCCCGGATTGTCGGGCGTGACCGGCAGGCGTATTGGTCGCACCTGCGCTTCGTCTGTCTGATGACTGCCTGCAAAGATCGTGTGCTCGCCCGCTGTTCGCACCACATACCCCTGATCGCTGATGCGTACCTCGGTACTGCCGGCGTGCAGCACGATTTCCTCTGCCGCATGCAGATGGATACTGTCAGTCATGCTTGTGATCTGGATTGTCTTCTTGGCGGTCACGTCAACACCGTCGTTCCGCGCCTCGATCCGCACTTTCCCCGCGGCGGCAACGAGTGTCATGCCTGCCTTGTGCACAAACAGAGAGAACGCATTCGATACGCTCGCGAACAACGAACGCCCCACGGCAATCCCGACATGCCGGCCGCTCGTCACGGCAACGTCCTCACCGCTCGCAATATGGGCGCTACGCTCGGCCGCCAGGCTGATACCCGCCGGCCCGGCCAGCACGATATCGGCTTCGGCAAGTTCCGGGAAATCGTCCGGGCCGGCAGACGTATTGCCCCGAATCGCATCGTTACGCGCCTTGATCGCACGGGCTACGTCGCTCTGGTCTGCGCCACGTTGTTGTGTGTTGTGCTGTTGCGCCAAATCCGTCAGGCTTTCCTGTAGCTCGCGCGCCTGCGTCAGCCGGCCCATTGCCTCTTTGGCGTCCTTCGCGTGACCCGGGCCGCCCGGTTGACCGTCCGTCGACACGAACAAACCCTTCAACGCCCGGACAACACCCCAGTCGTCGGTGCGAAGATCGAAGCCTTTGCCGCACGCATCGGCACGACCCTTCTTTCGAGTGATGCGCCGAAGGTTGCCGAGACTCAGCATCGACGTGCCTGCGTCGCTGGCAATCTGCGTCTGAATTTGCTCCCGCGTATCGTCGATAGCCACGTGGCCGGATGCAGTGCCGTGGAGTTCCTTGCCGCGCAGCACCGACAGCGCCTGATTGTGCGGCAGGTCCAACGCAGGCTGGCGGAATGCGTTGACGGCACTGCCGATAATCACCGGCAAATCCGGGTCGCCATAGTAGTGTGACACCGCGACTTCATGACCGACGCGCGGGATGAACGTCGCGCCCATGTCCACGCCCTGCCATGGTGACAGCACCCGCAACCAGATACCGGAATGCTCGTCGTGCCGGCCCTGCCGGCCCTGCCGGTCCCATGCGAATTGCACCTTGACCCGGCCGTATTGGTCCGTCCAGATTTCCTGTCCGGCCGGCCCGACCACAATCGCCTTCTCGGGCCCGCTCAGGATCGGCTTGTGGACGCTGCGTTCCAGTCGGAACGGCTCGTTCGTCGGCAACAGTTCGAATTGAGCGTCAACGCGATAGGGCTGCGCGCTGCTGGTGCGTCCTGCGACTTCCTCGATATCGAGCGCGCACGATACGACGAGGTATTCGCGGTTTGCCGCCTGCTGCGGATAGCCGGTCAACGTAAAGGTATGCCCGACCGTGAGCCCGCGCAGATGCCCTCGTCCGTTTGCGCGCCGCCCCGCGCAGCGTCGCGCCTCAAGCTGCACGCGCGCGAAATGTTGCGCCTCCCGCTCAGTATCGTTCGGTTGACCTGTCAGCCCTTGCGCGCCCGCGAGCGGCTGACTGTAATCCCCCCAACCGTAAAGTTCGCCGTCGGCGCTTGCGGTCGGGCGAGGGTCTTCCACAGTAGCGGCGAGATTGGCGCGCGGGCGCGTGTAGTCGTAGTCCGTCACGGTCACGCGGCCCGGCGTAAGGCGGCTGGTCACGGACAGCGTGTGAATGTGTTCCTCGTCGATACGCTGCCCGCCGGGCGGCAGATAGCGCAACGTCTCGTAAGCCGTGCCGTGCCGTGCGGTGGGTGACCGCCCATCGAGTCGCACAGAACCAGACGATGATGGCCGCCGTCGTGCTCGAACCACCACCAGATTCCCCATTCTTCCCAAAGGCGTTGCAGGAACGCCCAATCCGTCTCCGATGCTTGCCGCTGCACGTCGCGTTTCGGATAGACGCCCCGAAATGCACCCAAACGCTTGTCGACGGGGTAGGGATATTTCGAGAGTACCGCGTCGGTGATGTCGACGACGGTCATATCTTGAAACAGGCGACAGTCCTGCGTCAGCGTCGCCCGATAGAGCCATGGCCGCAATTCCAGTTCGTACAGAATCGAATCGCGATCCTGTCCGGCGATCCGGGCGGCTTCAACCAACCCCGTTATCTCGCGCGTACCCGCGCCGATGTTGCCGAGTCCGGCGACACCGGCCAGCCCAGGAATGGGCTGGCCTATGCCTTCGAGCTGGATCGACACGGTCACTTCGGTGCCGACCATCTTGTCCAGATCGAGATCGGCCGTACGACTCGGCGAGAACGCATAGGCGTCGTCGGTTCGCAACGTGACGAGGTAGCGGCATTCATCGAGACGGCCAATGGTTTCGATGCCTTGCAACCGAACTGGAACAAAGACCGGCAGCGCATCCATGCCGTAGGTGGGTAACGCCGCGCCGGAGATGGACAGCGTTCGGGCCTGGGTAAAAATCTCCATTTACTCTGCCCTCGCCGTTCGCTGGCCAATGACGATTGCACCGCAGCCGGTTTTGTCGCCGCGATATCCGACCAGGCGGCCACGGTGCGTGCGCGGGCCGCTTGCCAGCAGCGGAAAAACGCCACCACATTTCGGGCACGTCACGCCATGGCCGTCCAGTGCCACACCAATGCCGAGATGCTTGAGATCACCGGCGACTTCGGTGACGGTGCCGCCATGATCGGTGATGTCTCTCAGGCGAACCATTTCGCGATCTTGTGCGTTCTTCATCGGTGACTCGTGCGAGGAATGAAGACGTTCTTTTATCTCGCTCCGATGTGCAGCGCAATTTTCAAGATGGAAATCGATGGTTTTCGATAATTTGATTAGCAGATCGATGGATGTCTTCGTACTTATACGAGTCAATCGTAAATGGGGCGCGCGTTGAGATCGATGTCACGGCTATGCAATTTGCCCCCCGCCCTGCTGGTAAGATGGCCCGCAATCCCATCCCGCCCGTACCATGAGCTCCACCCCGACCAAGCCCGCGAAGCCGAAAAATGCTGCGAAGAATGCCACCCGCGCGATGGGCGACAAGCCGAAGGCGCGCGTGCAGCAGCGCCTGACCTATGTGATCGGCGGTCTCGACCGGCTGCTGCGCCGGCATATGACCGACGCGCTGGCACCGCTCGGCATCACGCTCGCGCAATACACGGCGCTGTCGGTGCTCGAGGCGCGCGGCGCGTCGTCGAATGCGCAACTGGCCGAGCGCTCGTGGATCACGCCGCAATCGGCGAACGAGGTGATGAGCGTGATGGCCGCCCGCGGCTTCGTCACGCGCGAAGCCGACCCGTCGCACGGCCGCATCATCCTGCTGACGCTGACCGACGAAGGCGCGGCGATGCTGCGCGAATGTGAAGCCGTGCTGCGCCCGCTCGAGACGCGCATGCTCGGCGAGATCTCCGCCGACGACGCCGCGCACGTGCAGCGCGCGCTCGAACTGTTCTCGCGCAACCTGCGCGGCTGACCCCTTCCCGAACCTCCGCGACGCGGGCCCGTGCGGCCCGCGTTCGCTTTGCCGGTCGCCTGACCGCTCCCCGATTTCTTCGTTTCCCCCGCTTTACGCTCCGGGTTTACACCGGCGCTCGTGCCGCTTGCAATATCAGGTAGCCTGATATTAAATGAAGCCGTTCGCAGCAGGAATGCTGCGCACCGAATCGCACAGGAACGAACGACAGGAACAGACATGAGCAAGTACGACAATCGTTGGCAGACCGT
The DNA here is from genome assembly GCF_003857965.1 of Burkholderia sp. Bp9031. Lineage (NCBI taxonomy): Bacteria > Pseudomonadati > Pseudomonadota > Betaproteobacteria > Burkholderiales > Burkholderiaceae > Burkholderia > Burkholderia sp. Bp9031. The sequence continues at coordinate 85,489 of NZ_QTPW01000003.1, forward strand.
TGAAGTGAACGTGGAGGCCGGCATCGCGTGGGTGACGCTGAACCGCCCCGAGAAGCGCAACGCAATGAGCCCGACGCTGAACCGGGAGATGCTGGAGGTACTCGACGCGGTCGAGTTCGACGACGAGGCGAGGGTGCTGGTGCTGACCGGCGCGGGTGCCGCGTGGACGGCCGGCATGGATCTGAAGGAATATTTCCGCGAGATCGACGGCGGCTCCGACGCGCTGCAGGAAAAGGTGCGTCGCGACGCATCGGAATGGCAATGGCGCCGCCTGCGGATGTACAACAAGCCGACGATCGCGATGGTGAACGGCTGGTGCTTCGGCGGCGGGTTCTCGCCGCTCGTCGCGTGCGACCTCGCGATCGCGGCGGACGAAGCGGTGTTCGGGCTGTCGGAGATCAACTGGGGCATCCCGCCGGGCAACCTCGTCAGCAAGGCGATGGCGGACACGGTCGGGCATCGCCGCGCGCTGCACTACATCATGACCGGCGACACGTTCACCGGCGTGGAAGCCGCGGACATGGGCCTCGTGAACAGCAGCGTGCCGCTGGCCGGCCTGCGCGACGCGACGATCGCGCTCGCCGCGCGGCTGATGGACAAGAATCCGGTCGTGCTGCGCGCGGCGAAACACGGCTTCAAGCGTTCGCGCGAACTCACGTGGGAGCAGTGCGAGGATTACCTGTACGCGAAGCTCGACCAGGCGCAGCTGCGCGATCCGGAGCGCGGCCGCGAGCAGGGACTGAAGCAGTTCCTGGACGACAAGACGATCAAGCCGGGCCTGCAGGCATACAAGCGCTGACATTGCGCCGACGCAACCGCAAGAGACAGGCAAGGCAGGAGACGACATGACCGACAGACGGATGCTGATCGCAGGCGAGTGGTGTACCGCCCGCGACGGACGAACCTTCGAACGATTCAACCCCGCGACGGGCGCGCTCGCGTCGCGCGCGCCGGCGGCCGGCCCGGCCGACGTCGACGCGGCGATCGACGCCGCACACCGCGCGTTTCCCGCGTGGGCGGCGCTCGCGCCGACCGAGCGGCGCCGCCGGCTGCTGAAGGCAGCCGATCTGATGGACGCGCGCATCGACGAGATCATCGCGACGGGCGTCGCCGAAACCGGCGCGACGCCCGGCTGGCTCGGCTTCAATGCGACGCTCGCGGCGAACATGCTGCGCGAGGCCGCGTCGATGACGACGCAGATCGACGGCGACGTGATCCCGTCCGACGTGCCCGGCAATCTCGCGCTCGCGATGCGCGTGCCGTGCGGCGTGGTGCTCGGCATCGCACCGTGGAACGCGCCGGTGATCCTCGGCACGCGTGCGCTGGCGATGCCGCTCGCATGCGGCAACACGGTCGTGCTGAAGGCGTCCGAAGCGTGCCCGGGCGTGCATGCGCTGATCGGCGCGGTGCTGAATGACGCCGGGCTCGGCGCGGGCGTGGTCAACGTGATCACGCACGCGGCGGCCGATGCACCGGAACTCGTCGAGCGGATGATCGCGCATCCGCACGTAAAGCGGATCAACTTCACCGGGTCGACGCACGTCGGGCGCATCATCGCGCGCCATGCGGCCGCGCACCTGAAACCCGTGCTGCTCGAACTCGGCGGCAAGGCGCCGGTGCTCGTGCTCGACGATGCGGATCTCGATGCGGCTGTCGACGCGATCGCATTCGGCGCGTTCTTCAACCAGGGGCAGATCTGCATGTCGACCGAGCGCGTGATCGCCGCGCGGCCGATTGCCGATGCGCTCGTCGAACGGTTGACCGAGAAGGCGCGCACGCTGGTCGCCGGCGATCCGCGGGCCGGCCATCCGCTCGGCACGATGGTCGATGCGGCGGCCGCCGCGCGTGCCGCGTCGCTCGTCGAGGATGCGCGTGCGCACGGTGCGCGTTTGCCGCTCGGCTGCCGGATCGAGGGCGCGACGATGCAGCCGGCGATCGTCGACGGTGTGACGCGCGACATGCGGCTCTACCGCGAGGAATCGTTCGCACCGGTCGTCGCGATTCTGCGTGCGGACAGCGACGACGAAGCGGTCGCGCTCGCGAACGACAGCGAGTTCGGGCTGTCGGCGAGCGTGTTCAGCCGCGATGTCGCACGGGCGATGGCGGTTGCGCGACGGATCGAATCGGGGATCTGCCACATCAACGGGCCGACCGTGCACGACGAGGCGCAGATGCCGTTCGGCGGCACGAAGGCGAGCGGCTACGGTCGCTTCGGCAGCCGTGCGTCGATCGCCGAATTCACCGAGCTGCGCTGGATCACCGTGCAGACCACACTGCGTCATTACCCCATATGAGCGAGGTGACGATGAATGCATCGAAGCCCGCAAGCGGGCCCGTGACCGACCTGGGCGGCGTGCGTTATCGCGCGGCGGCCGTCGCCGTGGGCGCGGCCGAGATTCGACGCGCGGAAAACGGCGCGTGGTATCTGCGCTCGCGCGAACCGCTCGGCGACTACCCGACGCGCCTGACCGATTGCCTCGTGCGCGGTGCGCAAGCGCATCCCGAGCGCGTGTTGGCCGCACGGCGCGGCGCCGACGGCCGCTGGATCGAGATCACCTACGCACAGATGCTCGACCGCGCTCGCGCAATCGGCCAGGGCCTCGTCGATCTCGGGCTGTCGGCCGAGCGTCCGCTCGCGGTGCTGTCCGGCAACGATCTCGAGCATCTGCAGCTGATGTTCGCGGCGATGCTGGCCGGCGTGCCGTACTCGCCGATCTCGCCCGCGTATTCGCTGGTGTCGACCGATTACGGCAAGCTGCGTCACACGCTCGGCGTGCTGAAGCCGGGCGCGGTGTTCGTCGCCGAACGCGCGCCGTTCACGCGTGCGCTCGACGCCACGTTGCCGGCCGATGCGGCGCTGATCGTCGCACGCGATGCCGACGCCGATGCAGATGCAGGTGCAGACGGAAAGGGCCGTGCCGTACCGCTGTCGCGCTTGCTCGCCACCGTGCCGCGCACGATCGACGCGATCCACGCGGCGGTCGGCCCCGACCAACTCGCGAAGATCCTGTTCACGTCCGGTTCGACGAAGCTGCCGAAGGCCGTGCCGACCACGCACCGGATGCTGTGCAGCAACCAGCAGATGCTGCGCCAGACGATGCCCGAGCTCACGCGCGAGCCGCCGGTGCTGGTCGACTGGCTGCCGTGGAATCACACGTTCGGCGGCAGTCACAACCTCGGCATCGCGCTGTACAACGGCGGTACGCTGTACATCGACGACGGCCGCCCGGTGCCGGGCCGCTTCGACGAAACCGTGCGCAACCTGCGCGAAATCGCGCCGACGATCTACTTCAACGTGCCGAAGGGCTGGGAGGAGCTGACCGCCGCGCTCGAACGCGATGCCGCGCTGCGCGACACGTTCTTCTCGCGCGTGAAGCTGTATTTCTTCGGCGGCGCGGGGCTGTCGCAGGCCGCGTGGGACCGGCTCGACCGCGTGACCCACGGGCATTGCGGCGAGCGGATCCGGATCATGGCCGGCCTCGGGATGACGGAGGCGTCGCCGTCGTGTCTGTTCACGACAGGCCCGCTGATGCGCGCCGGCTATATCGGGCTGCCCGCGCCCGGCTGCGACGCGAAGCTCGTGCCATGCGGCGGCAAGCTCGAACTGCGTTTCAAGGGGCCGAACGTGATGCGCGGCTACTGGCACGCGGACGTCGATCCGCGCGACGTGTTCGACGACGAAGGGTATTACCGCAGCGGCGACGCGGGCGTCTTTGCCGATCCGGAGCGGCCGGAACTCGGGCTGCTGTTCGACGGGCGGCTGACCGAGGACTTCAAGCTCAGCAGCGGCACGTTCGTGAGCGTCGGGCCGTTGCGCGCGAATGCGGTGTCGAGCGGTGCGCCGTACGTGCAGGACGTGGTGGTCACCGGGATCAATCGCGACGACATCGGGTTGCTGGTGTTTCCGCGCGTCGACGCGTGCCGGGCGATTGCCGGGCTCGCTGCCGATGCGCCGGTGGCCGACGTGCTGCGCGCGCCGGCCGTGCGTGCGGCATTCGCGGCTTGGCTTGTCACGCTGAACCGGCATGCGAGCGGCGGGTCGACGTTCGTCGCGCGCATCCGGCTGATGGACACGCCGCCATCGCTGGATCTCGGCGAAGCGACCGACAAGGGCTCGCTGAACCAGGCGGCCGTGCAGAAGCATCGCGCGGCGACGATCGACGCGCTGTATGACCCGGCGCGGCGCGATCCCGACGTGATTTACGCGTAGGCAGAAGCAAACCGAAGCAAGCAGGCATAACGACCGGCCGGCCACGATACCGGCAGGCATTCTTGCGGCCAGTGAATCAGGCTGCCTGATAAAGGCGACCGTTCAGACGACACTTCGCGCGCCGACCCGCCACTGGCCGGCGGCGGCGCGCGGCGGCCGTTGCAGGGCCGACCGACTACAAGACATGGGATTGGAGACAAGATGAACACCTACGTTGCGGAAAAACCCACGGTCGCGACCACGCTCGCGCTGTGTTTCGCGGTCGCACTTCTCGAAGGACTCGACCTGCAGTCGGTCGGCGTCGCCGCGCCGCGCATGGCGCATGAGTTCGGGCTGAGCGTGTCGCAGATGGGCATCGCGTTCAGCGCGGGCACCTTCGGGCTGCTGCCGGGCGCGATGCTCGGCGGGCGGCTCGCCGACCGGATCGGACGCAAGCGCGTGCTGATCGCGTCGGCCGCGCTGTTCGGGCTGCTGTCGATCGCCACCGCGCAGGTGTCGACCTTCGCGATGCTCGTCGTCGTGCGCGTGCTGACCGGCATCGGCCTCGGCGGCGCGATGCCGAACCTGATCGCGTTGTCGTCCGAAGCGGTCGAGCCGCGCTCGCGCAGCAGCGCGGTGGCGACGATGTACTGCGGGATCCCGTTCGGCGGCGTGATCGCGTCGCTGATCGGCGTGCTGCTCGCCGGCGACACCGAATGGCGGCACATCTTCTATGTCGGCGGCGCGGGGCCGCTGCTGCTCGTGCCGCTGCTGGCGTGGTTCCTGCCGGAATCGCGCGCGTATCTCGACGTCGCCGGCACGCCGGCCGCGCGTACCAGCGTCGCGCGCACGCTGTTCGGCGACGGCCGTACGACATCGACGGTCGCGCTGTGGGTCAGCTACTTCTGCACGCTGATCGTCCTCTACTTCCTGCTGAACTGGCTGCCGTCGCTGATGGCCGCGCGCGGGCTCGATCGCGAGCATGTCGGCCTCGTGCAGATCGCGTTCAACGTCGGCGCGGGGCTCGGCGCGCTCGGCATCGGCGCGGCGCTCGACCGGATGCGCGCGTCGCGCGTGGTCGGCGGCATGTATGTCGGGATCGTGCTGTCGCTCGCCGCGCTCGCGGCCGCACCCGGCTTCGGGTCGCTCGCGGCGGCCGCGTTCGCGGCCGGGATGTTCGTGGTCGGCGGGCAGTCGGTGCTGTATGCGCTCGCGGCGATCTACTACCCGACCGCGATGCGCGGCACGGGCGTCGGCGCGGCGGTGGCCGTTGGCCGGCTCGGTTCCGTCGTCGGGCCGCTCGCGGCCGCGACGCTGCTGGCCGCGGGCCGCAGCGCGCCCGTGGTGATCGGCGCGAGCATCCCCGTCACGCTCGTCGCGGCCGTCGCCGCGCTGGTGCTGATTCGCCGTCCGCAAGCCGGCGACTGACGTTTCGCTTTTTCAATGCGTGCCGTCAGAGCGCGCAATTCACCAAGGTCTGGAGACGCAACGAAATGAAGACGAAGACAAGGAACGGCCTGCTGGCCGCCGGCGCATGCTGTGCGCTCGCCGCGCCGGGCGCGCACGCACAGTCGAGCGTGACGCTGTACGGGATCGTCGACACCGGCGTCGAGTTCGTGTCGCACGCGAACGCGGCGGGCGACCACGTGGTGCGCATGCCGGGCGTGACGGGCGAGCTGCCGTCGCGCTGGGGGCTGCGCGGCGCCGAGGATCTCGGCGGCGGCTATCAGGCGGTATTCACGCTCGAAAGCGGCTTCAACGTGCGCGGCGGCGATTTCGGGCAGGGCGGCCGGCTGTTCGGGCGGCAGGCGTTCGTCGGGCTGAAGGGCGGCTTCGGCACGCTCGCGTTCGGCCGCCAGTACACGATGACCTATCTCGCGCTGCAGGGCGCGGACATCATCGGCCCCGACATCTACGGCCTCGGCTCGTTCGACGCGTACGTGCCGAACGGCCGCACCGACAACGCGGTGACCTACGTCGGCACGTATCGCGGCGTGACGCTCGGCGCCGCGTATTCGTTCGGCCGCGACGGCGCGGGCACCGGCAACTCGCCGGGGCAGGGCACGTGCGCGGGGCAGGTGCCGGGCGACGCGACGCAATGCCGTGACTGGTCGGTGATGCTCAAGTACGACAGCGCGTATTTCGGTGCGGCGGCGTCGTACGAGGAGCAGCGCGGCGGCACGGGCGCCGCCGCGAACTTCTTCGACGGCATCGCGCCGGTCGCCTTCACGAGCAGCGGCGGCAAGGATACGCGCACGCACGTGAGCGCCTATGCGCAGGCGGCCGGCGCGCGGATCGGCGCGGGCTGGATCGGGCGGCGCGTGTCGACCGGTTCGCCGGCCGCACCGGGCGCGCATTCGGATCTGTTCTTCGTCGGCGCGTCGTATGCGGTGAAGCCCGATTTCGTCGTCGACGGCGAAGGCTATCGGATCGTCAACAGCGCGCACGACACGCGCGCGACGATGGCCACGCTGCGCGCGACCTATCTGCTGACCAAGCGCACGGCCGTCTACGCGCAATCGTCGTATCTGTGGAACAGCGCGCATGCGCGCTACGCGGTCAGCGGCGGCGGTGCCGGCACGACGCCCGGCGAAGGGATGGGGCAGCTCGGCGCGATGGTCGGCATCCGGCACACGTTCTGATCCGGCAGTCTGACGAACGGGAGATATCTTGAACAGGCAATCTGCATTCCTCTGTATTGTGCCGCTGTCGGCGGCGGCGATGCTCGCCGGCTGCGGCGGCGACGATTCGGTCACCGCCGCGCCGACCCACCTGAGTGCCGCGACGCCGGCCGCGATGGCGCAGACCTGCGATGCGCTCGCCGCGAAGCTGTCGTATGCGAACACGTCGTTCACGTCGGTGACGACCGCGGCCGCCGGTGCGCTGACGGTGGCCGGCAAGCCGATCGCCGAACACTGCGTGATCGAAGGGAAGATGAACGAGCGGGTGAGCGCTGTGGACGGCAAGACCTACGCGATCGGCTTCGAGATGCGCCTGCCGAAGGCGTGGAACGGCCGCTTCTTCTACCAGGCGAACGGCGGGCTCGACGGCAACGTCGTCACCGCGACCGGCGAGATCGGCGGCGGCGGGCCGCTGACCGACGCGCTGAACATGGGCTTCGCGGTGATCAGCTCGGATTCCGGGCACAGCGCCGCGCAGAATCCGCTGTTCGGCCTCGATCCGCAGGCGCGGCTCGACTACGGCTACGGCGCCGTCGACGTGCTCACGCCGATGGCGAAGCAGGTGATCCGGCTCGCGTACGGGAAGACGCCCGACCGCAGCTATTTCGGCGGCTGCTCGAACGGCGGCCGTCATGCGATGGTCACGGCCGTGCGCAACGCGGGCGACTACGACGGGATCATCGCCGGCGATCCGGGCTTCCATTTGCCGAAGGCGGCGATCGGCGAAATGTACGGCGCGCAGCAGTTCGCGAAGATCGCGTCGGCGACCGGGACGAACGGGCTGCCGGACATCCGCAGCGGCTTCACCGACACGGAACGCCAGTTCGTCGGCGCGAAGATTCTCGACAAGTGCGATGCGCTCGACGGCTCGACGGACGGCATGGTGCAGGACGTCGCCGCGTGCCAGGCGCATTTCAGCGTCGAGACGGACATCCCGACCTGCGCGAACGGCACGCGTACCGGCGCCTGCCTGACGACTGCGCAGAAGAGCGCGCTCGAGAACGTGTTCGCGGGTGCGCGCAACAGCGCGGGCACGGCGCTCTACGCGAGCTTTCCGTACGATCCGGGCGTGGCCGGCGGCGGCTGGGCCGCGTGGAAGCAGTCGAACTCGGTCACGCTCGACCCGGCCGCGATGGCGTTCACGTTCATGACGCCGCCGAAAACCGCCGCGACGCTCGCGAACCTTCCCGGTTTCGCGCTCGGCTTCGACATGGACAACGACGCGCCGGCGATCTTCGCGACGAACGGCGTGTACACGCAATCCGCGTGGTCGTTCATGACGCCGCCGGACGAGACCAACCTGTCCGCGCTGAAGTCGCGTGGCGCGAAGCTGCTCGCCTACCACGGCACCGGCGATCCGGTGTTCTCGTTCAACGATACGAGCGACTGGTATGGCCGGCTCGCGCAGGCGAACGGCGGCGACGCGTCGGGTTTCGCGCGCTTCTATCCGGTGCCGGGCATGAACCACTGCTCGGGCGGGCCGGCGGCCGACCAGTTCGACATGCTGACGCCGCTCGTCGCGTGGGTCGAGCAGGGGCAGGCGCCCGCCGCGATCGTTGCGACGGCGCGCGACACGACGAACGCGGTGCCGAACGCGGACGTGCCGGCCTCGTGGGGGGCGGGACGCACGCGGCCGCTGTGTCCGTATCCGCAGGTCGCACGCTACAACGGCTCGGGCGACGTGAATTCGGCGGCGAGCTTCAGTTGTCGCTGACGGAGAGGGCGTGCGAACGTATCGATGTGCAGACGCATCGGTACGTTCGCCGTTGCCCGCGGCGGCTGTGGCTGGCGTGCCGGTCCGTCTGGACGGAAACGGCGATGAGCCATGCATGGCGATGGCATTTGCCGCCCGACGCGGCAACCGGGGATACTATGGCGCTTTCTCGTCGGCGCGACGCGTCCTGACCGACGTTCCACGCCAGGTATCTTTCCTCTGATCTGACCATGCAAACCGTAGCGGTACTCGACTTCGAAACAACCGGGCTTTCTCCGAACATGGGGGACAGGGCGACCGAGATCGCCGTGATTCTTCTCCGCGACGGCGAGATCGTCGACCGCTACCAGAGCCTGATGAACGCGGGCCGCCGCATTCCGTCCGACGTCGTCGCGCTCACCGGGATCACGAACGAAATGATTGCATTGGCGCCGCCGGTGTCGAAGGTCATGAAGGAAGCCGCCGCATTTGTCGGCAGCCATCCCGTCGTCGCGCACAACGCCGGCTTCGACAAGCGGTTCTGGCAGGCCGAGCTCGGAATGCTAGGCATGGCGGCCGAGCACGCGTTCGCGTGCACGATGCTCGTCGCGCGGCGCATCTACCCGCACGCGCAAAGCCACCGGCTGTCGAGCCTGGCCGACATGCTGCGTTTGCCGCAGGCGGGCCGCGCCCACCGGGCGATGGTCGACGCGGAGATCGCGAGCCATCTGTGGTGCCGGCTGCAGCGCGATATCGGCGAGACGTACGGGGTGCGGCACATCGATCACGGGCTCATGTCGCGCTTGCAGACGACGAGCAAGGCGAAGGTCGCGACGTTCTTCGGGTCGTTGGCCGCCGGTGCGCGCTGAGAGCGGCTGACGCCGGTCGTCACTCGCCGAGGTTCACTGGTACCTTGAGCCGGCCGTCACGCGTCGGGATCCACCGGCACCTTGAGCCGGCCGTCACGCGTCGGGATCCACCGGCACCTTGAGTCGGCCGTCACTCGCCGAGTTCCACCGGCACCTCGAGCCCGACCTTCACGCGGCTCATGCTCACCAGCGTCTTGAACCGCTTCACGTTGTTGTTCGCGAAGAACAGCTCGCGGGTGAGCGCGTTGTACTGATCCATGTTGCGCACGGCGAGGATCAGCACGAAATCCCATTCCCCGGTCACGTAATAGCACTGCTGGATCTGCGGGCAGCGCTCGAAGGTCCGCTTCATCGCGTCGAGCTGGTCGATCTGCTCGCTCTCGACCTCGACGTTCACGACGATCGTCAGCGGATGATCGACCTTCTCCGGCGCGACGACGGCCGTATAGCGCTCGATCACGCCGTCTTCCGCGAGCCGTCGCAGGCGGCGGTTCACGGCGGCGGTCGACAGGTTCACGCGGGCGCCGAGTTCGTTCTGCGGCGTGTGCGCGTCGCGCTGGATTTCCATCAGCAGCTTACGATCGAACGCATCGAGTTGAGTGGGCATGATGGGGCGGCGACCTCGAAGAATGAGAAATTTTTGCGTCCGGGGCGCCGAATTGGCGATTTTGTTGACCGGCTTGCGCAATATTATTTTTCGAACCGACGGCGAGCGCAACCCGTATGCGCCCGCACCGCATCCACCGACGGGCCGCCCGCGCGGCCCTTATCCGGAGCCTTCCCGCCATGCTGATCGCCAACCCCCGCGCGTCGCGCACCGACTATCCCGACGCGCTGCGCCGCATCATGAACGTCGCCGCGGCCGACGAAAGCGGCGCGTGGCTCGCGCACTGGCCGCTCGTCGGCGCCGCGCGCACGCCGCTGCGCGCGCTGCCCGATCTGGCCGCGCGGCTCGGCGTCGCGAGCGTCAGCGTGAAGGACGAGGCGTGCCGCTCGCCGCTCGGCAGCTTCAAGGCGCTCGGCGCGCCGATCGCGCTGATGCGGCTCGTGAAGCGGCTGCGGCGCACCGAGGCGCTCGATCCGCAGGGGCTCGTCACGGGCCGCTACGCGGCGTCGCTGGCCGATCTCACGGTGATCAGCGCGACCGACGGCAATCACGGCCGCGCACTGGCCGCCGCCGCGCGCGCGATCGGCTGCCGCTGCGTGATCGTGCTGCACGCGCACGTCGACGCGGAGCGCGAGCAGGCGATCGCCGCGCACGGCGCGCGGATCGTGCGGATCGCCGGCAACTACGACGAATCGGTCGTGCACGCCGCGCAGCTTGCGGATGCGAACGGCTGGCACGTGGTGTCGGATACGTCGTACGACGGCTACGAAGCGATTCCGCGTGACGTGATGCAAGGCTACGGCGTGATCGCGGCCGAAGCGCTCGCACAGCAAGCGGGCGATGATGCTGGCGGCAACAGCGGCAACAGCGGCAACAGCGGCAACAGCGGCAACAGCGGCAACAGCGGCAACAGCGGCAACAGCGGCAACGGCGGCAACGGCGGCAACGGCAGCCAGCCGTTCACGCACGTGTTCCTGCAGGGCGGCGTCGGCGGTCTCGCTGCCGGCGTCGCGAGCTATCTGTGGGAGCATGATGGCGCACGGCGGCCGCATTTCATCGTCGTCGAGCCGCGCCAGGCCGACTGCCTGTACCAGAGCGCGCTCGCCGGGCGCGCGACGAAGGCGACCGGCAGCGTCGATTCGGTGATGGCCGGGCTCGCGTGCGGCGAGGCGTCGCCGCTCGCGTGGGATTTCCTCGCGCCGAGCATCGACCACTTCATGCTGATCGACGACGACGACGCGGTGCAGGCGATGCGCGCGCTCGCCGCCGGCAGCGAACGCGACGTGCCGTTCGTGTCCGGCGAATCGGGCGCGGCGGGCATCGCGGGGCTGACCGTGCTGATGCGCGACCCGGCGCTGGCGCGGCAGGCCGGGCTCGATGCAAACGCGCGCGTGCTGGCGATCAACACGGAAGGCGCGACCGCGCCGTCCGTCTACCGGCAGTGCGTCGGCGAGACGGCCGACGCGGTGCGGGCGCGCCAGCGCGACTGGCTGAACCGCGCGGCCGCAGTGGCCTGAGCGAACCGGACGACCTGACGATCGACGAGGCAAGCACGATGGACGCAATCGACGCGACGGAAGAAAGCACGCTGCAGGGGCAACTGAAGACCTGGCGCCGGCATTTGCACCAGCACCCGGAGACGGGTTTCGAGGAAGTGAACACGTCGGACTACGTCGCGCGAATCCTGACGACGCTCGGGCTCGACGTGCATCGCGGAATCGGCGGCACGGGCCTCGTCGCGAACCTGACGGCCGGCACCGGCAAGCGCGCGATCGGCATCCGCGCGGACATGGATGCGCTGAACATTGCCGAATACGCGCCGGGCCGCGAACATGCGTCGCGCACGCCGGGCAAGATGCACGCGTGCGGGCACGACGGCCACATGTCGATGGTGCTCGGGGCCGCGCGGCTGCTGGCCGAGCGCAAGGATTTCGACGGCACCGTACGCTTCATCTTCCAGCCGGCCGAGGAGCACGGCCGCGGCGCGAAGGCGATGATGGCCGACGGCCTGTTCGAGCGCTTTCCGGTGGACGCGATCTTCGGCGCGCACAACATGCCGGGCATGCGCGCCGGCTCGTTCTCGACGCGCGCGGGCGGCATCATGGCGAGCGAGGACAACTTCGTGATCCGGATCGACGGGCGCGGCACGCATGCGGCGCGCCCGCACATGGGTGTCGATCCGATCGTGATCGGTTCGCAGATCGTGCTCGCGCTGCAGACGATCGTGTCGCGCAATCTCGATCCGGGCCAGCAGGCCGTGATCTCGTGCACGGAGTTCATCACCGACGGTTTGCGCAACGTGATTCCGTCGACGGTAACGATCAAGGGCGACACGCGCAGCTATTCGCGCGACGTGCAGGCGCTGCTGGAAACGCGGATGCGCGAGATCGGCGAAGGGATCTGCCGCACGCATGGCGCGACCTGCACGTTCGAGTACACCCACGAGTTCGCGCCGACGGTGAATTCTCCGGAATGGGTCGACACGGCCGTGCAGGCCGCCGCGCAGGTCGCGGGCGCCGATGCGGTGAACGCCGACGTGCAGCCGATGATGATTTCGGAAGATTTCGGCGCGTTCTTGCAGGCGGTGCCGGGCAACTTCGTGTTCATCGGCAACGGCGAAACGGCCGGGCCCGGCGGCGTGCCGCTGCACAACGCGGGCTACGATTTCAACGACGAGATCCTGCCGGTCGGCGCGCGCTATTTCGCGGAAGTGGCGCGGCGCGCGTTGAAGGCGGCGTAGCGCGCCGTCGGCAGGCCGCTGGCGGCCGGTTCGTTGATGCGGCGAGCGGTTACGCCTCGGCCGCCCGCTTGCCCGGCGCGTCGGCCGTGCCGGTGCGATCGAGGATCGCCAGCACTTCACGCGCGGTGTTCTCCGAATGGCTGCGCAGCACCTGCGGCAGCCGCGCGTGGTCGGGATCGGCGAGCGCGGCCATGATTTCCTCGTGCTCGTGCAGCGATTCGGCCCAGCGCAGGGTGTCCGCGTTCGCGGCGCCGCGCGCGCGGTGCACCTTCGACATCAGCGACGCATAGATGCCCGACAGCACCGGGTTGCCCGCCGCGTCGACGATCATCTGGTGGATCTGCTGGTTCAGCCGGAAATATTCGACCCGCTTGCCGGCCTCGTGGCACTCGACCATGCGCCGATGCTTCGCCTGCAGCGCGGCGAGCGCCGACGCGCCGATGCGCTGGCGCAGCAATTCGCCCGCCATCGCCTCGAGCCCGTGCAGCAGCTCGAACGTCGACACGAGATCGTCGACGTCGATCGACGCGACGCGATAGCCGATGTACTGGCGATGCGTGACGGCGCCTTCCGCGACGAGCACCTTCAGCGCCTCGCGCAGCGGCGTCTTCGACACGTCGAATGCGAGACTCAGTTCCTTTTCGTCGATCCGCGCGCCAGGCGGCAGTTCGCCTTCGTCGATCATCACGCGCAGGCGCGCGGCGATCTCCGCGGCCATGCCGCGGGTGCGCAGAAGCAGGGGGTTGCGGGGTGTCTGGCTCATGATGGTGCGAGCTTATCACGATATCGGGGCTTACCCTGCACCATCGTAGTGACAAAACAAATTCAATGAAACCAAGCGTTTACGATAACTGTAATTATAAATTTCTAATCCTATACTCGGCTCAACGTTGCGCGACGTCCTGATCATCCTCGTTCACCCCTGGAGTCCGTCCATGTCTTCAACCTCCGGTGTCGCCGGCCTGACGGTCGGCAAGTCCGCCGTCCGCTGGAAGATATTCGTCGTCATGCTGAGCCTCATCGCGATCAACTACGTCGATCGCGCGTCGCTGTCCGTCGCCATGCCTTACATCTCGCAGGAGTTCAACATCGGGCCGGCGATGGAGGGTCTGATCCTTAGCTCGTTTTTCTGGACCTATGCGGTGATGCAGATTCCGGGCGGGATGCTGGCCGACCGGTTCAAGCCGCGCATCGTGATCGCGACGGCGACCGTGTTCTGGGGCTTCTTCCAGGCGATCGCCGCGATATGCACGAACGCGCCGTCGCTGCTGCTCACGCGCCTCGGCCTCGGCGCGTCCGAAGCGCCGATCTATCCAGCCGGCGGCAAGCTCAACGCGATCTGGATGACGCAGACCGAGCGCGGCCGCGGCGCCACGCTGCTCGACGGCGGTGCGCCGCTCGGCGCGGCGCTGGGCGCGGTGCTGATCGCCGGCCTGATCGCGCTGCTCGGCTCGTGGCGGCTCGCGTTCGCGGTGGCGGGCGTCGGCACGGTGCTGGCCGGTTTCCTCGCGTGGTACTACATCCGCAATACGCCGCGCGAGCATCCGGGCGTCAACGATCTCGAAGCCGACTACATCGAGGCATCGCACGCGAGCGACCTCGCGGCCGAGCCGGCCGGTGCGTCGGGCCGCTCGCGCGACTTCTTCAAGTACCGCTCGGTGTGGTGCATGTTCTTCGGCTGGATGTGCTTCAACAGCGTGTTCTACGGGCTGCTCACGTGGATGCCGAACTACCTGCACAAGGTGCACGGCTTCGACATCAAGCAGATGGGCGGCTCGACTTTCATCATCTTTTTCTGCGGCTTCATCGGCGAGCTGCTCGGCGGCTGGATCGCCGACAAGTGGAAGGCCGCGGGCGGTCGCCCGAACGTCGTGATGCGCACGCTGTTCGGCATCGCGGCGGTGATCGCGACCGTGTCGATCTTTTCCGTCGCCTATGTGAAGAGCCCGGTCGCGTGCGTCGCGCTGCTGTCGTCGACGCTGTTCTTCCTGCGCTGGTGCGGGCTGTACTGGTGCATCCCGTCGTCGCTCGGCACGCGCAACAAGATCGGCTTCCTCGGCGGCTTCATGAACCTCGGCGGCAACATCGGCGGCATCACCGTGCCGATCCTCGTCGGCGCGATCGTGCAGTTCACCGGCTCCTACTTCCTTGCGCTGATGGTGTTCGCGGCGGCCGGCGTCGGCCTGCTCGTGTGCTCCAGCGCGATCGACTACGAAAACAAGCTCCCCGTCTGACCGACCCTTTTCACTGCATTGATTGCATTCACTGGTAAAGAGAAATCCATCATGAAGAAACGTACCCTGCTCGGCATGCTCACCCCTTCGTCCAACACGTCGCTCGAACCGCTGACGAGCGCGATGGTCGCCGGCCTGCCGGGCGTGTCCGCGCACTTCGCGCGCTTTCCGGTCACCGAGATCTCGCTGACGGGCCAGGCGCTCGGCCAGTTCGACGACGACAAGATCATCCAGGCCGCGATGCTGCTCGCCGACGCGAAGGTCGACGTGATCGCGTGGAACGGCACGTCGTCGGGCTGGCTCGGCTTCGAGGCCGACGAGCGGCTGTGCGAGCGCATTACCGCGGCGACCGGCATTCCGGCCACGACGTCGGTGCTCGCGCTCAACGAGATCCTGAAGAAGACCAGCGCGCACGAGTTCGGCCTCGTCACGCCGTACCTCGACGACGTGCAGACGAAGATCGTCGACAACTACCGCAGCTCGGGGCTGAACTGCATCGCCGAGCGCCACCTGAACCTGAAGGTCAATTTCTCGTTCTCCGAAGTGACGGGCGACCAGATCGGCGGGATGGTGCGCGAAGTCGCGAAGGCCGGCCCGCGCGCGATCTCGATCTTCTGCACGAACCTGAACGCCGCACACCTGGTGCCGGCGCTCGAGGAAGAGACGGGCATTCCGATCTACGACACGATCTCCACCGTCGTGTGGAAATCGCTGCAGCTCGCCGACTACGACACGCGGCAGGTGAAGGGCTGGGGCCGTCTCTTCAGCGACGTGATCTGAGGCGCGCGCCATGTCGAACGATCTCGATTTCGTGATCCGTCACGCGGACGTCGTGACGGCGGCGGACCGGTTCTCGTGCGACATCGGCATCCGTGCGGGGCGCGTGGCCATGCTTGGCCACGGGCTGCCGCGCGCGCCGCGCGAGCTCGATGCGACCGGGATGCTCGTGATGCCGGGCGGCGTCGATGCGCACTGCCATCTCGACCAGCCGATGCCCGACGGGCTGAAGATGGCCGACGATTTCCTGTCCGGCACGCGCTCCGCGCTGTGCGGCGGCACGACCACCGTGGTCCCGTTCGCCGCGCAGGCGAAGGGGCAGTCGCTGCAGGCGGCCGTCGACGACTATCACCGGCGCGCGCAAGGGCGCGCGCTGATCGACTACGGCTTTCACCTGATCGTCGCCGATCCGACGCCGCACGTGCTGGCCGAGGAATTGCCGCGTCTGATCGCGAACGGCTATACGTCGTTCAAGGTGTACATGACCTACGACGACCTGAAGCTGAACGACCGGCAGATGCTCGACGTGCTGTCGGTCGCGCGCGCGCACGGCGCGCTCGTGATGGTGCATGCGGAGAACTCGGACTGCATCGGCTGGCTGACCGAGCGGCTGCTCGGCGACGGCCACGTCGCGCCGCATTTCCATGCGCATGCGCGGCCGGCCGTGGTCGAGCGCGAGGCGACGCATCGCGCGATCGCGTTCGCGGAGCTGGTCGACGTGCCGATCCTGATCGTGCACGTGTCGGGCGCCGAGGCGATCGAGCAGATCCGCTGGGGGCAGTCGCGCGGGTTGCCGATCCTCGCCGAAACCTGCCCGCAGTACCTGTACCTGACGGCCGCCGATCTCGGTCACGGCGGTCATGACGGCTACGAGGGCGCGAAGTGCGTGTGCAGCCCGCCGCCGCGCGATCCGGCGAACCAGCAGGCCGTGTGGAAAGCATTGAAGCAGGGCGTGTTCTCGGTGTTCTCGTCCGATCACGCGCCGTTCAACTACGACGATCCGTGCGGCAAGCATCCGGGCGGCCAGGCCGTCTCGTTCGACCATATCCCGAACGGGATCCCGGGGCTCGAGACGCGCTTGCCGCTGCTGTTCGACGGCGTGCGCAAGGGGCATCTGTCGCTGCACCAGTTCGTCGAGCTGACGTCGCTGCGGCCCGCGAAGCTGTACGGGCTGTATCCGCGCAAGGGGACGATCGCGGTCGGCGCCGACGCGGATATCGTCGTGTGGGACCCGGACAAGCGCGTGCGGATCGCGAATGCGTCGCTGCATCACGCGGTCGACTACACGCCTTATGAAGGGATCGAGGTGACGGGCTGGCCGCGCCATTGCCTGTCGCGTGGTGAGCTGCTCGTCGAGGATGGCCGGCTGCTCGCGGCAGAGCCGGGGCGCGGGCAGTTCCTGCCGGCCGGCAAGCCGTGCCTGGATTGACGTTCGATTCCAGGAAACGAGGATGGCCCGCGTGGCGCGCGGGCATCATCTGTATCAAACGACCTTGAAGGAGCGTCATGAGCCTTTCCCACGCAATGCGGCGCCTCGTGGCGGCGACCGTCGTCGCCGGTTCGTGCGGCGGCCCGGCGCAGGCCGCGGGCGGCGCGCCGCAGGACCTGCCGAGCGTCGTGCCCGAAGCGGCCGGCGTCGATTCTGCGCCGCTCGTGCGGATGTCCGAATGGCTGCGCCGCGACCGGATGGAGGTGCGCAGCCTCGTCGTCGTGAAGGACGGCAGGATCGTGTTCGAGCGCTACGGCGACGGCCTCACGCGCGACAACAACTACGAGCTGTATTCGGTGACGAAGACGATCACCGCGCTGCTTGCCGGCATCCTCGACGGCGAGGGCAAGCTCGGCCCGTCGACGAAGGTCGCGCCGCTGATCGCGGCCGCACGGCCCGATCTCGCGAGCGAACTCGCGGACAAGCAGGACATCGAGTTGCGGCACCTGATGTCGATGTCGAGCGGCCTGCGCTACACGACGCGCGAAGGCACCGATCCGCTGTACTACGACGCGCCCGACCGCTTGCGCGTGGCGGTGACGAGCCGTGCCGCGCAGCCGCCCGGCACGCATTTCGACTACATCGACGTAAACCCGGTGCTGGTCGGCACGGCCGTGTCGCTTGCTGCCGGCGAGCGCGAGGACGACTTCGCGCGCAAGCGGCTGTTCGAGCCGCTCGGTTTCGCGCATTACCGCTGGAGCGGCGCCGACGGCACCGGCGCGGTGGCGGGCGGCTGGGGCCTGCGGCTGCGCGCCGTCGACATGGCGAAGATCGGCATGCTGCTGCTCGACCAGGGCCGCTGGAACGGCAAGCAGATCGTGCCGGCCGGCTGGGTCCGGCAGATGACGACGCCGTCGCCGGCCGCGGCCGATTATGGCTACTACTGCTGGATCAGCCACGTCGTCGAGCACGGCACGCCGGAATTCGGCGCGATGGGCTTCAAGGGGCAGTTCATCACGGTGCTGCCCGCGCAGCGCGCGGTGGTCGTGATGACGAGCCTGCTGCCGACGGATGGCGGGTTGCGCGATGCGACCTATTTGAATCTGTATCGGCGCATGGTCGGCGACTACATCCTGCCGGCGCTCACGCCCGCGCAGCCGCCGGTCGAAAGCGCGGCTGCGACGCAGGCGCTGCGCGACGAACTCGAGCGCAGCCGGCAGACGAAGGGCGTGCCCGGTAGCGCCGCCGCGTTCAACGACGCACCGGAGATTTGTTGACGTCATCCTCCGCCTAAAGGCGGAGGATTCCCACAGCTGGCGATGCACGTCCGCATCGGAGAATGTTCACGGCAGCGTTGGTATCTCGATCATGCTCGACACCACAGTCACGGCAGGCCCACTCTCTTACTCTCAGTCCCGCGATACCTTTCGGCCGCGTCGTGCTGTCTTTCGACCCGCACGCCGAACAGGACTGGGTGGAACCGCTTTCGTCCACTTCCTCGAACGTGGCTCCGTGCGCGATCGCCTTGTAACGGAGCTTGTTCCGGAAGGACGACCAGGATGCGTCGTAGACGCTCTTCGCCATCCTGGTTCTGGCGAGCTTCGCGGCCGACACGTTGCCGACTGCGATGTAATCGAAACGCCGCACCAGATCGAGCGCGAGCTTGTGTTGGAAATCGGCACGGGCATTTGCCACCTTGGCGTGCAACTTCGCGATATGCCGCTTGTGCTTTCGCGCCCGTTGCGCTTTCGCGAGCTTCTCGGCCGCGCATCGACCGAACCGATCGTTAGGCAGCTTTTCGCCGGTCGAAAGTGTGGCGAAGTCTTTCAGGCCGAGATCGATGCCGACACCGGAACGGATCGGGCGGGCCTGAACATCGGGTATCTCGATCACGATGTTCAAGAACCAATGGCCGCGCGCATCCTGCGCAAAGTTGGTTCCGTCCTTGATCTTGCCTTCAGGAAGTGGGCGGCTGCTGAACACGCGAAAGGTGTTGCCGCCAAAGCGAAACGCGTCGCCCTCGCGCTTCAGGTCTCGGCCCTTCAGTGGCACCCAGCCAAGCGACTTCCTGCCGCGATAGCGCAGGTAAGGCCGACGGTGCTGGCTGCGCGACTTCGCGTATTGCTCGCACGTCGCGTTGATCGTGCCGGAGTGAATGCCAAGCTCCTTGCTGCTGCCGCTCGTCAGTCCATTCAGGTCGAAGCCTGTTGGCCATTTCTTGCTCCATTTCAGCGCATGCTTCTGCGTATCGTTGCAAAAGTTCCAGACGTAGTTCACCGCACGGCTCTGCTTGTTGAGCAGTCCGTTGAGCGACTTCACGCGGTAGCGGTAGACAAGGATCATGCCGTTGATCCTAACCCGTGGAAGAAGCTGTCTGTCAACAGCACTCCTTTCCTTCCCGCCATCCGCCCCGAAGGAAGTCCCCTTGGGGGAAATGGCGGGGTCTCTCGGAGCAAATTCTGATGAGGATCACGAACGTCATTGACCATGCGTCTGCATGGCATCCCGACGCGCGGCGGCCCGCAGCGCTTTTCATGCGCCGGCTGCTCGCGCGGGTTGCGGCGTTGCTGATCGGCGGTGGTGCGCTGGCGTCGGCGTCGGTGCCGGTAGTGTCCGCGGCGCACGCGGCCGACGCACTGCCGCCGCTGCATGAAACCGGCATCGCGGCGGCCGCCCCCGAAGACGTCGGCGTCGATTCGCGCATGCTAGTCGACCTGTCGCGCTGGATCCGCGAGCAGAAGCTCGACGTGTACAGCCTGCTCGTCGTGAAGGACGGCAAGCTGATCTTCGAGCGCTACGGTGCGAACGCATCGCGCGATTCGACCTACGAGCTGTACTCGGTGACGAAGGCCGTGACGTCGCTCGTCGCCGGCATCCTGATCGATCGCGGGGCCGTGCATCTCGACGAGCCGGTGGCTGCGCGGCTCGCCGCGTGGCGCCCTGACCTGGGCGGCGCGCTCGCCGACAAGCGCGGCATCGCGTTGAAGCACGTGCTGTCGATGTCGAGCGGCCTGCATTACGACTTCAGCCCGAAGGACGATCCGATCTACTACACCGCGCCGGACCGGCTGAAGCTTGCCGCGTCGGCGGCGCCGAAGGTCGCGCCCGGTACCGCGTTCGAATACACCGACGTGAACCCGATCCTCGCGTCCGCGATGTTGAGCGCGGCGGCGGGCGAACCCGTCGAGCGCTATGCGCAGACGCATCTGTTCGCTCCGCTGGACATGAAGCGCGCCGCGTGGGAGCGCGCGGACCGCACGGGGCTCGTGTCGGCCGGCTGGGGCTTGCGGCTGCGCGCGATCGACATGGCGAAGATCGGCATGCTCGTGCTCGACGGCGGGCGCTGGCAGGGGCGGCAGGTGGTGCCGCAAGCGTGGATCGCGCAGATGACGTCGCCGCGCGTGTCGCCGCATTTCGGCTACTACTGGTGGATCAACAACATCGTCGACAGCGAACCCGAATTCGACGCGATGGGCTTCAAGGGGCAATTCATCACGGTGCTGCCGAAGCGCAATACGGTGGTCGTGATGACCGGCGTGCTGCCGGTGGAAGGCGGGTTGCGCGATGCGGAGAACGTGAAGCTGTTCCGGCGAATGGTGAACGGCTATATCCTGCCGGCGCTCGATGGCGGTGCTGCATCGGGGCAGGGGGCGGGTGGCGGCGATACGCGTGCGGCGTTGCGCGACGAGCTTAAAGTGAGCGCACGCTCCGTAGGGGTGCCTGGCACGCAGGTCGATCCGACGGATCTGCCGAAGTAGCTTGGGTGCATGCGTCCGGCTCGCGCGTGCTGGCGAGCCAGACGTGCCTTTCGTCACATCACGCCAGTTCGTCCAGGCACGCGTCGAACTGTGCGACGAGCGTGTCGACGTCGTCGGCCGTCGTTTGCGGACACACCAGCATCATGTTGTGGAACGGCGTGATCAGCACGCCGCGGTTCAGCAGGTACAGATGCACGATGTGCTCGAGCTCGCTGTCGAGCTGTTCGCCCGCGATCGTGCCGTTGCGCGGCGGCGTGGGCGTGAACTGGAACTCGGTGCGCGCGCCGATGCGCGTCACGCACCACGGCAGACCGTGTTTCGCGATCGCCTGTTCGAGCCCGGTGGCGAGTCGCGCGGCCAGTTCGAACATGTGCGCGTACGCGGCGTCGGTCGCGACTTCGGCGAGCGTCGCACGCATTGCATGCATCGCGAGCATGTTCGCGGTGAGTGTCGTGCCGATCCCGGAATGGCCGGGCGGCGCGTTCAGCTTTGCCTGCTTCGCGCGTTCCGCGAATTCGGCGCTGAACCCGTACACCGCGCACGGCACGCCGCCGGCGATCGGCTTGCCGACGACCAGCGCGTCCGGTTCGAGACCGTGCGCGGCCGCGTAGCCGCCGGGGCCGCTGCTGATCGTGTGCGTTTCGTCGATCACGAGCAGCGTGCCGTAGCGGCGCGTCAGTGCGCGCGCCGCGTCCCAGAAGCCCGGCTCCGGCAGCACCATGCCGATGTTCGTCATCGCGGGCTCGGCGAGCACGCACGCGACATCGCCATCCTTCAGCACCGCGTCGAGCGCATCGAGATCGTTGAACTCGACGACGCGCGTGTTCGCGAGCAGGTCCCAGGACTGCCCGAGCAGGCTGTCGCGCTGCACCGGGCGGCCGTCGACGAGATCGACGAACACGTCGTCGACCGTGCCGTGATAGCAGCCGTTGAACACGACGATCGTGTTGCGGCCGGTGGCTGCGCGTGCCCAGCGCAGCACGAAGCGGTTCGCGTCGCTCGCGCTCAGTGCGAATTGCCACACCGGCAGCTTGAAGCGCCGCGCGAGTTCGCGCGATACCCACGCGGCGTCCTTGCTCGGCAGCATTGTCGTGTAGCCGCGCGTGGCCTGCTCGATGAGTGCACGGGCGACCGGTTCGGGTGCGTGGCCGAACATCGCGCCCGTGTCGCCGAGGCAGAAGTCCGCGTAGCGGTGACCGTCGACGTCGGTAAACGTCGCGCCGCGCGCTTCCTTCACGACCAGCGAGAACGGTGTCGACCAGTCCTGCATCCAGTGCAGCGGCACGCCGAACAGCAAGTGCTCGGATGCTTCCGCGGACAGCGCGCGGGAGACCGGCATGGCTTCGGTGAACGCTTGGCGCTCGCGATCGAACAGCGCGCGGGCGCGGATGAGGTCGACTCCGTGGCGGGAAGGCAAAGGCAGCTCCTGGGCTGTGAAGATGGGGAAACGATAGCGCGGGCAGCAGGGGGCTGAACAGAGGCGGAACTACCGAGCCGGATTGACGGCAGGGATTCGCGGGAGTGTTCTTTTGATCTCAAGACAGCCTGCAACGTAAGGATCAGCGCGCACCCGCCGGCCGTCGGTGGGGCGGCGTCGACCGACGGGCATGATCGTGGCGACCTGGTGCTGATGTTCGCGCCGACGGCTTCGGCGGGTCTTGAGCTGGCGGACACGCCGGTAGCGGCGATTGGCGAATAGGGAAATCACCCCGGCGGATGTGGACATCATCCGCTGGGGATTTCAGCCAAAATTTTTGCGCATAAACATACGACAACATATCTCTAAAAAAGCGTGGATGAATGTGAGTGTGCGCACACACACAGAGCATTCAATCAATAAAAACAGGGTAAACGACAAATACACGTCCTGCATCGATCGCGTCTAGACTGCGCAATGTAGTACGACGACGTATAAATAGCGATCCGCCACCCGCGAGTCGACGCCCCTACACTGAAGGAGTCTCATGGCCGCCAACCGCCACCGTTCGCCTTCGTCGGCCCGGTCCCGCTCGCCGAAGCGGGTATCGCGCCGTGACTTCATCGGCTGGACCGGCGCACTTGCCGGCGGCGCCATGCTCGGCGGACCGTTCGCGGCCACCCGGGCGCTCGCGGGAGGCAGCATGTCCAATGCGTCGGCGGTCGACCTCGTGTGGGGCGAGCATGGCGCGGCGGCGCGCATTGCCGCGTCGCTCGCGCATGTGTCGCGGCTCGCGTTCCGCAGGCGCGACTTCGACGTCACGCACTACGGCGCGCGCGTGTGCGCGACCGTCGCGCAGACGTCGCCGTACCCGGCAGCGAAATCGCCGGTCAGCCCCGGTTCCGAACTGACGACCGCGCCCGGCGCATTCGACTCGCGTCCGGCATTTCTCGCGGCGATCGACGCATGCGTGCGCGAAGGCGGCGGCCGCGTGGTCGTGCCGCCCGGCAACTGGTACTGCGCGGGGCCGATCGTGCTGCAAAGCAACGTCAATTTCCACCTGAGCGCGCACTGCACGATCTACTTCAGCCCGAACCCGGCCGACTATGCAAAGGATGGCCCGGTCGACTGCGGCGCGAACGGCCGTCTGTACTACAGCCGCTGGCAGGCGAACGACTGCCTGAACTACGGCGCGCCCGTCTATGCACGCAACGCGACGAACATCGCGCTGACCGGCGAAGGGCCGACGTCGATACTGAACGGGCAGGCGATGACGCCGTTCTCCGGCTCTGGCAGCAGCAGCGTGTGCTGGTGGACCTACAAGGGCTCGTCGGGCGCATACGGCGCGAGCGCGACGGTGCCGAGCCAGTCGTTCGCGAATCCGAACAACGTCGACCTGCGGATCGTCGCACCCGCGATCCCCGATGCGCTCTACACACTGCTCACGTCGCCCGTCACGCCGTGGCAGCAGGACCAGAACTACCTGCCCGCGCTGTCCGAGGCCGGCGTGCCGGTCGAGCAGCGCATCTTCGGCATCGGCCACTACCTGCGGCCATGCATGGTCGAATTCATCGGCTGTACCAACGTGCTGATGGAGAACTACCAGACGCAGAACACGCCGTTCTGGCAGCACCATCCGACCGCGAGCCGCAACGTCGTGATGCGTGGCGTGACGACGAACAGCATCGGTCCGAACAACGACGGCTTCGACCCGGATGCGTGTACCGACGTGCTGTGCGAAGGCTGCACGTTCAACACCGGCGATGACTGCATCGCGATCAAGTCGGGCAAGGACCTCGATACCGAATACGGCCCCGCGAAGCGACACCTGATCCGCAACTGCACGATGAACAGCGGGCACGGCGGCATCACGCTCGGCAGCGAGATGGGCGGCGGCGTCGAGCAGATCTACGCGACCAACCTGTCGATGCTGAACGCGAACTGGCAGACCAACCCGCTGAACATCGCGATTCGCGTGAAGACCAACATGAACCGCGGCGGCTACGTGAAGGACTTCCACGTGAAGGGCGTTTCGCTGCCGAACGGCGTGAACCTGAAGGGCGGCGGCTACGGCAGCGCGCTGCTCGCGGGCAGCCCGATCAACGCGAGCGTGCCGCTCGGCGTCGTCACGCCGGCGGCCGGCAATCCGTCGGCCGCGCAGGGCGGCATCGTCACGTTCGACTGCGACTACCAGCCCGCGAACGACGCGGTGCGCACGCGGCCACCGGTCGTGCAGAACGTGACGATCTCGGACGTGAAGGCGAGCAACGTGACGCTGAACGGCGTGACCGCATCGTGCTTCCAGGCGATCGTTGCGCAGGGGCCGGTCGCGTTCGACTACAACGGCACGCCGCCGCCGCCCGCCGTGCAGCCGATTTCCGGCGTGACGATCAGCAACTGCGACTTCGGCACGCCGGTCGCGTCGGGCACGCCGACCGTCACGTCGCCGGGGCCGATCTATGCGTTCAACGTGAGCGCGATGACGCTGACGAACGTGACGATCGCCGGGCAGGCGGTCAATGCGACGATCACCGACACGCGGTGAGGTGATGGGGGAGGAGAGCGTTCGCATGCGGCCGATCGATGCACGCGAACGCGAGGCTGAATGCGAACGCGTTACGCCAGCGTCTTGACCATGTGGTGTTCGTCGTAGAAGCGTCCGTCGACGAGCAGCGAGCGCGGTTCCGTGCCGAACCGGACGAACCCTTGCGACGCGTACAGCCGTTCCGCGGTGCCGTTGATCGCGTTCACGCACAGCATCAGTTGCCTGCATTCCCACGCCTGTGCCGCATGCGCGGTCGCGCTGTCGAGCAGCGATTGCGCGATGCCGCGCCCGCGATACGCGGGGTCGACGAACACGCCCCAGATCGTCGCCTTGTGCGCGACCTTGGCGCGCGCATCGCGGCGCACGCCCGTGATGCCGACGAGCGATGCGTCGTCGAATGCGCCGAACACGGCGCGCTCATGGGTGGCGGTGATGCGCGTCGCGAATTCGTCGACCGGGACGCCGGCTTCTTCGGCGCGGGTCGGCAGGAACGAGGTCGGCGACGTGTCGACCGCGCGGAGGCGGACGGACTGGAATTGCGCCGCATCGGCGGCGTCGAGCAGGCGGATCGTGATCATCGGCCGGGATTGTCGTTGTCGATTTGCTGGGCGGTCGGAATCTGCGGCGCGATGCGCGGCAGGGCATCGACAATGCTAAGCCGAAACGCGTTTGCTCGCGCGAGCGTCGACCGTATGCGGAAGATGACGGTGAAGGACCGTACGCGACAAGCGTGCCGCGCTGCCTGAAGGAAGGGGATGAAGCGATGCGCGCCCGCCGTCGCGCCGAAGCGGCGCACGGCGTGGAGCGCGCGAAATCGTGGATACGCGCCCGATCAGCTCAGGCGCATGCGAGCCGGATCAATACCGCGACAGCTGATTGCCGTTGATCTGCACGCGATCGCCCGGGCGCAGGTCGCCCGGCGACTGTACGTCGAACGAGCGCGTCGAGCCGTCGCTGACCTGCACGTCGATCCGGTAGCTGCTCGGCGGTTGGGCCGCACCCATCTGCTGGCCGATCTGGTTGCCGGCGACGGCGCCGCCGAGCGCGCCGATCACGGTGGCCGCATCGCGGCCGTGGCCGCGGCCGAACTGGTTGCCCACCAGGCCGCCGACCAGCGCACCAACGACGGTGCCGGCGACGCCCGACGTGCCGACCGAGCCGTTGACCGGCTGGATGTTCGCGACGGTGCCGTATTGCGTGCCGTAGCCGTTGCCGTACTGGCCGCCGTAAGGCTGCGGGTTGCCGTATTGGTCGTACTGCGGCGCCTGGCTCGGATACGCCGGTTGCTGCGGCTGCACGTAGCCGGGTTGCGAATACGCGGGCTGTGCATAGCCGGGCGTCGCGTATTGCTGCTGCGGATAGCCTGGTTGCGCGCCGTAGTAGCCCGGCGCGACACAGGCGGTCAGCGGAAGCGCCGCCACGGCGACGAGCGTGGCGAACAGGACGGTCTTCGTGGAAGGCATGCGCATCATGGTGTTTCCCTGCATCGGCAACGTGTTCGCCGACGAATTCCGGGACGGGTGGCGAACTCGGCGTGAGTATAAGGAAAGGGCGGATGCGCGTCCGGTGCGGCCGGGTAACAACGTGTAAAGTCTGTTGCCGCGCAAATCGCCGGCCGCGCGGGGTGCTGAAGTGAGCAACGGTAACGGAGCGACGGGTCTCCGGGTGCCTGCTTCCGGTGACGCTGCGCGCTTGCGGGGTCGTTGGCCTTTTCGCCGCTTTCGCTGCCTCTACCGCGCCCACCGCGCCCACCGCGCCCACCGCGCCCACCGCGCCCACCGCGCCCACCGCGATCCCGCCCCGTCACCGCGCCAGACCCGGCGGGCATGCGCGCCGCACATCGCGAAATCGAATGCGTGGCATCGCGACATTTAATTGGCCACTGGTCGCCCCGTCCGATATCGTGACCGCATTCCCTGCCAGCGGTCGCGCCGTGTCGGCCGCGGTTCCTTCCCCTGCCCGTGCCGGCGTCGCGCAGCGACCGCCCACCCATTCCGAGTCATGACCGATCGCTTCTTCACCCACGCCGTCGATGCTGGCGGCCAGCCCATCAATCTCGTCGTCCATGACGGCCGCTTTGTCGCGATCGGTGCCGATTGCACGGCCGCGCCCGGTGCGGAAACGATCGACCTTGGCGGGCGCGTCGTGCTGCCCGGTTTCGTCGACGGCCACATCCATCTCGACAAGAGCTTCGTCGGCGACCGCTGGGTGCCGCACGAACCGGTCGGCTCGCTGCGCGAGCGGCTCGCGGTCGAGAAGCGCCAGCTCGCTGCCGCGCCGCCGATCGTCGAGCGCGCGAATGCGCTGATCGCGCAGGCCGCCGCGTTCGGCACGATCGCGATGCGCAGCCACGTCGACGTCGACGCGACGACGGGCCTGTCGAACCTGCAGGCCGTGATGGCCGCGCGTGAACAGTGGCGCGGGATCGTCGACATCGAACTGGTCGCGTTCCCGCAGGCCGGCGTGGTGACGTGCCCGGGCACCGCCGCGATCCTCGACGCGGCCGTGCGCGAAGGCGCGGACGTGGTCGGCGGGATCGACCCGACGACGCTCGACGGCGACGCGGACGGCCAGCTCGACATCGTGTTCGGCATCGCCGAGAAGCGCGGCGCGAAGATCGACATCCACCTGCACGAACCGGGCGCGACCGGCATCGCGCAACTGCTGCGGATCGCGGCGCGCACGCGCGCGGCGGGGCTTGGCGGCCGCGTGAACGTGAGCCATGCGTATGCGCTCGGCCAGGTCGGCCATGGCGACGTCGAGCGTGCGGCCGCGGCACTCGCCGACGCCGGCGTGTCGATCCTGACCAACGCGCCGGGCGACTGTGCATTCCCGCCGGTACAGCAGCTGCGCGATGCCGGCGTGCACGTATTTGCCGGCAACGACAACATTCGCGATGCCTGGTGGCCGTACGGCAACGGCGACATGCTGCAGCGCGCGATGATGGTCGGCTACCGCTCGGGCTTTTACACCGACGAAGCGCTCGGCATCGCGCTCGACATGGCGACGCACGCCGGCGCGCGTGCGATCGGCAAGGACAACTACGGTATCGCGGTCGGCTGCGACGCGAGCTTCGTCGCGGTGCGCGCACCGAATGCGGCGGCCGCCGTCGCCGGCGTGCCGGCCGAACGCTGGGTGTTCCGCCGCGGCGAAAGCGACACCGGTGCGCCGTTCGCACCGGCGCTGCGTTTCACGCGATGACGACCTGATTGCCGTCGCGGTGCGTGCATCGTGACGGTCCTGCACTGACCGACCACACTGGAACCGACATGACGAACCTGCTGATCCGCAACGTCCGCACCCACGCCGACGAAGCGCTCGATATCCTGATCGAAGGCGAGCGCATCGCGCGCGTCGGGCCGTCGCTCGCCGCACCCGCCGGCTGCGCGATCGAGGATGGCGCGCTCGCACTTGCGCTGCCCGGCCTCGTCGAAGGCCACACGCACCTCGACAAGACCCACTGGGGGATGCCGTGGTATCGCAACGCGGTGGGGCCGCGCCTCGTCGACCGCATCGAGAACGAGCGCCACTACCGCGCGACGAGCGGCCACGATGCGGGCGCCGCGTCGCTTGCGCTGTCGCGCGCGTTCCTTGCGGCCGGCACGACGCGCATCCGCACGCACGTCGACGTCGACACCGAGGCCGGGCTGCGGCATCTGCACGGCGTGCTCGCGACGCGCGAGACGCTGCGCGGCCAGGTGGAGATCCAGATCGTCGCGTTTCCGCAGTCGGGCGTGCTCAAGCGCCCCGGCACGGCCGCGCTGCTGTCCGACGCGCTCGGCGCGGGCGCCGACCTGCTCGGCGGCCTCGACCCGTGCGCGATCGAAGGCGATCCGGTCGAGGCGGTGGACGTGCTGTTCGGGATCGCCGAGCGCCACGGCCGCGGGCTCGACCTGCACCTGCACGAGCGCGGGTCGATGGGGGCTTATTCGCTCGACCTGATCCTGCAGCGCACGGCCGCGCTCGGCATGCAGGGCAAGGTCACGATCAGCCACGGCTTCTGCCTTGGCGACATCGCCGAACGCGAGCGCGACGCGCTGCTCGCGCGGATGGCCGAACTCGGCGTCGCGATCGTCACGACCGCGCCGGCCGCGGTGCCGGTGCCGTCGGTCGTTGCCTGCCGCGCGGCCGGCGTGACGGTCATCGGCGGCAACGACGGCGTGCGCGATACGTGGACGCCGTACGGTTCGCCCGACATGCTGGAGCGCGCGATGCTGATCGGCATGCGCAACGATTTCCGCCGCGACGACGCGCTCGAAGTCGCGCTCGACTGCGTGACGCACGGCGCGGCGCGCGGTTGCGGCTTCGCCGACTACGGTCTGGAGGCGGGCAAGCGTGCGGACGTCGTGCTCGTCGATGCGCTGACGTTCGCCGAGGCCGTCGTCGCGCGGCCGACGCGGCGGCTCGTCGTGTCGGCGGGGAAGATCGTCGCGCGCAACGGCGCGCTGGTCTGAGCCGGGCACCGCATCGCGGCGGCTGCGCTCATTCCCGCTCGTGTTCGAGCATCGCCGCGAGCGCCTTCGTCAGTTCGCTGACCATCGGATCGGCCGTCGGCCGATGCAGGATCGCGATGTCCATGTTCTCGATCGGCGCGAAGCCGCCGTGCTCGTCGGTCAGCACCACGTGGTCGTCGGTCACCACGCGCGCGGGCAGCACGCTGATGCCGAGGCCGTCCGCGACGGCCGCCTGGATGCCGCTCAGGCTCGACGTCGTGAAGCTGATCCGCCAGCGGCGGCCGCGTTCCTCGATCGCCTTGATCATGTCGTCGCGATAGAGCCCGCGCGGCGGAAACACGACGATCGGCACCGGGTCCAGGTCGATCGTCGGATGCTGCGCGCTGTCGATCCAGCGTAGCTTCTCCGGCCAGCGCACCACCGCCTCGCGGCTATCGCGCCGCTGCTTGATCAGCACGAGATCGAGCTCGCCGCGATCGTAGGCCGCGCAGATGTCGCGGCTCAGCCCACACATCACTTCGAGCTTCACCTGCGGATGATCGCGCTTGAACGCGGCGAGCGCATGGGTCGTGCGGCCCGCCGCGAAATCGTCGGGCACGCCGAGCCGGATCGTCAGCGCGACGGTCGCCCCCGACAGCGCTTCCAGCATCTCGTCGTTCAGCGCGATCATGCGTCGCGCGTAGCTCAACACCGTCACGCCGGCGTCGGTCGGCCGCACGTCGCGCGTGCCGCGGTCGAGCAGGCGATGCCCGGCGATCTCCTCCAGCCGCCGCACCTTCTGGCTGACCGTCGACTGCGTCGAATGCAGGCGCGCGGACGCGGTCGTGAAGCTGCCGCAGTCGGCGACCATCACGAGTGCGCGCAACAGGTCGAGGTCGAACAAAGGTCTATTCATTTCCGCACTTTTCTGGATTCGAGCATTTCATTTCCAAATATGTGCGACGACTTTTAACATGGCCCGAGCCCGCGGGCAATCGCGGTTTCGCCGGAGCCGGCGCGGCTGCGCGGGCGGATATGCAAGGAGGACACCGGATGTTGTTCAAACGGATCGCGATCGTCGGGTCGTTGGAGTTGACGACGCTCACCTGGCCGTCGCGGCCGCTGACGGAGACGCGCTCGCGGGGCGGCTGCGCCGCGCGGCCGATCCGCTGTGATGCGGGCGAGGTCCGCACGGCGCTACTGCTCGCGACGCAGGGCAATCACGTGGAGGCGGTGCGCACGCTGATCGACGCGGGCGTGAATGTCGATCATGTGAACTGGCTCGGCTGGACCGCGCTGCTGGAGACGATCATGCTCGGCGACGGCAGCGAGCGCCGTGTGCGGATCGTGCAATTGCTGGTCGATGCGAAGGCGAACGTGAACCTCGCCGATTCGAACGGCGAGACGCCGCTGCAGCATGCGCGCAGCCGCGGGTATGCGCAGATCGAGCGGATTCTGGTGGCGGGGAGGGCGGTAGGGTTAGCGGGAGCGCGATTTGCGCGCGGTGCTGGTGTCAGGAAGCTGTTGGAGGAACTCGCCGGCCAGATTCACGCAGTAGTCGAACGACGGTGTATAGCCGAGTGTCAGGATAGCATCGAAGCGCGACTGCACGAACGCACGGTGCTCGTTGAGCGGACTCAGGAAGGTATCGCGATGGCGCACGAGAAATGCACTTGCCTCCATCAAGCTCTCCGGTTCCCGTTCGATGACCAGACAGAGATCGAACAGGTCGCGCGCGGTAGGGCGATCTCCGCGATGCCACATTTTCTTGGCCACGATTTCCGCTGAAGTCTCGACCTTGACGACGTGGTCCATTAACGTCCATTCGTCGTAACCGGGGGACATCAGGTTTCGAGAGACCACGAAGTCGATTTCACCGTCGGGCAACACCAGTTTCACGAAGCCGGCGTGTTCCTCGTACTCGGTCGTGATGTCGGACGCGGCGTCGCTGATACGCGGGTTCACGTATCCGAGATACTGCGGGTCGGGTATGAAGATGTCGATGTCCTTGCTGACACGATGTCCGTGACGCAGCATGAGGACGGTGCCGCCACCGAACGTCCAGAACGGACGGGACGTGCCGTACTTCTGGATTTCCGCGATGAGCGTCAATGCTTGACGGAAAAGGCCTTGCCACGGCCGTCGGGCAAGGCGGCTGGTGTAATCATGCCCATACCTCCCGGTACAGATGAAGATCTTTCGACCATGCGGCAAGATTCTTCCAGATCGCGCGAAGTGGCGTACCGGAGCGTTCGGCAGCTTCTTCGGCGGCCTTGACTACCACCGGCAACGGCACCTCGTCGAGGATGACGGAGATCTGCGATTCGTATCCCGCCGGAATGTGTCCCGTGGTCAGCGCGTCGGCCAGCAGTCGCTCGGTCAATTCGCCCTTATAGCTGACGTTCGAGCTCACAACGGCCTTGTAGAGACCGCTTTGGGGGGGGCGCGGCTGCGCCAGGAGTTCGATGCCGAGCACGCCGAGCAACGGGATCAGCTTGTTGACGCCAAGATCCTTGACCTTACCGGTTTCAAGCTGATTCACCGTGAGGCGAGACAATCCGGCGAGTTTTGCAAGCTGAGCCTGTGTGAGATCGAGTTCGGCCCTCCGTTTCGCAACGGCCTGACCGATTTCATAGAGTTGCATGTTGACCTCCCGACGCAGGTTCATCGCGCGCGAATGTAAAGTATATCTTACATCTCAACGATGCTCGTCGCCACTTGTGACTCCTGATGCGGTATAGGCAGCGCTCGGTGACGCCGATGCAGAAGTATCGAGACAGCTATGGTCGGCCGCGCTGTATAGGCATATTTTCGCGAATATTCGCCAAAACTTGTTCTGTTGCAGCTAAACATCATGCCAGGGTGAACGCTAAAAATATAAGAAAAATCTGAAAAAATGGCTATTTTTAGGCCATCAATCAAACGTCATTCCTGATTTTGCCTTCAGCTTTCCCAATTCGCCCACCTCCATTTCCCCCGCTTGCGTTCAAAAATCAAGCGGTCTAGACTGCATCGCAGTTTCATCGAAGTCCCCGTCTTTCGCGTACCCGTGCCGGGCCTCCCGGCACGACGCTCCCCAACGGACGCCCGGCGCTTGCCCGCCACGTCGAGACCACAAGGACACACACCATGAACCGCACTGCAAAGCTCGTCGTTTCCGCGCTGGCGTTCGCGCCGCTCGTCTCGTTCGCGCAGGACACGGCGACGATCCGCTGGGGCATCGATCCCACCTATCCGCCGTTCGAGGCGAAGCAGCCCGACGGCTCGCTCGCGGGCTTCGACATCGACCTGCGCAATGCGATCTGCGAGCAGCTGCATGCGAAATGCGTGTGGGTCGAGCAGGGCTTCGACGGGATGATTCCGGCGCTGCGTGCGCGCAAGTTCGACGTGATCATGTCCGCGATGACGGCCACCGACGAGCGGCTCAAGCAGATCGACTTCTCGAACAAGCTGTATGCGTCGCCGGGCGCGCTCGTCGCGCCGGCCGGCTCGAAGCTGCTGCCGACCGCGGCGTCGCTCGCCGGCAAGCGCATCGGGATCGACCAGGGCACCACGCAGGAGGCATACGCGAAGGCCGAATGGGCGACCAAGGGCGTGACGATCGTGTCGTACCAGAACCAGGACCAGGTGTATCAGGATCTGGTGAACGGCCGTCTCGACGCGACGTTCCAGGACAAGACCCAGGCCGGCTATTCGTTCCTGAAGACGCCGCGCGGCAAGGGCTACGCGTTCGCCGGCCCCGACGTGACCGACGTGCGCATCACCGGCTACGGCGTCGCGATGGGCGTGCGCAAGGGCGACGCCGACATGAGGAAGCGGCTGAACGACGCGATCGCCGCGATCCGCGCGAACGGCACGTACCAGAAGATCGCCGCGAAATACTTCGACTTCGACATCTACGGTGCGAAGCAGCAGTTGACCGCCGCGCCATGACCCGATGACCTCCATGATCCCCATGATCCCCATGATCCCCATGATCCCGTGATTCACTCAATCGACAGGCAAGCCATGACGAGTATCCAGGACCGCGTCGCGAAAGCCGTGACGCCCGAACTGATTGCCGCCTTCCGCGACGAAGGCGCGGTATGCATCAAGGGCATCTTCTCGCCCGACGAAGTGGCCGCGCTGCGTGCCGGCATCGACGCGAACCTCGCGCAGCCGAGCGAGCGCGCAAAAGTCGCGAGCCGGCCCGACGATCCGGGCTGGTTCTTCGAGGACTTCTGCAACTGGCGGCACAACGACGCATACCGCGACTTCATCGT
This sequence comes from Burkholderia sp. Bp9031, assembly GCF_003857965.1. Lineage (NCBI taxonomy): Bacteria > Pseudomonadati > Pseudomonadota > Betaproteobacteria > Burkholderiales > Burkholderiaceae > Burkholderia > Burkholderia sp. Bp9031. Next base: position 119,123 of record NZ_QTPW01000003.1, read on the forward strand.
GCGTTCGCCCGCGCCATCGGTGGCCGCGGCGCTGATGGGCACGCGGACGGTGCGGCTGCATCACGACCACCTGCTCGTGAAGGAGCCCGGCACGCGGCAGCGCACGCCGTGGCACCAGGACCAGCCGTACTACAACATCGAAGGCGACGACAACGTCAGCATGTGGATTCCGGTCGATCCGGTGCCGCTCGAATCGACGCTGGAATTCGTCGCGGGTTCGCACCAGGGGCCGTGGCTGATGCCCCGCACGTTCATGGACAAGGAGGCGAAGTGGTTTCCGGAAGGCAGCCTCGCCGACCTGCCCGACATCGAGGCCGACCGTTCCGCATTCCCGATTCGCCACTGGGCGCTCGAGCCGGGCGACATGGTGTGCTTCCGGATGCTGACGCTGCATGCGTCGGGCGGGACGCAGAACCGCCGGCGCGCGTTCTCGATCCGCTTCGTCGGCGACGATATTCGCCACGCGCCGCGCCGCTGGAAGACGTCGCCGGATTTCCCGGGGCTAGCCGACGAACTGCCGGACGGCGCGCCGCTCGAGCATGCGCTGTTTCCGGTCGTGTGGTCGCGCGATGCGGGGCAGGTCGGAGCGATCTGAGCGGCGCAGAACGACGACATCACGCAGGAGCACGCGCGCGGCGGCCGTTTCGCGATGAAGCGGCCGCCGCGCGTGGTCGTTTTCAGGTGCTGAAGCAGGTTCAGGTCTGGTGACGTCCGGCGCCCGGCTTGAAGCGCGAGCCGAGCCGGTAGCGGTTGCCCGGATGCAGGAAGTGCACGAACGTGACGGGCAGCCCGTTCGTCCAGGTGCGGCGCGTGAGCGTGAGGCACGGCTCGTCGGCGCGCATGTCGAGGAGCCGCGCCTGTTCGCCGGTCGGCAGCGACGCATCGACGACGTGCTCGATCTCCAGTTCGTAGTGCGACACGTTGTTGAACAGGTACTCGGACGGCGGCTCGACCTGGAAATCCTGGTCGATGAATTCAGGCGCGGCGGCCGGGTTCACGTAGCGATCCTCGAGCTGGATCGGGCGGCCGTTTTCCTCATGCACGCACACCACGTGAAAGACCGGCGTGTTGACCGCCAGCCCGAACGCGGCCGCGACGTCGAACGAGGCCGGCTCGCGCGACTGGCTGAGCACGCGGCAGCGATATTCGTGCCCGCGCGCGCGGATCTCGTCGCGGATGTGCGCGATCATCAGCAGGTTCGACTGCGGCTTCATTTCGGCGACGAAGGTGCCGACGCCCGCGATGCGCTTCAGCACGCCTTCCTCGGTCAGCTCGCGCAGCGCGCGGTTGACCGTCATGCGCGCGACGCCGAATTGCGCGGCGAGATCGAGTTCGGACGGAATGCGGTCCCCCGGGCGCCAGTCGCCCGCATCGACGTTCTGGCGAACGAGCGTCTTGATTTGCTGGAACGGTGCGGTGGTCTTCGTGACCATCGGGGAATCCTTTGGGGGGAAAGGCAACCGCGAAATTCTATCCCGGATCAGGTCGTGGGCAGTTCGCGAACGTCGGCCGTCGGCGCCGAACCGAACGCATCGCTCAGCGCGTAGCCGATGAGCTGCCGCGCGGCGGCCTCGGGCGTCGACAGCGCGCCGCTTGCCTTCAATTGGTCGAATTTCTCGCGCATCGGGAAATTCTCTTCGCTGGTCGAGCGGATCGTCGCCTGCATGCCGGTATCGACGACGCCCGGCGCGACGCTGCAGATCCGCAGTGCGCGATTCGCGTCGAGCGCGACGGCGCGTGCGTGATGATCGAGCGCGGCCTTGGTCGCGCAATAGACGCTCCAGCCCGCGTAGGCGTTGCGCGCCGCGCCGCTCGACACATGCAGGATCCGGCATTCGGTCGGGGCCGATACCGCCTGCACGAGCGCGGCCGACAACATCAGCGGCGCCGCGACATTCACGCCGACCGCGCGCGCGACGAGCGTCGGGTCCTGCGCGTCGAGCGGTCCGATCGGATCGACGATGCCCGCGTTGTTGAAGAGCAGCACGATCGACGCGCCGTCGACGAAGCGGCGCAGCGTGTCGCCGGCGAGCCAGGTCGCGACGGCCGACGTGTCCGACAGGTCGAGTTCGATTTCGGCGAAGCGCTCGCCAGCCTGCGCGGCGAGCGACGGATGACGGCTGCGCGACACGCCGAGCACGGCGATGCCTTCCTGCAGCAGTTGTTCGGCGAGCGACGCGCCGAGGCCGCGTGTGTGTCCGGTGACGATGGCGCGCACGTTCGGCGCTGAAGAGGATGCAGTCATGGCGGTGAACGGGTGAACGGATGAACCGTGTTGACGAGTGGCGTGGCGCGCATGCGCGGCGACACGGCGTGCGGGACGGGCGATGCGCGGGGTTGGCGTTGCGTGCGAAGGCGGCCGCGTGCGGCGGCGCGTCTCCGGGTGAACGCGTATCGTAGCGCTGGCCTGAGCGACGCGCAAACGCGCAAACGCTCGGCGACGCCGCGCGCGGGCGCTGACTCGGCGCGAGAATACGCGACGCCGCCCGCACGCATCGTCGCGCGGTGCCGCCCGCCCGATACGTTCGGACGAATGCCGGCTGCGGCAAGTTCGCGCGCCGTCGTGCGAGTGGCGCCGGGCCCCACGTCGCGAGCTATCATATGGCTCGCCCTTTCGCGACGCCGGACGGGCCGCGACCGTTTCCCTTCACCTGCTGCACGCTGCGACACGATCCATGAACACCACGCCGGACATGCCCACGCCACGCGCTCTGCGCGAACTCACGCCCCTCGAGGCCCGCATTATCGGGGTGCTCGTCGAGAAGCAGCACACGGTGCCGGACACCTATCCGCTGTCGCTGAATGCGCTGACCGCGGGCTGCAACCAGAAAACCGCGCGCTTGCCGGTGATGAACGTCAGCGAGGATGAAGTCACGACCGCGCTCGACGGGCTCAAGCACCTGAGCCTCGTGATGGAGGGCAGCAGCAGCCGCGTGCCGCGTTTCGAGCACAACATGAACCGCGTGCTCGGCATCCCGAGCCAGGCGATCGCGCTGCTGACGATCCTGCTGCTGCGCGGCCCGCAGACGGCCGCCGAACTGCGCCTGAACAGCGCGCGCCTGCACGGCTTCGCGGATATCTCGTCGGTCGAGGCGTTCCTCGACGAACTCGCGGCGCGTGCGCAGCCGCTCGTCGTCCGGCTGCCGCGTGCGCCCGGTGCGCGCGAGAACCGCTGGATGCACCTGATGTGCGGCGAGGTGAACATTGCCGATTTCGCCGGTTCCGATGCGGTTGGCGGCGCGGATTCCGTTCCGCCGTCGGAGTTCGAGGCGTTGAAGGCCGAGCAGAAGCGGCTTGCTGATGAAGTAGCGCGGCTGAACGCACTCGTTCAGCGGATGGCGACCGAACTCGGAATCGACGTCGACGCACCGGGCGACGCGGGCTGACGGGGCGCCTGAACCAACTCGATACCGGCGCGCCTGCGGGTGCGCCGGATGATGAACCTGCCTCGCTCCGCGGCCCGCACCCGCACCCGCACTACCAGCGGCACCCTGTCTTCCCGGACGCATCGACGTCCTGCGCCCACGCGAAATCGGTCTTCTTGCCGGTACGCGCATGGGTGTACGTCATCGAATAGACGATCGCACCCTGGCTCATCATTTCGTACTCACCGTTGATCTTGCCGTCGACCATTTCCCACCAGGTTGTCGTGAACTGGTACGGGCGGCCTTCCGCGAGTTCTTCCTGATCCACGTGCTTGAGCAGCAGCGGGATCGCCGACTTCGATTTCGCGTACCGGACGACACCGCCTTGCCATTTGGCGACGTCGTCGTAATACGTGCGCAGCTCGAAGCGCACGGGTTTGTCGCCGGTCGTCCTGAAGCACAGCACTTCCGTGCTGACGTCGGCCGACGCGGGCAATGCGATGCATAGCAGCAACGCGGCGAGTGCTTTTTTCATATCGACATGTGCGTGGTGAAGAGGCGATTCAACCGACGCTGATGCGCGTGGCGCCCGCGTCGACGAGCCGGAACAGGAGGTCCTCGACGGCCGCGCCCGGCGCCGAACCGAGATCCGCGTTCACGCGCCATCCTTGCTCCGTGCGTGCCGGCTCCGACAGATAGTGAACGATGCCGTGCAGGCCGTCTTCGGCCGGCACGCCTTCGTCGTCGGCGTCGAACCACGCGAAGAACCATGTCTTGAACACGTCGGTGGCCGCGGCTTCGGCGAGACCGTCGGCTTCGATCGTGGCCCAGTCCCACACGAACGGCCGGATCGATACGGTCGCCGTTTCGAGTTCGAACGCGAATGGCTCGAAATCGAGTTGCGCGGTCGAGTCGACCATCGCCGGCTGGCCGGCCGATTCGCCTTCGGTGCGAACGATGTCGGCGCGGCACGGCAGCGCGAGCGGGCCTTCGGTGGCGAGCGTGCCGTCGGCTTTCCGGAAGGCCGGTTCGACGACGGCCGCCGGTTGCGTTGCCGCTTGCGCGAGCAGGTCGGCGTAGGGCTGGCGGATGGCGCCGAGCAGTTCGGATACGGTCATCTTGGCGGTCGGGTCGAGTTGCGAGCGGTCAATCACGGACGGATGGTGCGTCGTGCCGCCTGCGTCGAACGACGGGCGCATCGGCAGCGGACAGCCACGATCGTACGGCACTTCGGTGACACGCGACCACTCGGCCGAATGGCCGGCAGCCTCGGACCGCGCCGCGCGTCGCTGCCGCCCCGCGCGAGTGCCATAATCGAGCCTGCCCATCATTCCAGACGTCCCCCGGAGAATCTCCATGCAAAACCTCGACAATCCTTCCCACGATCGCGAGGTAGGCAGCGCCGACGCGACCCAGGACACCACGCGCATCGACGACGTCCGCATCGGCGCCGTGCGCCCGCTGATTTCCCCCGCGCTGCTGCAGGACGAGTTGCCGGTGCCGGCCGCCACACAGACGCTCGTCGAGGACACGCGCCGCGCGATCGGCGACATCCTGCACGGCCGCGACGACCGGCTGCTGCTCGTCGTCGGCCCGTGCTCGATTCACGACCACGACCAGGCGCTCGACTACGCACGCCGCCTGAAGGCCGCCGCCGATGCGCTGAAGGACGACCTGCTGATCACCATGCGCGTGTACTTCGAGAAGCCGCGCACGACGGTTGGCTGGAAGGGGTACATCAACGATCCGCGCCTGGACGGCAGCTTCCGCATCAACGAAGGGCTGCGCGCCGCGCGGCAACTGCTGCTCGACATCAACGCGCTCGGCCTGCCGGCGTCGACCGAATTCCTCGACTTGCTGAGCCCGCAATACATCGCCGACCTGATCGCGTGGGGCGCGATCGGCGCGCGCACGACCGAGAGCCAGAGCCATCGTCAGCTCGCGTCGGGGCTCAGCTGCCCGATCGGCTTCAAGAACGGCACCGACGGCGGTGTGCAGGTCGCGTCGGACGCGATCGTCGCCGCGCGCGCGAGCCATGCGTTCATGGGGATGACGAAGATGGGGATGGCCGCGATCTTCGAGACGCGCGGCAACGACGACGCGCACGTGATCCTGCGCGGCGGCAAGAACGGGCCGAACTACGACGCCGAGCACGTCGAAGCGAGCTGCGCGGTGCTGCGCAAGAGCGGATTGCGCGAGCAGGTGATGGTCGATTGCTCGCATGCGAATTCGAACAAGTCGCACGAGCGGCAGATCGATGTCGCGCAGGATCTCGCGCGGCAGCTGTCGCAGGGCGAGCACCGGATCATCGGCGTGATGGTGGAGAGCCATCTCGAGGCCGGGCGTCAGGATCTGAAGCCGGGCGTGCCGTTGAAGTATGGCGTGTCGATCACCGATGCGTGCCTGAGCTGGTCGCAGACCGAGCCGGTGCTCGATGTGCTGGCCGACGCGGTGCGGCATCGCCGCGTGTATTCGCGCAACGCGTGACGCAGTGTGACTGCGTGGCGCTCGCCGCGTAGTCCGAGGCACCGGTGAAGGCCGGTTGCCTGTCTGCCCCCATGTTCTGCTGAACGACATGCCGCGGCGCTTGTTTTTGCGCGCCGCGCGCACCGCCTTTCCGCACGATCGTTGATCTCCATCCAGTCCGCCCGCCGGCCGCCTTGCACGCTGAGCGCACGATCCCGCGATTGTCGCTACCATGAAAGCCGTGTTGCACGCTGCGGCCCGGCCACGCCGGCCCGTCATGCACACGCGCAGTGGCGGCGCGGCCGTCTGCCATGCGACCGACGAAGCGCGGGGTGCTCACCGATCAGCCGTTGCGCCCGCGTCGCTTCGCTCCCGGAATCAACAACAACCGAACCGGAGTGCAAGACACATGAAGTTCTACAAGACCCTCATCGCAGCAACCGTCCTCGCATCGAGCGTCAGCGCGCACGCGCAGATCGCCGGCACACAGCCGCTCAGCGTGACCGTCGAGCAGTCGCAGGCGCTGCTCGAAGGCTGGAGCGTGAAGAAGAGCGTGCTCGGCAAGGCCGTGTACAACGACGCGAACCAGAAGGTCGGCACGGTGCGCGACCTGATCGTCGCACCGGACGGCTCGGTGTCGGCGGCGATCGTGTCGGCCGGCGGTTTCCTCGGCGTGGCCGCGCATGACGTCGCGGTGCCGATCGCGTCGCTCGACGCGCGCAACGGCAACATCTACCTGCCGGGCGCGACGAAGGATGCGCTGAAGGCGACGCCGGCATTCCAGTACGCGAAGGTGCCGTCGCCGCCGAAGCCGAAGAAGGTCGACGACAAGCACTGATCGGCATCGTTCGTGCGGCGCCCGTCGCGCGATGCGCCGGGCACCGCGTTTGCAATCAGCCTTTCGGTGTGTCGTCCGGCGCTGCGAGCGCCACGACGTGGCTGATGCCTTGATGCGCCATCTTCGTATAAGGGCTGAAGCGCTCGGTATTGCGCACGAGCTCCTCCGCCACCGCGCGTTCGACGCCCGGCAGCCGCACGCGGATGTCCGCGTTCAGCATGAACAGCCCGTCCATCGGATCGCGGCAGAAGTCGATCGACGCGGACACCGACGCGCCGGCGATCGACACCCCCGCTCGCGCGGCCAGCAGGCTCAGCGCACCATGAAAGCATGCCGCATAGCTCGCGGCGAACAGCTGTTCGGGATTCGGCCCGTCGCCGGACCCGCCGAGCGCGGACGGCAAACGCAACGCCACGTCGAGACGTCCGTCGTCGGAGCGCGCGACGCCCGATGCGCGGCCATGCTCCGCCGCGCCGCCGGTGACGGTCACGGTCGTCGAGTAGAGCGTCTGCGGTTCGCGCCCGCGATACTTGTCAAGCAGCGACAGCGGCGGCGGGCGCAATGGCGTCATGGTGTGCGTGATCCTGCGGTGCGGCTCAGCGTGCGGCCTGGTTCTGGCGGAACCACGCGTCGAAGGTCGTCGCACCGAGGCGCGCGCCGGGCCCGGGGACGAGCGTGTCGTCCTGCAGCACCGCGCCGAAGTAGTCGGCGCCCGCGTCCCGGACCACCGTGCGCGCATCGTGCGTGACCGACAGGAAATGCTCGATCAGGTCGGCGATCCGCACGCGGTCGGGGCCGCCGATTTCAGCGATGCCGTTGCGCGGCGCATCGAGCGCGAATTCGGTGACGGCGGCTGCGACGTCATCGGATGCGATCGGCTGGAAGAATGCGGTGGTCTGCCGCGTGGTGTCGCCTTCGGTGCTTGCTTGCGCGATCGCGCCGACGAATTCGAAGAATTGCGTCGAGCGCACGATCGTGTACGGCACGCCGGCTTCGCGGATCAGGTTCTCCTGGATGATCTTGCCGCGGAAATACGCGCTTTGTTGCAGCTGGTCGGTGCCAACCACCGACAGTGCGACGTGATGGCGCACGCCCGCCGCGCGTTCCGCGGCGAACAGGTTGCGCCCCGACGTCTCGAAGAATGCCTTCACGGTCGCTTCGTCGAACGACGGCGAGTTCGCGAGATCGACGACGACGTCCGCGCCGGCCAGCGCTTCGTCGAGGCCGGCGCCCGTGAGCGTGTCGACACCCGTCGACGGTGCTGCCGCGACGGCGTCATGCCCGCGCGCCACGAGGTTTCTGACGACCTTGCTGCCGATCAGGCCGGTGCCACCGATTACGACGATTTTCACGATTGCTCTCCTTGAACGGGCGCGCGACATGCACGCCGCTTGAACCTGTCGAAGCCGGCGCCCACCGCATTCACGCGATCGTGCCGGCACGTTGCGGAACCGCACGCGATCCGGCTTGCGTGTCGTTCGGCCTGCCCGAATCGTAGGCATGCGCCGCGTGATCCGGTAGTGCCTTGCAGGTACCCACGGTGTTGCGCGCCCTGCATCAATCGACCGTTTCCGTCTCCGTTTCCGTTTCCGCCGGCGCCAGCGTCGTCATCGTCGTCAGGCACTGCAGGTCGCGCGCCCGCGTCTGTTCGATCATGTAGTCGATGAACACGCGGATGCGCGTGGGCAGGTGCTTGCGGCTGAGATAGCAAAGGTAATGACCGCCGTCGTCCGGTGCATGCCGGCCGAGGCAGCTCACCAGTTGTCCGTCGGCGAGCAGGTCGCACACCTGGTACGCCGGCAGCTGCGCGATGCCGAGCCCGTCGAGTGCCGCGCGCACGACGAGATCCATGTCGTTGAACGTGTGATGCGCGGCGGGCTGACGCTGCTGCGCGAGCCCGTCGACCTTGAATTCCCACTCGATCACGCGGCCCGACGCGGTGCGCAGGTTGATGCAGCGATGCTTCGCGAGCTCGTCGACGTGACGCGGCAGACCGTGCCGATGCGCATACGACGGCGACGCGCAGACGATCATCTGCATTGGAATCAGCTGCCGCGCGACGATCGCGCTGTCCTCCATGCGTCCGTCGCGAAACGCGACGTCGACGCGGTCGGCGGAGAAGTCGACGGGGCGGTCGTTCAGCAGCAGCTCGAGCGTGATGTCCGGATACTGCGCGTGAAAATCGCGCAGCAGCGGCGCGATGATCTTGCGCCCGAAACCGGGCGTCGAACCGATGCGCAGATGCCCGCTCGGCGGCCCGCTGCGCAACTCGCGCATGTCGTCGAGCGCCTGCGCGAGATGTTCGATGCCCGGCCGGCAGTTCTCGTAGAAGCGCTCGCCTTCGCGCGTCAGCGACATGCTGCGCGTCGTGCGCTGGAACAGGCGCGCGTCGAGCCGCTCTTCGAGCCGTTGCACGTGACGGCTGACCGACGAGCGGCCGACGCCGAGGCGGTCGGCGGCGCGGGCGAAGCTGCCTTCGGTGACGACGGCAAGGAAAGTGACGACGCCGGCGTAGCAGCTCGAGAAGCTTCGTGCGTACGGATCGTCGGCGTCGGGGCGGCGGATGGAGGTGTCTGGCATGGAGGTGTCTGACATGGAGGCGCGAGAATCGTGTTGTCCATATGCGTCTAGACGTTTCAGCGCCGCCACCTGTGACATCGTCCGCCGTATTTTTATGAAAAAAGGGCCGCGGCGGCCGGCGAGCCGATTATTTCTCCGGCACGAACACCGGCGCGCCCTTGTCCTTCAGCAACAGCACGATGAACTTCGCGGGCTTCGTGCGGCTCGCGTTGCGTCCGACCGTGTGCAGGTCGTCCGGGCCTTCGTAGAACGTCTGGCCCGGTTTCAGCGTGACGGGTTCGCCGCCCTTCACCTGCATCACGATCGAGCCCTCGACTACGTAGACGAACGCGGGCGCGTGGTGCCGGTGGACCGGGTCCACCGCGCCGGGCGGATACTCGACCGAGATCATCTGCGCTTCCTTGCCCGGATAGTCGTCGAGCGGTTTCGTCATCAGCGGCGTGACGATGGCAGAGGGCGCCGCGTGGACGGCGCTGGTTGCGGCCCCCGCGACGACGAGCGCGGCCGCGACGGCATGTTTCAAGCGAATCATGGGATGGTTTCCGGTGAGGGTCGCCGGCAGACAGCCGGCGGCGAAGGAGGGGGGCTGCCCGCAGCCGGGCGCGGGCGTCAGGCGAGATTCGCCTTGTCGAGGCCGTATGCCTTGTCGGCCGAACCCGGTGCGGTGCGGAACGCCACGTTCGCGCGGTTCCAGCCGTTGATCACCATCACTTCGAACGTCAGGTCTGACAATTCCTTTTCGGACAGCTGGCCGCGCACGCGATCGTAGACATCGTCCGGCACGCCGTGCTCGGGGATTTTCGTCAGCACTTCGGTCCATGCGAGCGCGGCGCGCTCGCGCGGCGAGAACAGCGTCGATTCGCGCCACGTCGCCAGATGATGAAGGCGCAGTTCGCGCTCGCCGTGAAGGCGTGCCTCCTTCACGTGCATGTCGAGGCAGAATGCGCAGCCGTTGAGTTGCGATGCGCGCGCGGACACGAGATCGCGGATCGATTCCTCGATCGCGCTGGTGCGCAGCACGTTGCTGAGTTCGAGGAACTGCCTGAACAGCTCCGGCGATTGATGCATGTAGTTGAGACGCTGCGTCATGATTTCTCCAGGCGACAAAAAGGCTTGCCCGCGCTCGGCGGGTGTCATGGGGCGGCAGGGCGCCGCGTGAAATCATGTTAGGAGCGCGTGGCGGCGCGCGGTAGCCACGCGGAGGGACGCATCGTGTTGCATGTGCTGCACCAATGCCGCCACGATCGCGGCACGGCGCGCGCTACGATTTTCAGTCTTCGGATATCAGGCGCTGGTCGGCACCACCGCACGCGGCCGCGATCCGCGCGAGCTTGTCCGGGTTGCGCTGCACGAGGATCCGGACGATGCACGTGCCGTCCGTCTCGAACGACATCGCGGATTCGAGCTGCCCCGCGATGAAACGCAGCATCGCCCATTCGCCGTTCAGTACGACCGGGCGCATCTCGACGCCGCTGCCGCAGCGCAGCCACGTCGCGTAGAACAGCTGGGCGATGCGGCGGCCGCCGACCATCGGTTGCGGGAAACTCTGGACCTTGCCGCCGCCGTCGCCGATCAGCATCGCGTCTTCGGCGAGCAGCGCCTGGATCGACGGGAAGTCGCCTTGCGCGAGCGCGTGCGAGAAAGTTTGCAGCAGTTGCCGGTGCGTTTCGTGCGGCACCAGGTAGCGCGGCCGGTCGTCGTCGCGCAATTGGGCCTTCGCACGGCTGACGAGCTGCCGGCACGCGGCTTCGGATTTGCCGATCGCGTCGGCGATCCGGTCGTAGTCGACGTCGAACACTTCGCGCAGCAGGAACGCTGCACGGGCTTCCGGCGTCAGCCGTTCGAGCAGCATCAGGTACGCGACCGATACGTCGCTCGCGCGCTCTGTCATTTCCTCGGGCGTGGCCGGCGATTCGCCGAGCTCCGGCTCCGGCAGCCAGATGCCGGTGTAATGCTCGCGCCGGATCTTCGCCGCGCGCAGGCGGTCGATCGCGGTCCGCGTCGTGACCGCGACGAGCCACGCCTCGCCGTTCTCGATTCCGTCGCGCGCCGCTTCGTGCCAGCGCAGCCAGACGTCCTGCACGATGTCCTCGGCGTCCGCGACGGAGCCGAGCATCCGGTACGCGATCTTCTGCAGGCGCGGGCGCAGCGCGTGGAAGGTCTGGGCGTCGTCGTTCATGCTGCCCGCGCGCCCATGCGCGATGCGGGGCCGCGGTCGATGCGATGCGCGGCATCGCGGCGGCCGCGCAGGTCGACGACGAAATCGTCGCCATTCGCGTTCATCTGCTGAAATCCGGTGGGCATGGTCGTTCCTGAATCGAGGCACGCGAATACTGTACGTGGCTTGCCGGCGGCGATCAATCGCGGCCCGGCGATGCTCCAGACTGCTCCAGACGCTCGCCTACGTAATTTTACGTAGCACCGCGTACGTAGTTGTGCGCTTGTAAGCCGCCCCCGTCGCGCGGAATACTACGGCCCACTGCCGCGGCTTCCACGAGACGCGGCACGACGCATCGACGTCACGCGGGTTCGGTTCCTTGCCGGATCCACTCAAAACCACATAGGAGACCAGGAGACGCCATGAATCGGGCTTCCAGTACCCTGCTCTGGATCGCGGTCGCGCTGCTCGGCGCGTTCGCGTTCGGGACGATCGCACTTGCGCACGGCGAACGCGTCAGCGCGCTCTGGATCGTGATCGCCGCAGTCTGCGTATATCTCATCGCATATCGCTTCTACAGCCGCTTCATCGCCAGCAAGGTCATGCAGCTCGACGGGCTGCGGATGACGCCGGCGGTCAAGTTCAACGACGGCCTCGACTACGTGCCGACCAACAAGTACGTGCTGTTCGGCCATCACTTCGCCGCCATCGCCGGTGCCGGGCCGCTCGTCGGGCCGGTGCTCGCCGCGCAGATGGGCTACACGCCCGGCATGCTGTGGATCCTGGCCGGCGTCGTGTTCGCCGGCGCGGTGCAGGACTTCATCGTGCTGTTCATCTCGACGCGCCGCGACGGCCGCTCGCTCGGCGACCTCGTCAAGATGGAGCTCGGCACGGTGCCCGGCGTGATCGCGCTGTTCGGCGCGTTCCTGATCATGGTGATCATCCTTGCGGTGCTCGCGCTGATCGTCGTGAAGGCGCTCACGAATTCGCCGTGGGGCACGTTCACCGTCGCCGCGACGATTCCGATCGCGCTGTTCATGGGCGTCTACACGCGCTACATCCGTCCGGGCCGCATCGGCGAAGTGTCGATCATCGGCTTCGTGCTGCTGATGGCGTCGATCGCGTTCGGCCAGTCCGTGCACGATTCGCCGACGCTCGCCGCGTGGTTCACGTTCAACGGCACGCAGCTCACGTGGATCCTGATCGGCTACGGCTTCGTCGCATCGGTGCTGCCGGTGTGGCTGCTGCTCGCGCCACGCGACTACCTGTCGACGTTCCTGAAGATCGGCACGATCCTCGGCCTCGCGATCGGCATCCTGGTCGTCGCACCGGAACTGAAGATGCCCGCGCTGACGAAGTTCGTCGACGGCACGGGCCCGGTGTGGTCGGGCAACCTGTTCCCGTTCCTGTTCATCACGATCGCGTGCGGCGCGGTGTCGGGCTTCCACGCGCTGATCTCGTCGGGCACGACGCCGAAGCTGATCGACAACGAAACCAACGCGCGCTTCATCGGTTACGGCGCGATGCTGATGGAATCGTTCGTCGCGATCATGGCGCTGGTCGCCGCGTGCGTGATCGAACCGGGCATCTACTTCGCGATGAACGCGCCGGCCGCCGTGCTCGGCTCGACGCCGGAAGCGGTTGCCAACACCGTCACGCAATGGGGCTTCGTGCTGACGCCCGACATGCTGACGCAAACCGCGAAGGCCGTCGGCGAAACCACGATCATCGCGCGCGCGGGCGGCGCACCGACGCTGGCCGTCGGCATGGCGCACATCCTGCACCAGGTGATCGGCGGCGAAGCGATGATGGCGTTCTGGTATCACTTCGCGATCCTGTTCGAGGCGCTGTTCATCCTGACGGCCGTCGACGCCGGCACGCGCGCGGGCCGCTTCATGCTGCAGGACCTGCTCGGCACGTTCCACCCGGCGCTCAAGCGCACCGAGTCGCTGCCCGCGAACCTGGTCGCCACCGGGCTGTGCGTGGCCGCGTGGGGCTACTTCCTGTACCAGGGCGTGGTCGATCCGCTCGGCGGCATCAACACGCTGTGGCCGCTGTTCGGCATCTCGAACCAGATGCTTGCCGCCATCGCGCTGGTGCTCGGCACCGTCGTGCTGTTCAAGATGAAGCGTGAGCGCTATGCGTGGGTGACGATCGTGCCGACCGTGTGGTTGCTGATCTGCACGCTGACGGCCGGCTGGCAGAAGATTTTCGACGCGAACCCGAAGGTCAGCTTCCTCGCGCACGCCGCGAAGCTGCAGGCCGCCGTGGACGAAGGCAAGGTGCTCGCGCCGGCGAAGTCGATCGCGCAGATGAAGCGGATCATCTTCAACGATTACATCGATGCGGCGCTGGCCGGGCTGTTCATCTTCGTCGTCGTGGCGATCGCGGTGTACGGCGTGATCGCCGTGCTGCGCGCACGCCGCGAGGCGAAGCCGACCGTGCGCGAGACGCCGTACGAAGCGATGCCGGCCGCGCAGGCGCTCGGCAGCGGACGATAACGGGAGGCCGCGATGTTCAGCGATCTTGGCGGCGACCTGCGCAGTGCGGGGCGTTACCTCGGGCAGGCGTTGCGGCTGATGGTCGGCCTGCCCGACTACGACACCTACGTCGCGCACATGCGCGAGACTCATCCGGACCGAGAGCCGATGACGTACGAGGAATTTTTCCGCGAGCGTCAGAATGCGCGGTATGGGTCGGGGGCAGGGAAGTGTTGCTGAACCGGACCGGTGAAGCCGGCCGGTAAAGCCGTCCGGTGACGGGCCAGGAAGCGCCGCGAAGGCATTCGCGGCGCTTTTTCTTTTTGGGGACGGGCGGCGCTTGGCGCGCGCCGTCGCCGCAGCGTTTAACCGGCTTCAGCGCGACGCGATCCGGCCGCCGGTATCATAGGGCTCTGCTTTTTTCCGATGAATCCGCGCAGGAGAACCCGTCGTGCATGTCGGTGAGCGTTTCAACAGCATTTCCCATCTCGTCGGCGCGGTGCTGTCGGTAGCAGGGCTTGTCGCACTCGTGACGATGGGCGCGCTCGAAGGCGATCCCTACAAGATCGTGAGCTTCAGCGTGTACGGCGCGATGCTGATCTTGCTCTACGCGATCTCGACGCTGTATCACAGCGTGCGTAACCCGCGGCTCAAGGCAATCCTGCAGAAGTGCGACCATTCGGCCATTTATCTGCTGATCGCGGGCAGCTACACCCCGTTCACGCTCGTCACGCTGCGCGGCCCGTGGGGCTGGTCGCTGTTCGGCGTGAGCTGGGGGCTCGCCGCATTCGGGATCGCGCAGGAACTCACGCTCGGACGGCGCACACGCATCGTGTCGATGGTGCTGTACGTGCTGATGGGCTGGCTCGCGCTGGTCGCGATCCGCCCGCTGATCCACGCGTTGCCACCGGTCGGTACCGCATGGCTCTTGGCCGGCGGCGTCATCTACAGCGTGGGCATCTACTTCTTCATCAACGACGAGCGTATCCGCCACGGGCACGGTATCTGGCATCTGTTCGTGCTGGCCGGCAGCCTGTGCCAGTTCGTCAGCGTCGCGATGTATGTCGCGTGAGCGTGCACGGCACGGCGCGCGTCATTCGCGCCCGGCCGTCCGGGCTGCATCACGCAGCGCCATGAACCCGACCCACCCCCAGTAGACGCGATGATGCGCGATCAACCCGTCGCGCAGATCCATCACCTCGACGAGATCGACCTGATCGCCTTCCGGCGTTTCGCGCGGATATTCCCACGTGAGTTGCCGTCCGTTCGAAAAGAACAGGCCCGTGCGGTACCAGCGTCCGAGCTTGTTGCCCGGATTGCGCAGGCCCGCTGCGAAGAATTCGCCGATTGCAGCCTTGCCGTGCAGCACGCCCGAGCCATCATGGTCGGGCAGCGCGACGACGATCAGCGGCGTTTCGAGTATCGCGTCGTCCGCGTACAGCGACATCAGCGCGTCGAGGTCGCGTGCGACGACGGCGGCGTGCCAGTCCTGATGAATGCGTTGCGCATCGGTGTCGGGGTGTGTCATGGCGGGTTCCGGCAAGCGTGGATAACGGAACCACTGTATTGACGCAACGCTGCCGGACGTTTCAGCGCGACCCGAAACGTGGATGTCACGCGTGCGGCACGTCAACCCGCTAGCGCGCCGAGATTCAGTTCATACGACTTGCCGATCCACACCGCGCTGTCGCGATGGTCGCGCAGTTCGTCGTTCGTGTTCGGGTGCAGGAAGAGGTCGAGCGCGCCGTGATTCAGCACGAGCCACGGCACGATGGTGTCGAAGCGCGTGGCGTCGAACGCGATCTGATACGACCACGCGGGATGCGGGCCGACGAGGCGTTCGTGAAAGCGGCCGAGCTCGATGATCGTGCCGAACCGCTCTTCGACGACAAGGCGAAACGCCCAGGCCGCGTCGCGGCTCGCGGCGTCGAAGTAGACGTGTGCGTGCCAACTGTCGATGGCGGTGGTGTCGATGGCAGCCATGGCGGGACTCGAGAGAAGAATGGGGAAGGCATGAGCGCCGTGATGTACGGTCGATGCGTAATTATCGCGCTTCCTTGTCGGACACGTGTTGTCGCTGCGCGGTAAATCGGCGCGGAGGATTTGTCGTGCGTCAGAGAAGCCGGCGCGTTCGATGAGACGTCTCTCGCTCGTGCGCTGGATGCAGCATTGCGTCGAAAGCCTTGCCGGCCCGTGCTTCGGCCGAAATCTCGACGGCAATACGTCATTTCGAAAACTGCAAAGGCGATTTACGCACCGCTTCGAATCGTCCGCGAAAACGCGATCAGGTGGTTGAATGAAATAAAGAAATTCCGGTCAGGCAGCAGTGGCGAATCATGCGGATCGCGACCCCGCTGCCGGTGCTGAAAATATCAATTGCGGAATCGGCTATTCAAGCGCACGGCCACGCGACATACGATGATTGCACCGCATCGACGACGAAGATCGATGCGGAGACAACCATCTGGAGGCCATGATGCGATCCGTTGTTTCCCTTGCTGTCCTGTCCGGCGCGCTTGCCGTGCTGCCTGCCGCGAGCTTCGCGCAGTCCGTCAACACCGAGTGGCAGTCGAACGTCGCCCCGTTGAATTGGAAGGCGGCGCGTGCCGAGACCGACGTGCAGCTGATGCAGATGACGCGCGCCGGCTATCGTGCGACGACAGCCGGCAACCAGAACTATCCGCTCGCGATGCAGCGTGCGCTCGACCGCGTGAGGAACCCGGTGCCCGACCGCTCGCGCGAGGAGAAGGCCGCGATGGAAGCGCGCGCGGCCAGCGCCGCGCAGAGCGGTCGTCCAGTGAAGGCGTTCTTCGTGAAGACCGCGTACTACCTGAAGGGCGAGAACACGTTCTGATGCGGGAGACGAGCATGGCATGCGCCAACCGACTTCCCGGCGCGTTGCGGACGTCGATGATCCGGCAGTTGCCGGACGCGTGCGCGACGCGGCGGTGGGACGGCGTGTACGGCGTGTACGGGACGCGGCGACGCACGAACGGCAAGCGCGACGCAAGCCGCGGTGCCGTCGCATGCCGCGCCGCGTGGCCGGCATTCGACGCGGACGACGTCCATCAGCGAGGACGGGTCATGAGGGCCGTCCGGAAAGGCCGTCGCCACCCGCCATTGACGCGCGAGTGGCTGCTGCCGCTGCCGCCCGCGCATGTGCGCGACATCTCGCTGAAATGCCACATGGCGCTCGTCGCGCTGCGCGGCGAGCACGGCAGCGAAGCGTTGCTGATGCGGCTGCGCACGAGCGTCTATCTGGTGTTCCTCGCGCTCGACGACGCGGTATCCCCCGATGCGAGCATCGACCTGTGCGTCGAAGCGGAGCGCGTGCTCGACGCGAGCGTGGCGCGCGCTGGGCAAAGCGGCGCATGGACGCTGCACGACGACGAAAGCGCAGTGCTCGAACGCATACTCGCCGCGAACGACGCGTGCGTCGCGACGCTCACCCGGCACCGGCTCGCCGAGCTGTGGCGTCACGTGTGCGCGTTCGCGTCCGCGTCCGCCGAGCAGCCGGCACTGGTCGCGCAGGCGGCGGCGAAGATGCGGGAACCGGCCGTCCTGCATTGAGCGGCGGCAACACGACCGACGCTGGGGCCGTGTTTCATACTTGTCCCATTCACTGGGGCTGACGCTCGCCGTCTAATGTCACGACAGGAGCCGAATGGGTTCGGTCGATGACGATCCATCCTCGCGTTTGCGGCGATCGTGCGTGTCGGCGTGAACGTATTCGTTTCGGTCAGGAGGAGCGATGGCGCTATACAGGATCGGCGGCTATTTCACGTGCGGAAGCGGCCGCGCATTCAGCGAGAATCTGCCGCCGGGCAGCGACGTGACGATCGCGGGCATCTATCGATGCACCGTGTGCGGCGACGAGGTCGGCATTGCGAAAGGGCAGGCGCTGCCGTCGGAGGAAACACATCGGCACGATCTCGATCCGCCGTCCGACCCGCTGCTCGATCCCGGCCCGACCGCATGGCAACTGATCGCGGCGGCGCAGTCGAGACACTGAACGGGCGGTGTTCGCATGCTCATGCAAATGCGGAAGCGCCCCCGGCCCATGACGACGCCCGACAAAACAAAAGCGCCACGGAGCGAACTCCGTGGCGCTTCTTCGATGCCGGCCGATGCGGAGGCGCCAACCTCCGCATCGCGATACGCGCTTAAGCCGCCGTTGCCGGCTTCGCCGGCTTCTGCAGCTTGCCCTTGCCGGCGCGCTGGATTTCCTCGAGCTTGATCTCGACGTGGCGCGAGAACACGTACTCGGCCGGACGCTGCTTCGCGATCGAGATGTCCGGTGCGAACGGGCCGTCGGTCTTGATGCCCTTCTTGCTCACGCGCAGCGCCTTCAGCGGATGCGAGATCGTGTCCATCACGGCGGTGGCTTCGAAGCCGCAGTGGACCATGCAGTCCGCGCACTTCTCGTAGTTGCCGACGCCGTAGTTGTCCCAGTTCGTGTCTTCCATCAGTTCCTTGAAGGTCTTCACGTAACCTTCGCCGACCAGATAGCACGGCTTCTGCCAGCCGAACACGGTGCGTGCCGGGTTGCCCCACGGCGTGCACTTGTACGTCTGGTTGCCGGCCAGGAAGTCGAGGAACAGCGACGACTGGCTGAACGACCAGCGCTTGCCGCCTTCGCCGCGCTTCAGGATTTCGCGGAACAGGTTCTTCGTCTTGTCGCGGTTCAGGAAGTGCTGCTGATCCGGCGCGCGCTCGTACGCATAGCCCGGCGACACGGTGATGCCGTCGACGCCGATCGGCCCCAGCGTATCGAAGAACTTCGCGACGCGCTCGGGGATCGCATCGTTGAACAGCGTGCAGTTGATGTTCACGCGGAAGCCGCGGCGCTTCGCTTCCTTGATGGCCGCGACCGCCTTGTCGTACACGCCTTCCTGCGACACGGAATGGTCGTGCATGTCCTTGTCGCCGTCGAGGTGGACCGACCAGACGAAGTACGGGTTCGGCTGGTAGTCGTCCATCTTCTTTTCCATCAGGAGCGCGTTCGTGCACAGGTACACGAACTTCTTGCGCTTCATGATGCCCTTGACGATCTCCGGCATCTCCTTGTGGAGCAGCGGCTCGCCGCCGGCGATCGACACGATGGGTGCGCCGCACTCGTCGACGGCTTCCAGGCATTCCTCGACGGACAGGCGCTGGTTCAGGATCGGGTCCGGATAATCGATCTTGCCGCAGCCGTTACACGCGAGGTTGCAGCGGAACAGCGGCTCGAGCATCAGCGCGAGCGGATAGCGTTTGTTGCCGGACAGGTGTTGGCGCATGATGTATGCGCCGACGCGGACTTGCTGGAGCAGCGGAATAGACAAGAGTTGTCCTCCTTAAACTTCGCGGGCGACAGCTTGCGTAAGCTTCGCCGGCAACTTGAATTCGACTTTTTCTTCACGGCCCGCCATCGTCGTGACATCGACGGGCCCCAGCGCGCGCAGCGCACCGATTACATCCTCAACCATTTCCTCGGGTGCCGACGCGCCGGCGGTCAGGCCGACCGTCTGCACGCCCGCGAACCATTCGGGCTTCACTTCCGAGCCGTCGGCGACGAGATAGCTCGGCACGCCGCTTTCGGTGCCGATCTCGCGCAGGCGGTTCGAGTTCGAGCTGTTCGTCGCACCGACGACCAGCAGCACGTCGACCTGGCCGCTCAGCTCGCGCACGGCGGCCTGGCGGTTTTGCGTCGCGTAGCAGATGTCCCGCGTGTCCGGGCCGACGATGTCGGTGAACCGGCGCTGCAGCGCTTCGATGATGCCGCGCGTGTCGTCGACCGACAGCGTCGTCTGCGTCACGTACGCAACCGGCGTGTCGACCGGCAGCGTCAGCGTATCGACTTCGGCTTCGCTTTGCACGAGGATCACCTCGGCCGGAATCTGGCCGATCGTGCCCTCGACTTCCGGATGGCCCGCATGGCCGATCAGGATCAGCCGGCGGCCCGCCGCGACGTACTGGCGGCCCTGCACGTGCACTTTCGTGACGAGCGGGCAGGTTGCGTCCAGCACGTCGAGCCCGCGCGTTTGAGCATCGCGTTCGACCGTCTGGGCGACACCGTGCGCGCTGAAGATCGCCACAGCGCCGTGCGGCACCTCGTCGAGTTCCTCAACGAATCGCGCCCCTTTATCACGCAGGTTTTCGACGACATGCCGGTTATGGACGATCTCATGACGCACATAGACCGGCGCGCCGTGCTGTTGCAGCGCGCGATCGACGATCTCGATCGCACGGACAACCCCCGCACAGAAGCCGCGGGGCTGGGCAAGGATGACTCGCATAAGTGAGCGAACTCCGACGACAGACGCCGGGGTTCAAGGAGCTGGCACTGCTCGCTCGCCCCGGCTTGATGTT
Organism: Burkholderia sp. Bp9031; assembly: GCF_003857965.1. Taxonomy (NCBI): domain Bacteria; kingdom Pseudomonadati; phylum Pseudomonadota; class Betaproteobacteria; order Burkholderiales; family Burkholderiaceae; genus Burkholderia; species Burkholderia sp. Bp9031. Next base: position 139,361 of record NZ_QTPW01000003.1, read on the forward strand.
ATGAAGGCAGGAAACGAACCGGCCAGGCCAGGCCCCGGAACCCCGAATTAATCGCGCATTTTAACCCTATCGGGCCGTCCTTGCTCTGGTGCTGTACCGGCCGTGTTGCATCGGCCGCTAAGCCGCGTCGGCGCTCGCTCGCGCGGAACCCGGTAAACTGCGCGGTTTCGCGGGCAGCCTGTCCGGCTGCCCGGCGTCGCGCTCATTTCAAGGCCATTCGATGACCGTCGATTCTTACGCGTATTGCCCTGCCGCCCGCGCGGTGATGGGTATTTTTACTTCGACCCTGATTGCAATCGAACGATCCGGCACCGCGGGCGGCCGGGCCGCTCGCGCCGGCGTCCGGCAGGAGGCTTGCCGATGATGCTGGCGATTACCTTCCTGGTGTCCGGCCTGTCACTGCTGATCTGGATCGTGCTGCTCGTCGCGCGCGGCGGCTTCTGGCGCGCGCGGCCCGCGCGGGCACTGCCGCCGCAGGCGCGCGGCGCCGCGGCCGAGGCCGGCTGGCCGGCCGTCGTCGCGGTCGTGCCGGCGCGCAACGAGGTCGATGTGATCGCCCGGGCGGCGACGTCGCTGCTCGAGCAGGACTATCCGGGCGACTTTCATCTGATCATTGTCGACGACCACAGCGACGACGGCACCGCCGACGCGGCTCGCGCGGCCGCGCTCGCGATCAACCGCGCCGACCGCCTGACGGTGCTGGCCGCGAAGCCGTTGCCGGCCGGCTGGTCGGGCAAGGTGTGGGCGCAGTCGCAGGGCATCGCCGCGGTGCGCACGCTCGGGCTGCCGGCCGACTACCTGCTGCTGACGGATGCCGACATCGGCCATCCGCCCGACGCCGTCGCGCAGCTCGTCACGCGCGCGCAGGCCGAACAGCGCGATCTCGTGTCGCTGATGGTGCGGCTGCGCTGCGATTCGTTCTGGGAAAAGGCGCTGATCCCGGCGTTCGTGTTCTTCTTCGCGAAGCTCTATCCGTTCTCGTGGATCAACAATCCGCGCAACCGGACGGCCGGCGCCGCGGGCGGCTGCATGCTGGTCAAGCGCAGCGCGCTCGAGGAAGCGGGCGGCATCGAGTCGATCCGCGGCGCGCTGATCGACGACTGCAGCCTCGCCGCGCAGATCAAGCATCGCGGCAGCGGCCGGCATCCGATCCGGCTCGATCTGGCCGACCGCAGCGTGTCGCTGCGTCCGTACGATAGCTGGCGCGACATCTGGAACATGATTGCGCGCACCGCGTTCACGCAGCTCCATTATTCGCCGCTGCTGCTTGCGGGCACGCTGCTCGGGATGACGATCATCTACCTCGTGCCGCCCGTCGCCGCGATCGTCTACGGCGCGCGTGCATGGCCGGCGTGGCTTGCGTGGGCGTCGATGTGCACAGCGTATGCGCCGATGCTGCGCTACTACCGGCGCTCGCCTCTGTGGGCGCCTGCGCTGCCGCTGGTCGCGCTGTTCTACGTCGGCGCGACGTTCGCGTCCGCGTGGCGCTACTGGCGCGGCAAGGGCGGCCAGTGGAAGGCGCGCGTGCAGGCGCCGGTGGAGCGCTGAGCCGAATGACGCCGGCGTATGCCGGCTGTCTCCTGGACTTCGGAAAGCAAACAGCCCGATCGGTGTGAACCGGTCGGGCTGTTTTGTTTGCGGCGGGGCCGCGCGCGCTTACCGCTGCGTCAGCATCATGTACATCTGGATCACGACGTCCGGCGAGAACGTGAACGGCACCCAGCCGTAGCCGGTGTGGCGCGCGACCAGCAGGCGGTCGCCGTTCGATTGCTTCTGCACGGCCATCATCGGGTTCTTCGTCGTCACGAAGCGCCAGCCGGCCGGGATGCCTGGCGGTGGTTCCGGCTGCATCGACGCGCGTGCGTGCGCGAGTTCCTCGATCAGCTGGCCCAGTTGTTCCGGGTGAAGCGTGATCGATTGGCCGTTGACGGTCAGCGTCAGTTCGTTCTGTGACGGGCGCGCGACTTGCAGCGTCGCTTTGTCCGCAGGCGTGTCCGCCGCTTCGGCGGGGGCGACTTCGATCGCAGTGTCGGCTGCGGTCGTCGCGACGACGGCGGTGGTCGCGTCGGCCGGCGCTGCAGCGACTTCATCGGCAGCCACCGGGGCGGCTGCGTTTGCCACCGGCTCGACGACGGGCTCGACAACCGATTCGACAACCGGTTCGACGACTTCAGCCGCGACGGCCGTCGCGGTTTCCGACGCTGCCGCGTTCGTCGCGGCGTCCTTCACGACCGCTTCGACCAGCGCTTCCGCGTCGGCGATCGCCTTCGCGTGACGCTCGGCGGCCGCTTCGGCCTGTGCGATCGCTTCGGTGTGGCGTTGCGCGACGGCCTCGGCCTCGGCTGTTGCCGCCTCGTGGCGTTGCGCGGCCGCGTCGGCTTGCGCGATGGCTTCGGTGTGGCGTTGCGTGATGGTTTGCGCCTCGGCAGTCGCATCGGCGTGGCGCTGCGCGGCGGCTTCCGCTTCGGCGATCGCCTGCGTGTGGCGTTGCGCGAGCGCTTCGGCTTCCGCGATCGCGGCCGCGTGGCGCTGCGTCGCGGCCTCGGCTTCGGCGGTCGCTTGCGCGTGGCGCTTCGCGGCGGCTTCGGCCTCCGTGGTGGCGGCGGCATGACGCTGCGCGGCCGCATCCGCTTCGGTCGCGGCGGCGTGATGACGTTGCGCGGCGGCCTCGGCTTCGGCGATCGCGGCCGCGTGGCGTTGCGACGCGGCTTCGGCATCTGCGTGACGTTGCGCGAGCGCTTCGGTCAGCGCGGTCGCTTCGGCGTGCCGCTGGGTGGCGGCTTCGGCCTGCGCGGTGGCTTCGGTGTGGCGCTGGGCGGCGGCTTCGGCCGCGGCGGTGGCGTCGGCGTGGCGCTGCTGCGCGGCATCGGCGTCGGCGGCTGCGGCCGTGTGGCGCTGCGCGGCGGCCTGTGCTTCGGTCTCCGCAGCGGCGTGACGTTCGGCGGCAGCCTGGGCTTCCGCCGCGGCGGCGCGCGCGAACGCTTCCGCGCTGCGTGCCGCCTGCTGCGCGGCGTGGTGATCGTGGAGGAGATGATCGACGCCCGCGTTGAGCGAATCGATCTGATCGTTCAGGTTCATGCGTGTCTTCTCTGCGTAAGACCCGCGATTTTAACCGCTGCGCCGGTGCCGGTCCGTCAACGACGTGTAACAAAGTGCGCAAAGCGGCGTGGCGCACGCCGCTTTGTGCTATTTCAGGTAGCCCGCCGAGCCGAACCAGTCGAGCGCGTCGCGCAGCCCTTCGCGGTACGGACGCGCGCGGTAGCCGAGCTCGCGCTCGGCCTTCGCGGACGTGAAATACATCTTGTTCTTCGACATCCGCAGCCCGTCGACGGTCACGAACGGCTCCTCCTTCGTGAACTTCGCGACGGCTTCCGCGCCGACCGCGAGCGGGTAGAGCGGCCAGCGCGGCAGCGCGATCGTCGGTGCCTTGCGCCCCGTCATCTGCGCGATGTCGGCGAGCATCTGCTGCAGCGGCAGGTTCTCGCCGCCGAGGATGTAGCGCTCGCCGATCCGGCCGCGCTCGAGCGCGAGGAAGTGGCCGTGCGCGACGTCGTCGACGTGCACGAGGTTCAGGCCGGTATCGACGAACGCGGGAATCTTGCCGAGCGCGGCCTCGACGATGATGCGGCCGGTCGGCGTCGGCTTCACGTCGCGCGGGCCGATCGGCGTCGACGGGTTGACGATCACGGCCGGCAGCCCTTCGTCGGCGATCATCCGCTCGACCGCGCGCTCGGCCAGCACCTTGCTGCGCTTGTACACGCCGATCGCCTGCTCGGCGGTCAGCGGCCGGTTCTCGTCGGATGGATCGCCGGCGCTCGTGACCTTCAGCGTCGCGACGCTGCTCGTATAGACGATCCGCTCGACGCCTTCGGCACGCGCCGCGCGCATCGTCGCGACCGCGCCTTCGAGGTTCGCGCGCTCGATCTCGTCCGGATCCGGCGCCCACAGCCGGTAGTCGGCCGCCACGTGCAGCAGGTAGCGCACGCCGCGCAGCGCGGCGCGCATCGACGTCTCGTCGCGCATGTCGCCGGTGACGATCTCGGCGTCGAGATCCGCGACGTTCGTGCGCGGGCTGGTCGGGCGCACCAGCACGCGCACCGCATAGCCCTTCTGCTGCGCGATGCGTGCGACGGCCGAGCCGACGAAACCGGACGCGCCGGTGACGAGAACGAGATCGCGGGAGGTATCAGTCATGCGTTTCCTTCAGGGCCGCGCGCGGGCGGCGCGGCGGTTGTGCGTCGGCGAGATTGTACGTGGTCGGCGCGCGCGGCGACGCGAGTGCCGCGCGGCGGCCGAGCCGGACAGCGTCGGCCCCCGCGGCCGGCCCGCCCGGCCCGTGTGCGAAGCGGCCGACGCGTCTACAATGCCGGGCTTGAATGCACTACGGGAGGGCGACGCGATGAGCCGCAATGACTTGGACGAACGGATCGAGACCTACTACGTGCGGGTGCGCGGCGTCGTGCAGGGCGTCGGTTTCCGTCACGCGACGGTGCGCGAGGCGCATGCGCTGAAGCTGCGCGGCTGGGTCGCGAATCTCGAGGACGGCAGCGTCGAGGCGATGATCCAGGGCCCCGGTCCGCAGATCGACCGAATGCTCGCGTGGCTGCGCCATGGGCCGCCGTCCGCGCGCGTAACCGAGGTCACGTTCGAGGAGCGTCGGACCGAAAAGCGCTTCGAGCGCTTCCAGCAGCAGTAAGGCGAAAACAACATGACGGGGTATCCGGAGGCCGGGCGCGGCATCGCGCTGTCGGTCGTGGCGTCAACGCTGTTCGCGCTGATGTCCGTCTACGCGAAACTGCTCGCGCCGCTCACAGGGCTCGACATCTTCGCGTGGCGAATCCTGTGGACCGTACCGGGCGCGCTCGCGTTGATCGCGCTGCGCGGCCGTTGGCCGGCGCTCGTCGAACTCGCGCGGCGCAGCGCGCGCGACTGGCGCCTGCTGATCGCGCTGCCGGTGAGCGCGGGCCTGCTCGGCCTGCAGCTGTGGCTGTTCCTGTGGGCGCCGCTGCACGGGCGGATGCTCGAAGTATCGCTCGGCTATTTCCTGCTGCCGCTGACGATGGTGCTCGTCGGCCGCTTTTACTATCACGAACGGCTCGACCCGCTGCAATGGGCGGCGGTCGCGTGCGCGGCGCTGGGCGTCGCGCACGAGGTGTGGGCGACGCGCGCGTTCGCGTGGCCGACGCTCGTCGTCGCGCTCGGCTATCCGCCGTATTTCGTGCTGCGTCGCCGGATCAACGCCGATTCGCTGGCCGCGTTCGCGCTCGAGATCGTGCTGCTGTCTCCGGTCGCGCTCGCGGTGGTGTCGACGAGCCCGACGCCGGTCGCCAGCCATCCGCTGCTGTGGGCCGCGCTGCTGCCGGGGCTCGGCGTGCTCAGCACGCTCGCGCTCGCGAGCTACCTGAAGGCGAGCCGGATGCTGCCGATGGCGCTGTTCGGGATCCTCGGCTACGTCGAGCCGGTGCTGCTCGTCGCGGTGTCGCTGCTGCTGCTCGGCGAGACGCTGAGCGCCGCGCAGCTCGCGACCTACGGGCCGATCTGGGCCGCCGTCGCGCTGACCGCGTGGCACAGCGCGATGCTGATGCGGCGGCTGCCCGCGCCCGGCCGAGCATAGTCGCACCCGACTCGATCGCAGCGCCGACATGCCGCGCATCGTGCATCGCGCATTCGTCGTGTCGAATCCCGCGATGCTGACGTCGAACTGGCGACGCATTGACATCACGCTGGCCGCACCGCCAGCTTCGTATCGTCGATGTCACGCCTGTAATCGAACAGAAGATTCCGTTGCACTTTGTTACTTAGGGTATCCCCCGACCGGCCGCTAGACTGACCTGACCGTCTTCTCTTCGTATGCAGCGTTTCCATGAACGGTCATCTCCGTGCCGGGCCGGCCGGGTTGGCGCGATGCGGGCATACGCGTATCGCCGCCGATCAGGTTCGCCTTCTCCCTTTCGAATCTCCCGCCGGTGCGTGTCGCGCCGTCGTCGCGCAGGTGCGGCCATGTCGCTGAGTACGCCACCCGCCGCCTCGTTCCCGCCGGCGCGCAGCGGCCGCCTGATCGAAGTCGATTTCTTCCGCGGCATCGTGCTGCTGATGATCGTCGTCGATCACATCGGCGCGAGCGTGCTGTCGCGCGTGACGCTCCACGCCTTCGCGCTGTGCGACGCGGCCGAGGTGTTCGTGTTCCTCGGCGGCTTCGCGACCGCGAGCGCGTATGGCGCGATCGCCGACCGGCACGGCGCGCGCGCCGCGCAGCGGCGGTTCGTGCGTCGCGCGATGCAGATCTATCGCGCGTTTCTCGCGACGTCGACGCTGATGCTCGTCGTGTCGGCCGTGCTCGACCATTACGGGATCGACGCGCCGAACCTCGCGCTCGACGACGTCAGCGTGATGCTCGCGTCGCCGCTCACGGGCGCAGCCGAGCTGCTCACGTTCCAGCGCCAGCCGTATCTCGCGTCGGTGCTGCCGATGTACGTGCTGTTCGCGCTCGCGTCGCCGGTGATCGTGCCGTTCGCGCGCCGCCATCCGTGGCTGCTCGTCGCGTTCAGCGCGGCGTCGTGGCTGGCGGCTGGCTGGCTCGGCCCCGAGCTGCTGGACACCGACTCGTTCCGCTGGAGCTTCAACCCGTTCGCGTGGCAGCTGATGTTCGTCGCCGGCGTGCTCGCGCGCTGCCAGCCGTTCTACCGGCACGTCGCGCTCGGACGCTGGAGTGCCGCGGCAACCGGCGTCGCATGCGCGATCGTGCTCGGTTGCGCGAGCTACAAGCTGTTCTCGGGGCTGCCGGTGCCCGAAGGCGTGCTCAAGCGCGATCTCGCACTGCCGCGCATCGTGAGCTTCGCAGCGGTCGCGTGGCTGATGGCGGACTGCGTGCGCCACGGCTGGATCGCGCGGATCGCGCGCGCGGTGCAGCCCGTGGTGGCGGTCGGCCAGCGCGGGCTCATCTGCTTCGTCGCGGGCGCGGCGATTTCTCTCGTCATCGATTCGCTGCTGCATCCGGTCGCGAACGGCGCCGAGTTGCGGCGCATCGGCCTGGGCCTCGCGGCCGACGCATGCGCGGTCGGGCTGATGATGGCCGTGGCGGGTTCGGGATCGTGGTTCGCGCGCTGGCGCGCCGCGGCCGCGTGAGCGGCGCGGGAGCGCGCGCAGGCGGCACGCAAGCGGCCGCGCGACGGCGGTGCGGTCAGTGAGGTGAGCCGATGCGGGAGCGGGGGACGGCGGTCGCGTCATCGGATTCGGTGTCGTCGCGTTCGTCGGACGTCGGATCGTCCTGCTGCGCGAGCACCGCGTCGGCTTCGGCTGCGGCGCGGGCGGCGCGCAATGCGGTGCAGCGCTGCGCGTGCCGGATGTCCGACAGTATCCTCAAGAGCCGAGTCGTTTTGCTTTTCATGATCTTCTCCCGCCGGTGCGCATCGCGTGGAACGGATGGACCGTTGCAACCAGTGTAGGACGTGCTGGCCGCGCTGGCGGGAGAATGTGGCGTGCATGCCGCACGCCGAGGGATAGTACTTACTGGGCCGAAGCCATCGCCTGCGCCTGCAACGCTTCTTCCTCGCGGCGTTCTTCCGCGCAGCGCTGATGCTGGCGCGACAGGCGGTTCATCATCGGCAGCAGCAGCAGCGCGAGCAGCATGCCGATCGCGGCGAGCCAGCCGAGCTTCTCGAACAGCGACAGGTAGAGCGGCAGCGATTCGGTGGCCGGCAGGTCGTGCGACGGCATCTGCGCGAAGTTCGCGACGACGCTGCCGAGATACTGCGACACGCCCGTCGCGACGAAATACGCGCCCATCATGAAGCCGCTCATGCGCGCCGGCACGTAGCGCGCGATCATCGCGAGGCCGAGGCCGCTCACCAGCAGTTCGCCGAGCGAGTAGAGGCCGTAGCCCCACACCATGAACCACGACGACACGCGACCGTCCACCGCGTAGCGGCCGCTGATCGTGAACACGAGGTAACCGGCAGCCACCGCGCCGAAGCCGAACGCGTACTTCGCCGCGACCGGCAGGTCACGGCCGCTTTTCGAGAACGCGTTGTAGATCCACACGAGCACCGGGCTCAGCATCATGATCCAGATCGGGTTCAGTGCCTGGAACTGTGCGGCGCTCCACGTGAACAGCGTCGTGCCGAACAGGATGAAGCGCGGATCGACGTTGCGCAGCGCGAACAGCGTCAGCGACGTCGACATCTGCACGTAGAAGATGAAGAACAGGATCACCTGGCCGATCAGCACGAGCGCCGCGATCAGGCCGGCACGCTCCGAACGCTCCGACTTCGCGATCATGTACGCGAAGATCGCGAGGATCGCGAATGCTGCCGTCCACACGCTCGCGACCGCGAGCTGCTTGTGCTGCAGCACGTACAGCGTGACCAGCGCGAGCGCGACGCCGCCTGCCGCCACGCCGCCGAGGCGCTTCCAGCGGATCGGTTCGTCGTCGGGCTGCGAGCCGATGTGCGCGAGCGTGCGGTGCATCAGCATGAAGTTCAGGATCGCGAGCAGCATGCCGGCGCAGCAGACCGCGAACGCGGTGTGCCAGCCCCAGTGATCCTTGATCCACGGCGTCGCGAGCATCGACACGGTCGAGCCGATGTTGACAGCCATGTAGTAGATCGTGAACGCGCTGTCGATGCGCGCGTCGTCGCCTTCGTAGATGCGGCGCACGAGGTTCGCCGCGTTGGCCTTGAACAGGCCGTTGCCGACGACGATCACGCCGAGCGATGCGTACATGTACGCCAGCGCGTCGTTCGGGACCGCCAGCATCAGGTAGCCGGCGCACAGCACGGCCGCGCCGATGATCATCGTGCGACGGGCGCCGAGCACCTTGTCGCCGATCCAGCCGCCGATCGACGGCGACGCGTAGACGAGCGCGGTGAACGCGCCCCAGGTCAGGTTCGCGTGGCTGTCGGTGAAACCGAGCCGGTCGACCATGAAGAGGACCAGGAGCGCGGCCATGCCGTAGTAGCCGAAGCGCTCCCACATTTCGATGAGGAAGACCGTCGTAAACGATCGGGTTTGTGAAACAGGTGCGTGCATCATCAATCTCGTTTGAAGCGGACGGCGCGGATCGCGCGTCGCCTTGGGGGTCGAACTGGCGCCGGAGCACGGTGGCCGGGTAGGCTTTGCGTCGGCGATGGAGCAGTCGGGCCGGGGTCGGACTCCGCCTGACGAGGCGGCGCGAGACCCCGACCGGCGCGCGAGTGGTAACGTTTGCCGGTCCGGTGCGTCAGGTCCGCGCCACTCAGGGAAACTCCCGATATGGCAGCAGCTTTCAGGAACATTTGTCTCATCATCTACTTGTAAGCTTGGCGCCCGTTCTCCGCAAATTCCCGGAGAGCCGCTTGCAGCTTGCCTGTGAAGACGGCGAGTCTGGCAAGATAGCGCGTCGTTTCGCTCGCTTCGGGCCCTGTTTAGTGCACCGGGCTCAACGCCGAAGACGTGTGCGAACCCGAAGATTAAGCCATCTCAAGTTAACTTAGTTACTTTCCATCAAACATTTTTTGACGACCACTTTTCGGCCTGCTATGGTTCCCCCCACTGAAAACTCGCGATCGGCAGACGCTGTCGCACTTGGCAGCAAGATTCGCGCGTTGCGCCAACGACTCAAGCGCACGCTCGACGACACCGCTACCGCCGCGGGGATTTCGAAGCCGTTTCTGTCTCAAGTCGAGCGCGGGCTCGCGTCGCCGTCGCTGACGTCGCTGGCCGGTATCGCCCAGGCGCTCGGCGTGACGGTGCAGTACTTCGTGGATACGCCGAGCGAGGAACGCTCGGTCTGCCGAGGCGAGCAGTTGCGCTTCTTCGGATTCGCCGATTCGGCGAACCTGTTCGCGAGGCTGACGAACGTGTCCGAAGGGCGTCAGCTCGAGGCGATCCTCGTGCGGCTGCCGCCGGGGCAGAAACGGTCGGAGGTGACGACGCATGCAGGGGAGGAGTTCCTGTATGTAATTGAAGGGGAAGTGTCGCTGACGCTGGAAGGCAAGACGTTCGTCCTGCAGGCCGGCGACAGTTCGCACTATCAGTCGACGGTCCCGCACAGCTGGGTCAACACCGCGACGATCGAGTCGGTGGTGGTCTGGGTCGGTACGCCGCGGCTGTTCTAACGCACAGGTATTCCTTCGTTTCAGAGACGGGATACCTGTCGAAAGAAACGTAAGGAATACTAAAATGCAATACGAGAATCACGGGCCTCCTCAATCGCTGCACACGTCAGCGTCTCACGCGTAATCCGCGGCATCCGCCGCGCAACGCTCACCGAACAACCTTCTCAAAACTGCCACGATGAAATCCTTGCATGCCATGTCGGCCGTGCTGGCCGCGCTCGCCCTGACGACGCCCGCCGTTCACGCCGTTACCGTTCCGTCGAACGTCGCGCTCGCCCCTCAACAGGACCTGACGCGCCAGGTGCCTGCCGAAGTCGAGTCGCTCGATCCGGCGCACATTGAATCGTGGACCGGCAACACGATCGGCCTCGACCTGTTCGAAGGGCTCGCCCGCATCGATGCGGCCGGCCAGGTCGTGCCGGGCGTTGCGCAGTCGTGGGAGCGCAAGACGCCGACGACATGGATCTTCAAGCTGCGCCACGATGCGAAGTGGAGCAACGGCCAGCCCGTGACGGCCGCCGATTTCGTCTACTCGTGGCAGCGTCTCGTCGATCCGAAGACGGGCTCGAAGTACACGATCCTCGTCGAGTTCGTGAAGAACTCGAAGGACATCATCGCCGGCAAGGTCGCCCCGTCGACGCTCGGCGTGCGCGCGGTCGACCCGTACACGCTGGAAGTGACGACCGACGTGCCCGTCGCGTTCTTCCCCGAGCTGACCGCGATGGCGCCGCTCGCGCCGGTGAACAAGGACGTGGTGACGAAGTTCGGTGACGCATGGACGCGCCCGGGCAATATCGTCAGCAACGGCGCATACCAGCTCGTCGACTGGCAGCCGAACAACCGCATCGTGGCGACCAAGGACGCGAAGTACTGGAACGCGCCGAAGGTCGTGATCAGCAAGGTCACGTACCTGCCGATCGAAAGCGACGAAACCGCGATGCGCATGTACCAGGCCGGCCAGATCGACTACAGCTACTCGATTCCGTCGGGCATCTTCCAGCAGGTCAGCAAGCAGTTCGGCGGCGAACTGCGCCCGGGCCTGCAGCTCGCGACCTACTACTACTACCTGAACAACAGCGACGCGGCGCTGAAGGACAAGCGCGTGCGCCAGGCGCTGTCGATGGTGATCGATCGCGACGTGCTGACGTCGAAGCTCACGCAGGCCGGCGAGAAGCCGATGTACGGCCTGATGCCGAACGGCACGAAGGGCGCGCAGCCGTTCACGCCGGAATGGGCGTCGTGGCCGATGGCCAAGCGCATCGCGACCGCGAAGGACCTGTTGAAGCAGGCCGGCTACTCCGACGCGAAGCCGCTGTCGTTCACGCTCACGTACAACACCAATGACCTGCACAAGAAGGTCGCGCTGTTCACCGCATCGGAATGGCGCACGAAGCTCGGCATCAACACGAAGCTCGAGAACGTCGAGTTCAAGGTGCTGATGAAGGAACGGCATGACGGCAAGGTGCAGATCGCGCGCGACGGCTGGTTCGCCGACTACAACGACGCAATGACCTTCTTCGACCTGATCCGCTGCGGCAGCTCGCAGAACACCGTCGGCTACTGCAACAAGCAGATGGATACGCTCGTCGACGAAGGCAACCAGAAGCTCGACGACAAGGCACGTGCCGCGCTGCTCACGCAGGCGCACGACACGGCGATGAACGACACGCCGATGGTGCCGCTGTTCCAGTACTCGGCCGACCGTCTCGTGAAGCCCTACGTGGGCGGCTACTCGCTGAAGAACGTGATCGACATGCGTGCGTCGCAGGACATGTACCTGATCAAGCACTGAGCGGAGCGATCATGCTGGCCTACGCATTGAGACGCACGTTGTGGGCGGTGCCGACGATTCTCGCCGTCATCACCGTCTGCTACCTGCTGCTGCATTTCACGCCCGGCGGTCCGTTCGATACGGAGAAGCAGCTGTCCGTGGCGACGCTCGCGAACCTGAACGCGAAGTACCACCTCGACGAGCCGCTGTGGAAGCAGTACCTGCTGTACCTGAACGCGCTGCTGCACGGCGATCTCGGTCCGTCGTTCCGTTACGTCGACTGGTCGGTGAACGATCTCGTGAAGAAGGCGCTGCCCGTGAGTCTCGGCGTGGGCGGCGTGTCGATCCCGATCTCGATCGTGTTCGGCGTGCTGCTCGGCACCGTCGCGGCCGTGCGGCGAGACAGCCTGATCGACCGCTTCGTGATGCTGATCGGCAACTTCGGCAACGTCGTGCCGCCGTTCGTGCTCGGCCCGGTGCTGGTATGGATCTTCGCGATCCTGCTGAAGACGTCGGCCGGCAACGGCTGGCTGCCGGCCGGCGGCTGGGGCGACGGCGGCTGGCAGTACCGGCTGCTGCCGATCGTGCTGCTGACCTTCATCAACGTGTCGCTGCTCGCACGCGTGATGCGCGGCTCGATGATCGAGACGCTGTCGAGCAACTACATTCGCACCGCGCGCGCGAAGGGCCTGCCGGGCTCGACGATCGTGCTGCGCCACGCGCTCAAGCCCGCGCTGATGCCGGTCGTGTCGCTGTTCGGCACGGTCTGCATCACGTCGATCACGGCGGCCGTCGTCACCGAATCGGTGTTCGCGCTGCCGGGGCTCGGACAGCTTGTCGTGAACGGCGCGATCAACCGCGACTACACGCTGGTGCTCGGCCTCGTCGTGCTGACGACCGTCTGTGCGGTGCTGTTCAACCTGCTGGTCGACCTCGCGTACGCGTGGCTCGATCCGCGCATCCGTTATTGAGCGAGGCACTGCGATGACTCCGACTACTCCCGTCGTCAGTCTGCCCGTGCAGACCGACTCGCCGCCGCGTTCGCGCTCGCCGCTCGCGCTCGCGTTCGCGCGCTTCCTTCACAACCGCGCGGCCGTGTTCAGCCTCGTGCTGCTCGCGCTGATCACGCTCGCGTGCTTCGTCGGCCCGTGGCTGCTCGCGGCCGATCCCGCCGCGAGCGACTGGGGCTCGATCAGCCTGGCGCCGACGCTCGCGAACCAGCACTGGTTCGGCACCGACGAACTCGGCCGCGACCTGCTCGTGCGCACGCTGATCGGCGGCCGCGTGTCGATCGAGGTCGGCCTGCTCGGCACGCTGGTGTCCGGCCTGTTCGGCGTCGCATGGGGCGCGACCGCCGGCTTCGCGGGCGGCCGCGTCGACTCCGCGATGATGCGCGTCGTCGACATGATGTACGCGATCCCGTACCTGCTGATCGCGATCCTGATGATGACCCTGTTCGGCCGCTCGTTCATGCTGGTCGTGCTGACCATCAGCGCGTTCTCGTGGATCGACATGGCGCGCGTCGTGCGCGGCCAGACGCTGTCGCTGCGCAACCGCGAGTTCGTCGATGCGGCGCGCGCGATCGGCGTGTCGCCGGCATCGATCGTGCTGCGCCACATCGTGCCGAACCTGCTCGGCGTGGTCGTCGTGTACGCGACGGTCTCGGTGCCGAACATCGTGCTGACCGAATCGGTGCTGTCGTTCCTCGGCCTCGGCGTGCAGGAGCCGATGACGAGCTGGGGCGTGCTGATCCAGGACGGCGCGCAGAAACTGGAATCGATGCCGTGGCTGCTGCTGGCGCCGGCCGTCATGCTCTGCGTGACGCTCTACTGCGTGAACTTCGTTGGCGATGGCCTGCGTGACGCGCTCGACCCGAAGGATCGCTGAGATGAAACAACCCCCACGCTCACTATGTTCGCTCGGGGGGGGCGCAGCCCCCCCGTCTCCCCCAGGCGCTTCCATCGAAGTGTCGGGCGGCCCGGCGGAGGCTGGCATGACAGCACTACTCGAAGTAGACAACCTCGGCGTGCGTTTCTCGCGCAAGGACGCACCGCCGATCGACGCCGTAAGCGGCGTGTCGTTCACGCTCGAAGCCGGCAAGACGCTCGGCATCGTCGGCGAATCGGGCTCGGGCAAGAGCCAGACCGTGATGGCGCTGCTCGGCCTGCTGGCCGGCAACGGCACGACGACGGGTGTCGCGCGCTATCGCGGCGACAACCTGCTCGCGATGGATACGCGCGCGCTGAACGCGGTACGCGGCGACCGGATCGCGATGATCTTCCAGGATCCGATGACGTCGCTCAATCCGTTCCTGACGATCGAGCGGCAGATGACCGAGACGCTGCAGCTGCATCGCAAGCTGTCGCGCAAGGAAGCCACGAAGCGCGCGATCGAGGTGCTCGAGTCGGTGCGCATTCCCGACGCAGCGCGCCGCATCCGCATGTATCCGCACGAGTTCTCGGGCGGCATGCGCCAGCGCGTGATGATCGCGATGGCGCTCCTGTCCGAGCCGGAAATCCTGATCGCCGACGAGCCGACCACCGCGCTCGACGTGACCGTGCAGGCGCAGATCATCGACCTGCTGCGCGAGCTGAACCGCGAGCGCGGCACCGCGATCGTGCTGATCACGCACGACATGGGCGTGGTCGCGGGCCTCGCGGACGACGTGATGGTCATGTATGCGGGCCGCACCGTCGAATACGCGCCGGCCGAATCGATCTTCGCGGCGCCGTCGCATCCGTACACGATCGGCCTGCTCAATGCGCTGCCGCGCCTGACCGATGCGGACGACGCGCCGCTCGTCGCGATTCCCGGCAATCCACCGATGCCCGGCACCGCGCCGGCCGGCTGCGCGTTCGCGAAACGCTGCACGTATGCGCAGGAGCGCTGCGGTGCCGCGCGCCCCGCGCTCGAAACCTACGGCGCGGTGGGCGCGGTGCGCGCATGCCACCGGCCGCTGGCCGATCTGACGGGAGGTCTGCGATGAGCGTCGATGAACGCCGCAATGCCGGCGCGACGGGCACGACGAGCGATACGCTGCTGTCCGTCGAGGATCTGAAGGTGCATTTCCGCGTGCCGCTCGGCGGCTATCCGTGGTCGCCGAAGGGCACGCTGCGTGCGGTCGACGGCGTGTCGTTCGACGTGAAGCGCGGCGAGACGGTCGGGCTCGTCGGCGAGTCGGGCTGCGGGAAGTCGACGCTCGCGCGCGCGCTGATCGGCCTCGTGCCGATGACGGCCGGCACGGTGCGCTGGCGCGGTGACGCCGTCGCGCCCGATCACCTGCGCGGCACCGCGATGCGCCGCGAAGTGCAGATGATCTTCCAGGATCCGCTCGCGTCGCTCGATCCGCGCATGACGATCGAGCAGATCGTCGCGGAGCCGCTCGTCACGCACCATGCGGGCCTCGGCCGCACCGAGGTGCGGCGCCGCGTGGTCACGATGCTCGAGCGCGTCGGCCTGAATGCGCATCACCTGCTGCGCTATCCCCACGAATTTTCCGGCGGGCAGTGCCAGCGCGTCGGTATCGCGCGTGCGCTGATCGGCGAGCCGAAGCTCGTGATCTGCGACGAACCCGTATCGGCGCTCGACGTGTCGATCCAGGCGCAGATCGTGAACCTGCTGCGCGATCTGCAGCGCGAACTGTCGTTGTCCTATCTGTTCGTCGCGCACGACCTGGCGGTGGTGAAGGCCATCAGCCAGCGCGTGCTCGTGATGTATCTCGGCCGCGTGATGGAGTTCGGCACGCGGCAAGACGTGTACGGCGTGCCGCAGCACCCGTACACGAAGGCGCTGCTCGATGCGGCGCCGACGCCGGAGCCGGCACGCGAGCGTGCTCGCCGTCCGATGCTGCTGGCGGGCGAGATGCCGTCGCCGCTCAACCCGCCGTCCGGCTGCGCGTTTCGCACGCGCTGCCCGGTCGCGATCGACGCGTGCTCGCAGGACGTGCCGTTGCCGGAAGTGCGGCACGGCTCGGCCGCACGTGTCGCGTGCATTCGGGCGGGCGCGGCGGCGTGAAGTGACGCAGCAACCATAACCAGGCAGGTCGACAGGGGTAGGGTGCGGCGCGAACGATCTTCGCGCCGCGGGTAGAGGCGCGTCCTTAGCCGGGCTCGCCGGGGGGCCGGAAGCGGATCGCAACCGGCGTGGACGACATCAACACAAGACGAGAATGACGATGAAAAAGCAAAAGACGATCGGGACGGCATCGAAGATGCTGCTTGCATGGGGCTTGCCGGCGCTCGCCGGCGTATCGCTGACCGGCGTCGCGCACGCTGACGACGCGGCCCCCGCGCCGCTGACGGTCGCGCAGGCTGCGCCGTCCGCGGGCGCGAGCGTGTCGGTTGCGCAGGCAACGACCCCGAACGCCGTGATCAATGCCGAGGCGAGCCAGGCCGTCACGCCGCCGGACGAGCCGTCGGCACAGTCGAAGTCGAACGGCTTCATCGCCGACAGCCATCTGAACTTCCTGTTCCGCAACTATTCGGACGTGCTCGACAGCAAGGGCGGACCGCACCGCCATGCGTGGGTCCAGGGTGTGATGGCGAACTTCGAATCGGGCTACACGACGGGCCTGATCGGCTTCGGCGTGGACGCGTCGGTGTATGCGGCGCTGAAACTCGACGGCGGCGCGGGCGCGGGCAGCATGGTCCACATCGCGAAGGGCGGCGGTGGCGGCAACCAGCTCGCGTGGGCATACCCGGGCATCTACGACGTGAAGGCGCGCATCTCGAACACGGTGATCAAGTACGGTCTGCAGGCCGTCGACAACCCGTTCATGGAGCAGCACGACAACCGTGCGCTGCCGCCGACGTTCCTCGGCGCGACGATCGTCAGCAATGAATTCAAGAACGTGATGCTCGAGGCCGGCAGCTTCACGAAGAACGACGCACGCGGCCATACGACGCTCACGAACCTCACGACGCAATACGGTGGCACGCGCGTCAATCGCCTGACCTATGTCGGCGGCACGTGGGACTACTCGCCGAACGGCGAAGTCGCGCTGTACGCGAACCAGGCCGACGACGTATGGCACCAGTACTACGCGTCGGTGAAGCACAGCATCGGCAGCGCGCAGACGATCAAGTGGACGGGCTTCGGCAACGTCTACTCGACGCACGACACGGGCGACGCGCTGCAGGGCAAGATCGACAACAACGCATACAGCCTGTCGCTGGCCGCGCAGCACGGCCCGCACGAGCTGCTGCTCGGCTACCAGCAGATCCTCGGTGACCAGTTCTTCGACTACCTGAACGAAACCAACGGCATCTTCCTGACCAACTCGATGGACGTCGACTACAACGCGCCGCACGAAAAGTCGCTGCAGCTGCGTTACACGTTCTACGGCAAGGAAGCGGGCCTGCCGGGCTTCAAGGCGATGGTCTGGGGCGTGACGGGCTGGGGTGCGGACGGCAGCGCGGGGGCCGCGAACGATCCGGGCAAGTCAAGCATCTACTGGAGCAACGGTGCGCCAGTGCAGGGCCGTCACCACGAGTTCGGCTTCATCCCGTCGTACACGTTCCAGAGCGGCAAGCTGAAGGACACGAAGGTCACGTTCATCGCGATGTGGCACAACGGTTCCGCGCACTACTCGGACGCGACGAACCGCGAGTATCGCCTGGTCGTGAACGTGCCGCTGCACGCGTTCTGATCGAAGGGGGCGCATGCGCCCCCGCATCACACGGCCGGCCTGCGAGCGAAACGATCAGGCCGGCTTGTGCAGCCCCGCGACCGGATCGTTCGCAGCGGGCATGTCTTCCACGAGCGACGTGAGCTGGCGGCCCGTATCGCGCCATGCGTCGAGGCCGCCGCGCAGCGCGAGCGCATCGGTGAAGCCTGCGTCGAGCAGGCGTTTCGCCATCAGCGCGGCCGTGAACTCGTTCGGGCACGAGCAGTACACGACAAACTTCTGCGTGAACGGATAGCGCGCGACGATGTCGCCGATCTGGCGTTCGTCCGCGAACTGCGCGCCGGGAATCGTGAACGGGTCGAGCTTGCGGTGTTCGGGCGAGCGCACGTCGAGGACCACCGGCGCGGACGCATCGCGCATCATCACGTCGAGCTCGTCGACGCCGATTCGCGCGCTCGCGAGCTGGCGGATCAGCGCGCGGCGGCGCATCCAGCGGATCGCCGCGTACACCGCCAGCACCGCGACGGCCGCCAGCAGCGCCACGCGGCCGAGCTGGCCCGCGCCGGCGAACAGCCAGTCGATCTGGCGATAGAACATCACCCCGACCACCAGCCCGACGATCGTCCACAGCGCGGCGCCGAGCGCATCGTAGCCGACGAACGTGCGATAGCGCGTGCCGAACGCGCCGGCCATCGGCACCGACACGAGCGACAGCCCCGGAATGAAGCGCGCGACGGCGAGCACGCGCACGCCGTAGCGGCCGAAGAAGCGCTCGGTCTTTTTCACGCAGCTGTCACGCGACAACGACAGCCGGCAGATCGTCTTCAGCGTCGTGCCGCCGAAGCGCCGGCCGGCGAGGTACCACACGGTGTCGCCGATCAGTGCGCCGAGCACCGACAGCGCGACCACCGTGACCAGTTGCGAGCCGATCATCGCCGGATGCATCGCGGACATCGCACCGAACAGCACGAGCGTCGGCATCGCGGGCACCGGCAGCCCGATGGCCGCCGCGAGCACGTTGGCGAAGACGAGAAGCGGCCCGTATTGGGCGACGAGGTCACGGAGGAGCATGACGGCTGGCCGAAAAGGAAGCGCGTGGGGAGGATACGCAGATGGGCCGATTATCGGCCATTTTCAACCGGACGGCGGGAAATGACGGAAAGCGCCTGACGGCGGCAGGGAGATGCGGGCGGGACGGTGAGCCGATGCATTGCGCGCGGCTCACCGCTCGACATCAGGAAGAGGTGCGGGCGAGCGATGCGACGCCGTGGTTTTCGCCGGGCAACTCGGCGCCGTGCGAGCGGATCGCCGCGATCAGCTCGGCTGGCGTGATCTCGTAGCGGACCTCGCGGTGAATGCCGGGCTTGCGTTCGTCGATCTCGATCAGCAGCACGCTCTTGCCGTCGCCGGTCGATTCGAGCCGGAGCGAGCGCAGTTCACGGCCGTCGGCCGGGTCGTGTTCGGTGAGCAGGGTCATTGCCCCGGATGAGCCGGTAGTGCGCATCGAACCTATCCTCGTGTCGTGTGTGCCAGGTTGGCGAAGATGTCATTATTGAATGCAGCTTGACGAAGTTTAACGCGAACGGGCCGCAACACGGAGCATTTTCGTGGGCATGAAAAGAGGGCTGCACCACCTATCCTTCTGATATTTGAGCCGCGCCAGGCGGGCGTCTCAGCCCGATCGGCCGACGCCGCGCCCGGCGTCCGGCCGATGATCCGGCCGGGCGGGTGCGTGCCGTCAGAAGCGGTCGGCGAGCCCCATCGCCGGGTCGCTGACCGAGTGGCGGCCCGTTTCGACGCGGCCGGCGATGCGGCGCGAGAAGCTCGCGTCGCTGTCGGCGGTGACGACGAAGTCGTACCAGTGCCCGGTCGAGTCGAGCTTCCAGTGCAATTCCGATTGACCGCCGGCGTGCACCGTGACGGTCCACGTCGTGCCTGTGTCGTTCCCGTTGCCGTGGTCGTCGTTCGCGCCGCGACCGGACAGCGGGCCGTACACCTCGTTCGACTTCACCGTGAAGCGCACGGCGCTGCCGCCGTCGTTGCGCAGCCGCAGATGCAGGTTGCCGCTCGCACCCGCATAGCCGACCCGGATTTCCGGATGCGGTGCGCGCGCGCCGGCCAGTCGGGCGAGGTCGCCGGTGAAGCGGCGGTGATAGCCGTTCGGACCGAGCACCCACAGGTCATATTTACCGCTGTCGTCGGCCAGCGCCGCCCAGTCGCCGCGCAGCGCCTTGCCCGGCTCGACGACGTAGCGGCGCGGCACGCGGTCGAGGTGCAGCTTGTCGTACACGTGGAATACCGCTGCCGCGCGGCCGGTGTTCGCGAACTTCAGCGTGACGGTGCCCTGGCCGGCATCGACGTGCGCGCTTGCATGCAGCTCGTACGGCAGTGCGCGCGACGGGCGCACGCCGGCGGCCTGCGCGGGCAGCGACGGCGTGGCCGGCGGCGTGATCTTCGGCGCGGCCTGCTGCGCGGCGCTCAGCGCGTCGACCTGGTTTTTCGTCGTACGACCCGCGAGCGTCGGCAGCGGTTCGTTGTTCGGCGCGCGGAAGTTGAACGCGCTCGTCAGGTCGCCGCACACCGCGCGGCGATACGCGCTGATCTGCGGCTCGACGACGCCGAAGCGTTTCTCGAGGAAAAGCAGCGTCGACGTATGGTCGAACACCTGCGAGTTGACCCAGCCGCCGCGGCTCCACGGCGACACAACCCACATCGGCACGCGCGGCCCCGGGCCGTACGGACGGCCGTCGGCCGCGGGCTGGCTCGACGTCGCCGGCGCGAAGTCGTGGTACTCGACGGCGACGTCGGCATCCGCGAGCGTATGGCCGCCCGCAAGCGAGCCGTCCGCATTGCGCGACGGCACGGCCGGCGACGGCATGTGGTCGAAGAAGCCGTCGTTCTCGTCGTAGTTGATCAGCAGCACGGTCTTGCTCCACACGTCCGGATTCGCGGTCAGCGCATCGAGCACCGCCTGCACGTACCACGCGCCCTGCGCGGGGCTCGACGGCCCCGGGTGTTCGCTGTACACCGACGGCGGGATGATCCACGACACCTCGGGCAGCTTGCCGTTGCGGATGTCGTCGCGAAACGTTTCGAGGAAGCCGTACGGCATCGTGTTGCCGAAGCCCTTTGCGAGCGGGCTCAACGGATCGTCGATCGCCGGATCGTAGAACGCCCCGGCCGCCGTCACCGGCTGCGTGATGTCCGTCGACGCGACGTACGCGGGCCGGCGTGCGGGCGGCATCTGCTCGATGGCCGCGCGCCAATGGCGAAAGCTCATCATCTCGTTGCAGCCGAAATTGTCGATCAGGCTCTGGTAGACCTTCCAGTTCACGCCGGCCTGCTGCAGCCGGTCCGCGTAGGTTGTCCATGTCCAGCCCTGGCTCGACGGGCCGATGTCGTTGCCGCCGTTGAACTGGTTGTTCAATGCGGCGAGCTTCACGTGGCTGCCGTCGGCCGGGCTGATGCCGTTCGGGCCGTTGGTGCCGCTCCAGTAGAACAACCGGTTCGCGATCGTGCCCGTATGCATCCCGCAGTGGTAGTGGTCGCACAGCGTGAATGCGTCGGCGAGCGCGCGCTGGAACGGCACTTCGGCCGCATCGTAATAGCCCATCGACAGCGGCGTCTTGGCGTCGGGCCAGCGGTTCATCCGGCCATGGTCCCACGCGGCCTGCGCGTCGGCCCACGTGTGCGGCGTGCCGCCCGCGCGCTGCGCGTTGCCCTGGCTCGCATCGAGATGGTACGGCGTGAAGGTCGTCGCGGGCGTCGCTTTCGTGTAGGTCTGGTAGAACACGTCGCGGCCGTTCGGCGACGGCACCGCGAAGCGGTCGCCGTAACCGCGCACGCCCTTGAACGTGCCGAAGTAGCCGTCGAATGCGCGGTTCTCCATCATCAGCAGCACGACGTGCTTCACGTCCTTGATGGTCCCCGTTTCGTGAAACGCGGGAATGGCGAGCGCGCGGCGGATGCTCGGCGGAAACGCGGAAAGCGCGGCGGCGGCGAGGCCGGAAGTGGCGGTTTGCTGAAGGAATTTGCGGCGTGACGTCATGGCGTTCTGATCCTGTGATGATGGGAGCGTTCGTGACTTCGTCTGGTTGCGCTCGTGCGTCGTCCCCCCGGGACGGTCCGCGATGCGTGTGCGTTCGAGCGCGTCGGCCGTTGTCGTGATCCTGTGCGCCGCGCGCTCGTGATGCGCGGGGCAGGACGTCGGCACACGCGGGCCCGGCGAGTGCCGGGCAGGGCGCGGCCAGTCTAGGGAGCGCAGATGACGTCGACGTGATGCGGAAATGACATGACGTATTGCGTCTGTTACGTTGTGTGCGCAACTAATTGGAGGCGCGTCGCGAAGATGGCGGAATGGATGGAAATTACCGGTTTCCCCGGCGGGAGCGGTCAAGAATTGCCGGCTGCGTGAAATTTGCGTGACGCCGTGTAGTTGTGCATGCAACAGAATCGCGTTATGTGGCGACCATGTTTCATTTGCGTGAAATCGGATAAGCTCGATGCGTTGTTGCGTTCGTGCAGCAACATGCCCCGGCCCGATACTTTCGACTCTACCCAGTCATGACCGATATCACGATCCGGCACAGCGAGACGCACGACGTCGACGCGATCCGGCACATCGTCGCTCACCCTGCGGTGTACCTGAACACGCTCCAGCATCCGTTTCCGTCGCACGAGAAATGGCAGCAGCGGCTCGAACGGCTGCGCGAACAGGGCGTGAGTCTCGTCGCCGAACTCGACGGCTCGGTGGTCGGCCATCTCGCGCTGCATCCCGAGCAGAACCCGCGCCGGCGTCACGCGGCGTCGCTCGGGATGATGGTCGATGCGTCGCATCACGGGCGCGGCATCGGCGGCCGGCTCCTGGCCGCCGCCATCGACCTCGCCGAAAACTGGCTGAACGTCACGCGTCTTGAATTGACCGTGTTCGTCGACAACGCGGTGGCCATCGCGCTGTATGAAAGGCACGGCTTCAGGATCGAGGGCGAGGCGCCGGACTATGGGCTGCGCGACGGTGCGTATGCGTCGGTGTATCAGATGGCGCGGATCAAGGGGCGGCAGTAATCGACGCGTGTCGACGCGGGCATGCTGGCCGGTATGCGCGACAAGGCCGCGCTCGCCGATGCGCTACGCGCGGTACTGCGCGAGCCGGTACTGGCGCGGGCCGATTCGGACGTGCTCGTCGCCGCGCCTGCGCGCACGATGCGTCGGTCAGGCCGGTCGTGAGGCAGTTCGACGGCGTATGCGCGAAGCTGCCTGCGGGCGATCCGCAGACAGTGGCATGCGCGAAACCGATTCAGCCGGTGAAGGCGTAACGATGGGAGGGCGCGCGCTCGGGCGTATTGATATGGTGATTACTGGCCCGACTCCGACGACGCGCCGTGATTACTGCCATAGCCGGCACTTTGCTGGCGGGCAATCTTCGCTTCGGCGGAAACGATGCTGGCCGGATAGAACCAGTCGCTCGACTGGAAGCCGGCCTGCTTGAGCGCCTTCACTTCGGCGTGGACCTGCGCACGCGTGAGCGGCGGGTTCGACTGCGCTTGCGCGGCGAGCGGGGCGGATACGGCCAGGGCAATGGCAACTGCATGAATCAGGCGCTTCATGATCGGGACCTCCATGTTTCCGACGGGGCGGCCGGCCTTCGTTCGACGAAGCGGCGGCGGTTGGAAACAGTCTAGGCCCGGCCTCGCGCGGGAAAAATGCGATCGCTCCCAACGCAGTGTTCTGCAACGGACAACAATGGACAGGGTGAGCAGGCTGTGCCGGATTGCGGTACGCGGCGGACGTTGGGCCTCCGGGCCGTGCGGTAGTGCGGCGCTGTGCGGCTCCGGTCGGTCGGGGGACGCATTGGCCGATGCGAATGCCGGGCGCCCCGCCCCGGTTTGCATGCAGACGTGCCGGGAACGTGCCCCGCGATGGATATCGCGCAGCGCTGTCTGTTGCGGCGATGCCAGGCCGTCGAGCCGCCGTGACACGCGCAGGGAAGAAGGGGGTGCCGGCCGCGTCGATGCGGCCGGCCGAGGGGGGCGGCGTGCGGAACGCCGCCCGATGTGAAGGCTTACACGAGGCCCGTCGTGTAGTACACGGCGATCACGAAGAACACCGCGAGCGTCTTGATCACGGTGACCGCGAAGATGTCGCGGTACGACTCGCGGTGCGTGAGGCCAGTGACCGCGAGCAGCGTGATGACCGCGCCGTTGTGCGGCAGCGTATCCATGCCGCCGCTGGCCATCGCGACGACCCGGTGCAGCACGTCCAGCGGAATGTTGGCGGCCTGTGCGCCCTTGATGAACAGGTCCGACATCGCGGCGAGCGCGATGCTCATGCCGCCCGACGCCGAACCGGTGATGCCGGCGAGCGAGCTGACTGACACGGCTGCGTTTACGAGCGGGTTCGGAATGCTCTTCAGCGCGTCGCTGACGACGAGGAAGCCAGGCAGCGCGGCGATCACACCGCCGAAGCCGTATTCCGACGCGGTGTTCATCGCGGCGAGCAGTGCGCCCGCGACGGCGGCCTTCGAGCCGGCCGCGAAGCGGCCGCTCACGCGCTTGAACGCGGTCAGCACGACCAGCACGATGCCGAGCAGCAGCGCGGCCTCGACCGACCAGATCGCGACGACCGTCTTGATCGACGTCGTGACGGGCGCATGCACGCCGGGCAGCACCTCCGGCGCGACGGTGTATGACGCGGCGCCGTACCACTGCGGGATCAGTTTCGTGAACGCGAAGTTCGACACGCCGACGAGGATCAGCGGCAGGATCGCCAGCGCCGGATGCGGCAGTGCCGTCGTTTCGACGCGTTCCGGTTCGTTGACGAGCGACGTGCCGTAGCCTTCGCCCTTCGCCATCGCCGAGCGGCGGCGCCATTCCAGGTAGGTGAGGCCGACGACGATGATGAACAGCGAGCCGATCGTGCCGAGCGCGGGCGCGGCCCAGGCAGTCGTCTTGAAGAACGTGGTCGGGATGATGTTCTGGATCTGCGGCGTGCCGGGCAGCGAATCCATCGTGAACGAGAACGCGCCGAGCGCGATCGCGCCGGGCATCAGACGTTTCGGAATGTTGCTCTGGCGATAGAGCTCGGCCGCGAACGGATACACCGCGAACACCACGACGAACAGCGACACGCCGCCATAGGTGAGCAGCGCGCACACCGCGACGATCACCGCATTCGCGCGCGAGCGGCCGATGTAGCGGATCGCCGCATGGACGATCGACTCGGAGAACCCGGACAGTTCGATCACCTTGCCGAATACGGCGCCGAGCATGAACACCGGGAAATAGAGTTTGACGAAGCCGACCATCTTCTCCATGAAGATGCCGGAGAAGACTGGAGCGACGGCGGCGGGTTCGGTCAGCAGGACCGCGCCGAGCGCGGCGATCGGCGCGAACAGGATCACGCTGTAGCCGCGATACGCGGCGAACATCAGAAACGCCAGCGCGGCGAGGACGATCACGAAAGACAAGGGAGTCTCCTAAATGCTTGGAATGGCTTTGGTTGTTGTTCGATCGCGGAACGCGCCGCGGACCGGCTCAGGTTCGTGCAGGTTTCGTGCCATCGGCCGCATTGCGCCGCCGGACATGGGTCCGGCGCAGACCGGCGGGCCCGCGCCGGCCAATGTCTGACGATTCTACATAAATCGTCTCCATTTGGAGACGATCCGGCCGCCGGGGCAGCCCGCCGAATCGGGCAGGGCTTTCCCGGACAAGGCATTCCGGCATGTCTCCAAAGTGAGATACTTCGTCTCGTTCTGGAGACATTCGGCCAAGCATACGCGGAGACGACGACACGATGATGAACGACTGGGCCCGCCTGCCCGTCAATTACGGCGACGTGCTGCGGCGCGCCGCCGAGTCGCTGTTTCGTACGTTCGAGGATTCGAGTGCGGGCACGGTGGTGGTCGATCGCGACGCACGCGTCGTGTGGATGAACGAGCGTTATGCGGCGCGCTTCGGGTTCGCCGATCCGCAGCAGGCGGTCGGCCTCGACTGCGAGGCGGTGATGCCGAACAGCCTGATGCGTGAGGTCGTGTCGACCGGCCAGCCGATCCTGCTCGACATCATGGAGACGGGCCGGGAGCCGCTCGTCGTCACGCGCCTGCCGTTGAAGAACGAGGCGGGCGAGACGGTCGGCGCGATCGGTTTCGCGCTGTTCGACCAGTTGAAAACGCTCACGCCGATCTTTTCCCGCTACGCGCAGCTTCAGCAGCAGCTGATCGCGACGCAGCGTTCGCTCGCGCAGGCGCGCCGTGCGAAATACACGTTCGCAAGCTTCGTCGGCACGAGCACCGCGAGCCTCGAAACCAAGCGGCAGGCGCGCCGCGCTGCGCAGGTCGATTCGCCGGTGCTGCTGCTCGGCGAGACGGGCACCGGCAAGGAACTGCTCGCGCATGCGATCCACGCGGCGTCGGCGCGCGCGCTCCAGCCGCTCGTGACCGTCAACGTCGCCGCGATTCCCGACACGCTGCTCGAAACCGAATTCTTTGGCGCGGCGCCGGGGGCGTATACAGGTGCCGACCGCAAGGGGCGCGTCGGCAAGTTCGAGCTGGCCGATCGCGGCACGCTGTTTCTCGACGAGATCGGCGACATGCCGCTGCCGCTGCAGGGCAAGCTGCTGCGCGTGCTGCAGGACAAGGAGTTCGAACCGGTCGGTTCGAACCGGATCGTGCGCGCGGATGTGCGGATCATCGCCGCGACGTCGGCCGACCTGCCCGCACTGGTCGAGGCCGGCCGCTTTCGCGCGGATCTCTATTACCGGCTCAACGTGCTGACGATTCACGCGCCGCCGCTGCGCGAGCGCGCGTCCGACATCGCGGCGCTCGTCTATGCGACGCTGGAGGAACTGGCCGCGCAGCACGGCCGTGCCGCCCACTGCGAGCTGACCGACGATGCGCTGCGGATGCTGTGCGCGTACCCGTGGCCGGGCAACGTGCGCGAGCTTCGCAATACGCTCGAGCGTGCGCTGATGCTGTCGGATCGCTCGGTGATCGATGCGGGTGCGCTCGCGCCGTTCCCCGGGCCGGTGCGCGCGGCGCCCGATAGCGTGCCGGCAGGTACTCGGATTGCCGCGGTCGGCCGGGATGCGGGCGACGCATCGGATGCGCGGGGTGCGCCGGTCGTTTCGTATACCGATGCATTGGCTGCGTGGGAGCGCCAGTTCCTGATCGATGCGCTTGCGGCTTGCGACGGCAAGGTGGTGGAAGCGGCCGCGCGCATCGGCATCGGTCGGGCAACGCTCTACAAGAAACTGGCGGCGCTGGGGATCGACCGGTAGCACGCGGCGGCGGGTGCACGCGGACATGAGGAACGGCACCGGTGACGTGCCCGACAGGAGACAACGATGAAGCGAATCGGCATTGCCGGATGGCTGGCCGCACTGGTGGCGACGTCCTCGTTCGCACAGTCGAATGACGCGGACGCACCTGCGGTACGGCGCAACTGGTACAACGACCCGTTCATCGCACTGTCGCGGGACTTCGCCGAATGCCCGCTGCCGCTCGGCCCGTGGATGACGCGCGCCGAGATGGAGGACGACGCGCACTACCGCGTCGAGCGCGGGACCACCTGCTGGCTTGCGCACCGCTGCACGAAACCGAATTCCTATATGTATGACGCGCCGATCGCCGCGGCGGCGAAAGCGCATTTCGCGGGCACCGATCGTCTGCAGGGCACGAGCCTGTGGATCACCGTGCAGCGGCGCTTCATCTATGTCGAAGGGTGTGCCGATCCGGCATTCGATCGGCAGGCGCTGGCGCGCGAACTCGGCGCGCTTCCCGACGTCGAGCAGGTGTTCGTTCGCATCACCGAGGATCCGCACCGGGCCGTGCCGTACAAGACGCGCGGGCGGCCCGACCGGACACCGGACTGAACGCGGGAGGGCAGCGCATGGCATACTCGCGACATTCAAAAATAGGTTGACGGAAAGAACAATGAAACACATGCTTGCGTCGGTCTGTCGGTGGCCACGGACGCATTGGCGTCGGGCCGGATTGTTGGCCCTGGTTGCGGGGCTCGGCGGGTGTGGCGGCGGGGCGCCACTGTTCACTTCGGACGGGCGCCCGACTACGCAGGTGCAGTGCACCGGAAGCGGCTGGAGCAATTGCACGGACAATGCCCGAGCCATCTGCAACGGGGAATTCGACGTCCTCCAGCAATCGACCGATGACGCCGTGCGAAATCTTCTCTTCGCATGCAAGAAGAAAAGCGGCTATTGATCCCGATATGACCGGATAAGGAGACCCTAATCGGGTGAAGCGCTTTTCTATTGGCTTGGAGTCGGCTATTTTTCATGAATAACACTCACGGAGTCCCATCCATATGGCGACCTACAGGCAACTGACAGCGCAGCTCGAAAGACTTCAGCAAAAGATCGACAAGGAACGAGAAAAGGCGATTGCCGATGCGATTGCCGCCATTCGGGCAAAAATCGAGGAATTCGACATTACGGCCGAAGAGCTCGGTTTCCGTCCGATTGGCACTGCCGTTGCCGCGAAACCGAAGCGTTCGTTGCCGCCGAAGTACCTGAACCCGAAGACGGGTGAAACGTGGAGCGGCCGCGGGCGTGCGCCGGCGTGGCTCGGCAAGAACCGCGCGCGTTTCCTGATCAAGGACTGACTCCCGAAAATCCTCACCTTTCGTGCGCTGACCGACGGTGCGAACGGCCATGTGGCCGTCGCACCGTTTTGTTTTTGGACGGCCGCCACGTGATTCGGAACCGCGAATTGAACGGCAATGCCTTGCGATTAACGGATGCTTTTTTGCGAATTCGCTGCGATTGAACCGGATATCGCCGCGAATTCCGGTAAACAACCCCGCAATTACGCGGCACACGCGTATCGGCATTCTCGATGACATGCGAGAGCTTCGCGGTGCCGATGTACCGTCGATCGCCATCACCGCTCGCGCATTGACGCGCTGCGCCGTGCAATTCCCGAACTTGCTCACCATGGCTCCTGTAAACCCTCACCTTTGACGAGGCGGCCGGATGACCGCCTCGTGTTGCCTTCGCTCGTTGCGTCGTGCGAAGGCGTCGGTTACCGGCCCATGTTGCGGGCATTGATGCCCGTCGCACAGTCGGCCGTTCGGCATATAGGCAGCCGCATCGCGTTCGCCTATGCTTGGAGTTCGCGTCGACCGGCACATGGCCATCGGGCTTGCATGCCGGTCGGATCGTCTTTCGTTACCGTATGGAGCCGATGTGACCGTCCGCCATCTCGATGCGTTGTTCCAGCCCAGGTCCGTTGCGGTCGTCGGTGCGTCATCGCGTGCGGGCAGTATCGGTGCGATGGTGTGGGCGCGCGTGCTCGACGGCGCGTTCGAGGGGCCCGTGTGGCCCGTCAATCCGAAGTATCGCGAACTGAGCGGGCACGCGGTCGTGGCCGATGTCGACCGGCTGCCGGCGCCGCCGTCGGTCGCTGTGATCTGCACGCCGCCTGCCACGTGGGCCGGTATCGTGCGCAAGCTCGGCGAACTCGGCACGCGCGTCGCGGTGATCGTCGGCGAAGCGCGCACCGATGCCGATCGCGCCGCACTCGATCGCACGCTCAAGGCCGCGAAGCCGTTCGTGCTCCGTATCGTCGGCCCCGGCAGTCTCGGCGTGCTGTCGCCCGCGCGGCATGCGCATTTCGGCGCACCGGCCTACACGGCGCGATCGGGCGGCGTCGCCTGGGTGTCGCAATCGAATGCGCTGACGAACGCGGTTCTGGGCTGGGCCGATGCACGAGGCCTCGGCTTTTCGCATGTCGTCGCGCTGGGCAGCGAGGCAGACGTCGATGCGGGCGATGTCCTCGACTACCTCGCCAGCGATCCCGGCACGCGCGCGATCCTGCTCGAGCTCGACACCGTATGCGCCGCGCGCAAGTTCATGTCGGCAGCGCGTGCGGCGGCGCGCAACAAGCCGGTGCTCGCGCTGCGCACCGGGCGCGCCGATCCCGGCGATGCGCTTTACACGGCGGCGTTCCAGCGCGCGGGGATGGTGCGTGTCGATGCGCTCGATGATCTGCTCGACGAGATCGAGACGCTCGGTGTCGGTCGCGTCACCGCGCGGGGGGCTGCAACGCTCGTGACGAGCGACGCAGGCGTCGCGAAGCTCGCGGTCGATGCGGTCGCGGAGGTGCGCGACGTGCTGGCCGACTGGCCGGCGGCGGCAACGTCGGCGGTAGCGGCCGCGCTGCCGCATCTCGCCGGGGTCGGCAATCCGCTGACGCTCGGCGACGATGCGCGTCCCGAACATTTCGGCACCGCCATCAAGGCGCTCGCGCCGTTTCCGCAAACAGGCACGTTGTTCGTCGTGCATTCGACGTCCCACAGCGCGCCGGCCGAGGCGGTCGCGCGCACGTTGATCGAATCGCGACAATATGCATACCGCGGTATTCTCGCGTGCTTCTTCGGTGCGGTCGACGCGGCGACGCGCGACGCGCTGCATGCGAACGGCATCCCGGTGCATACCACCCCGCAGCGGCTTGCGCGCGCATACGCACGGCTGGTCGACTACAGCCTCGGGCGGCAGTTGCTGATGCAGACGCCCGAGGGCACGCCGCCGCAACCGGCCGAGTGCATTGCATCCGCACAGGCCGAGGCCCGTCGGATGGTCGAGGCGGGCGACCATGAACTGGCCGGCGAAGCGGCGTTGCGCTGGCTCTCTCACTTCGGCCTGCACGGCGAGCCGGCCGATGCGTCCGCGGGCGCCAGAGTCGTCGACGTCACGGTCGACATGTACGACGATTCGAACTTCGGCCCGGTGTTCCGCTATGCCGTGCCGCCGGCGGACGGCGTGTCGGCGCCGTTCGTCGTGTACGGGCTACCGCCGCTGAATACGGTGCTCGCCCGCGCGGTGATGGCGCGTTCGCCATATGCGCGCCGTGCGCCCGTCGAACCCACGCTCGACGCGCTGACTGCGCTGTCGCAAGTCGTTTGCGACGTGCGCGAAGTCGTCGCGATGTCGATCACGCTGCGCGTGCTGTCCGACCGTGCATATGTCATCGCGCCGCGGCTCACGCTGGCGGCCGGGCGCAGCCGGCTCGCGATCATGCCGTATCCGCGCCATCTCGAGCAGACGCTCGAATGGCGCGGCGAGACCGTGACGATCCGTCCGATCCGTCCGGAAGACGAGGAGGCACACAACGAGCTGCTTGGCGCGATGACGCCGGACGATCTGCGGATGCGTTTCTTCGGTGCGGTGCGCAGCTTCGATCATTCGCAAGTCGCGCGCATGACGCAGATCGACTACGACCGTGAGATGGCCTTCATCGTGTCGTTCACCGACGTGTCGGGGCGCTCGCACACGCTCGCGGTGGCGCGCGCGGTCTCCGATCCCGACAACGAGACGGCGGAGTTCGCGATCGCCGTGCGGCCGGACCAGAAGGGCAAGGGGCTCGGCCGGCTGATGATGACCCGCATCATCGACTACGCGCGATCGCGCGGCACCGCATGGATGATCGGCGAGGCGCTGCGCGAGAACACAGCGATGATTTCGCTGGCGAAGTCGTGCGGTTTCGAAGTGTCGACGACGGAGGAACCCGGCGTGGTGGGGTTCAGGATGAAGCTGCAACCGTAGCCGCATCGGCGCAGGTGGTGCTCGAACGTGCGGCGGTATCGTGCGCTGTAGACGGAACGCACGATGTGGGTGATGCGTGATCGCGGTTGCACGGACTCTTCGCAGTTCGGAATGCAGATCATCCGCTGTGCTCGATCGGATCCGCGAAGCGATACAACGCTTCGTGACCGATAGAGAAAGGCGTCGGTGTCGAGTTACGGCATCCGCGGCGAGCGAGTTGCAAGCGCCGATGCTCGTCGCATATTGCCGATTCCGGTCATGTACTCGGGCGCGCTGACACCTGCATTTCGCACTTGCAGCATCGGAAACAGAACAAAGGTGAGATTTTTCGGGAGCCGCGAGTGAGCTTTTCCGGGAGCGTCTAGGTGAGCTGATCCGGGAGCACTCGGTGAGCCTTCCCGGGAGCCACCGGTGAGCCCTTGCGGGAAGCCCCGGTGAGCCCTTGCGGGAAAGGGCGGTGAGCGTCTGCGGGAGGCGTCGGTGAGGACGTTCGGGAAGAGCCGGTGAGCCTCTTCAGGAGCGTTGGGTGAGCTTTTCCGGGATACCCGGGTGAGCGCTTACGGGAGGCTTTGGTGAGACTTTTCGGGAGCCTGCGGACGCAGTACCCCAGCAGGCGCGGCGCCAGCGTTTGCCGGCGTCCGCGCCGGTGCGGGCACGCATGAACCGTGCCCGCGACGGCGTTTATGCAGCGAGTTTCGACGCCGCGTCGTTCACCTGGTCACGCGAAATCGCGAGTTCCTCGAGGTGCGCTTCCGCATAGACGCCGCCGGTTTCGCGCTCGAGGCGGGCGATCGTCAGTGCGCAACGCGCGGCGTCCTTCGGCATCGCGATGAAGCGCTTGACCGATTCGCCGGACGTAAACGCGTCGAACAGCGCGCCGCGCACGTCGTCCGGAAGCGTCTTGGTCCATTGGTACGGCTTGCCGTTGAACGTGATCGACGGCGGCAGCGTGCGTTCCTTCTTGGAGGCCGTGATGAGGCCGTAGGTGCGCGCGGCGTCGCCGATCTGCTCGGGCGAGAAGAGTTCGTCGGGCGTGATGTCGAACTGCTCGATGTAGTTCTCGATCGCCAGCATCGCTGCGGAGCGATCGTCACGCTTCTTCTGCGCGCGCGCGACGATGTCGCGCAGCTCGTCCGCTTCCTCGGGCGTGATCGTGAAGCTCGCCTGCTTCTGCTGAAGTTCGGAGAAACGCTGGAATTCTTGATCGTTCAGAAGTTTGGCCATGACATCCATCGGACACGGCGGCCGCGACAGCCGGCCGCCGTAGTTTTTGAGAGGGCCGCTATTCTAGCGTAGCGCCGGGGGTGCGCAGCGCTCGCAGGTCCGGCAATGGTCTGCGTAATGCCGGTGCGAGCGTCCGCGACACCGCATTGCATTGCATGCCACGGCGTCGCCGCCGCACGCCGCCGTGCGCCTGCCCGACTTGCTGGCCGAGTGACTGAAGGCCTGCCGCGCCCGAACAACCGACTGACCGTCCCCCCCTTCAGCACCGTCGCGCGTTCAGGAAGTTTCCGTGCGGCACATCGACAACTGGCCTGCCGTATCGCGCAGCCCTGTGACGACCACGTCGACGGATGGCGCCATGTGCGCGTCGATCCGGCGCATGTATGGGCAGGTCAGCACCGCGATCGCATGGCCGGACGGGCCGAGGATCGGCGCGCTCAAGTCGGTGACGCCGTATGCCTGGCGGCTGTCCTGGCGCACGTAGCCGGACTGCCGGATCGATTGGCACGCGTTGGCGAGTTCCTGCTCGTTGATCGGCGTTTCGCCCTTGACCTTGCGATGCTCGACCAGCATGTGCGCACGCTGCTCGGCACCCTGGAACGAGAGCATCACACGCCCCGACGCCGTATCGGCGAGCCCGACGCGCGAGCCGAGCCGCACCGACACGCCCCACGGGCCGGGGCCGTCGACCTGCGCGATCGCGAGCAGGTTGCCGCGATCGTAGACGGTCAAATGGCACGACTGTTCGGTGGCGTCGGCGAAGCGCTGCATCAGCGGCAAGGCTTCGGCGATCAGCCGGTTCATCGGCGGGTGCCGGTGCGCGAGCGCGAACAGCTTCAGGCTGAGCGTGTAGCGGTCGCCGCTGCTCGAGCGCATCACGTAGCGGCGCGCCACGAGACGTTCGAGCATCCGGTAGATCTCGCTTGCGTTGCGTCCGAGCTCCTTCGTGATTTCGGTGCGGGTGAGTCCTTCCTTTTGTTCCGACAGGAGTTCGAGAATGTCGAGACCCTTGTCGAGGGCGGGCGCACGATAGCGGTCGGCTGCGCCCATCGACTCCCGTGCGTCGCTGCCGGGGAGCGGATTAGTGGTCGTTTGCATCATATGTAGGAAGTCCGGGATTTGCCGATCGGTGGGCGACGCACGCTGGCCGGTTTTGCACGCGGATTCGTGAAGCCGCTTGCGGATATGACTGCCATCCGCGCGAGCTTAACAACAAACTTTCAGTGTGCAATGCAGCGTGTTTTTACCGATCGTTACCGATTAAGAACGGATCACGTGTGGTTTTCGATGACAGGGTCGCATCAAATAGTGTCTGTTCATGTCCCGATGGCAATGCAGGGTGCCGTGCGACACCGGTGCCATCGCGCCCGTGGCTCCGATGCTGCGGTGCAATGCCCGCGGGCGCACCAATAGTCGGTATCCGTCGCGCGCCATTTCACGGCGGGCCGCCGATGGTACAAAGAGCAGCGGGCCAGCGACGGTGTGGCCGCGCGTGAAGCCGGCCGGCATGGGCCGACACATGCCGCGGATAACGCGCCGTCGTCGCCGATGCGCAGACCGGCGGCCGCCCGTTCGATGCGTGTCGCACTTCGGTGCGATGCCGCGATCGCTGCGCCCGCGCGAGCCTCGCGTGTCGAACGGCCTGCCGGATACGGCGCCGACGCGCGTCATCGACGATCGATATTCAGTCCGGCGCGTGGCCGCAAGCGGCTGCGTCGGCCGGTATCCTGTCACATTCGACAACAGAGGTTGAGCACGATGAAACTGCTTCGCTATGGCCCGTCCGGCCACGAAAAGCCCGGTATTCTCGACGCGGACGGCCGGATTCGCGACCTGTCCGCGCACGTGCCGGATCTTGCCGGCGACGCGCTGTCCGACGCCGGTCTCGCACGCTTGCGCGCGATCGACCCGGCCACGCTGCCGCTCGTCTCCGGCGAGCCGCGCATCGGCGCGTGCGTCGGGCGTGTCGGCAAGTTCATCGGCATTGGTCTGAACTATGCCGATCACGCTGCCGAAGCCGGCATGCCGGTGCCGAAGGAGCCAGTGGTATTCGGCAAGTGGACGAGTTCGATCTGCGGCCCGAACGACGGCATCGACATTCCGAAGGGCTCCGTGAAGACGGACTGGGAAGTCGAGCTGGGCGTGGTGATCGGCGCGACGTGCAAGAACGTGGACGAAGCGCGCGCGCTCGACTACGTCGCCGGCTACTGCGTTGTCAACGACGTGTCCGAGCGCGAGTGGCAGATCGAGCGCGGCGGCCAGTGGGACAAGGGCAAGGGCTTCGACACGTTCGGCCCGATCGGCCCGTGGCTCGTCACGCGCGACGAGGTGCCCGATCCGCAGCGCCTCGACCTGTGGCTCGAGATCGACGGCCATCGCTATCAGAACGGCAACACGCGCACGATGGTGTTCACCGTCGCGCAACTGATCGCCTATCTGTCGACCTGCATGACGCTGCAGCCGGGCGACGTGATCACGACCGGTACGCCGCCGGGCGTCGGGATGGGCATCAAGCCGTCGCCGGTGTTCCTGAAGGCCGGCCAGATGGTGCGTCTCGGGATCGAAGGGCTCGGCGAGCAGCTGCAGAGCACGCGCAACGCGCAGTAAGCGCTTGCGTGGATCGCGTGGCGCGTGCAACCCGCCGCCACTCGCCGATATCCGCAGTGCTGTCCGATCGGCCAGCCCGCTCGCCTCGCATGATCGCAGGCGGCGACCGTCGCGCACCGAACACCGATGCAGCAAAGACAAGGGCCCGGTTCCGCGCGATGCGGAACCGGGCCCTTGTCGTTCATCCGCGTCCGTACGAAGCGGATCAGACGACGTTGTCCAGCTCGCAATGGGCTTCGAGCCGATACCCGTCGGGATCGACGACGAACGCCGCGTAATAGCCGGGACCGTAGTGTTCGCGCTTGCCCGGCCCGCCGTTGTCCTGCCCGCCGTGCTGCAGCGCGGCGCGGTAGAACGCATCGACTTCCACCGGCGATGCCGCGCGGAACGACACGTGCAACCCCGACTCGGGATCGGCAACGACCGGACGCGCCGCGTGCTGCAACCACAGCACCGGTTCGGTGGTGCCATAGCCGAGGGATCCGTCGTCGCTGTGCAGGCGCTTGTAGCCGAGTGCACCGAGCGTGCTGTCGTAGAACGCGCGGCTGCGGTCGATGTGGGCAACGCCGAACGAAAGGTGATCGATCATGTGTGGCTCCTTGAACTGAAGGGGGACGTCAGTGCAGCAAACCTGTTTTTAACCACCATGACGGTTATGTTAGGAAGCGCCTGCGTGCTTGTCAACCGGCATGGTGGTTAGATACGATCGAGGCATGAACGAAACGCAACCTTCCGTCACGATGGACTGCCTGATTCCGGCGCCGTCCGAAACGCTGAGCATCGATTTCGCGAACACGCTGTACTGGCGCGGCGCCGACGCGCCGACGGAAACCTTCTGCACGCCGGGCGATCTGTTCACCTGGTGCCGCGAACAGGCGCGCGTGCCGGCCGGCCTGGCCGACGCGTGTCGCGCACAAGCGCAGCAAAGGAATGGCGAGCCGGCGATGCTGGCGCGTGCGCTCGCGTTGCGCGAGGCGCTCTATCGGCTCTTTCATGCGCAGGCCGAGCGGCGCGAGCCGCAAGCCGGCGATCTCGCGCTGCTGGGCGGTTTTCTGGTGGAAGCGGCACCGCGCGTCGAGCTCGCGCGGGTCGACGGCGGCTATGCGTGGCGGATCGGGGAGGCGGGCGCGACGCTCGCGGGGCTGTTGAGCCCGGTGCTGTGGTCGGCGACCGACCTGCTGGGCGGCGCGCGGCTCGCGAAGGTCAAGCGTTGCGCGAACGACGCATGCCAGTGGCTGTTTATCGACGACAGCAAGAACGGCAGCCGCCGCTGGTGCTCGATGTCGTCGTGCGGCAATCGCGCGAAGGCGTACCGCCACTATCACAAGGTCGATTGACGGGGCCGCCTGTTCCAACCGTTCCACCCATCCCGTCCGTCCGACCCGAACCTATTTCGCCGACAGCTTCCGCCACAGCGTCGTCTTGCTGATGCCGAGCATCGCGCACGCGCGATCGCGGTCGCCGCCGCACGCGTCGAGCACCGCGCGGATCTCGTCGGCTTCCGCGCGGCGGCGGCGTGCGTGGAGCGTCTGCGCGTCGTCGGCATCGTCCGCGTCGGGCGGCCCCGCGAACAACTCGGGCGCGATCGCCTGCAGCGCGTCGGGCGCGAGCGCCGCGCACGCGGCGTCCGGCTCGTGTTCGTCGACGTCCTCGGCCAGTTCCACCGCGATCCGCTCGACCACGTTCTGCAGCTCGCGCACGTTGCCGGGCCACCGGTAGCGCGCGAGCGTCGCCTGCGTCGCGTCGAGCACGCGCATCGCATCGTCGACCTCGCGCACGCGTTCGGTCAGCCTCGGCTCGCGCCGCGCGGCCTGCACGAGCAGCGTGGCCGCGAGCGCCGGAATGTCGGCGGCCCGCTCGCGCAGCGGCGGCAGGCCGATGTTCAGGATGTTGAGCCGGTAATACAGGTCGGCGCGGAACGTGCCGGCTTCGACCGCCGCAAGCAGCGGCCGGTGCGTCGCGGCGATCACGCGCACGTCGATGCGGATCGGCTCGGTCGAACCGAGGCGGATTACCTCGCGCTCCTGCAGCACGCGCAGCAGCCGGCTTTGCAGCGACGGCGGCATCTCGCCGATCTCGTCGAGAAACAGCGTGCCGCGGTGCGCGGCCTCGAACAGCCCGGTCTTGCCGCCGCGCCGTGCGCCGGTGAACGCGCCTTCCTCGTAACCGAACAGCTCGCTCTCGAGCAGCGCTTCCGGAAACGCGCCGCAGTTGATCGCGACGAACGGATAGCTGCGCCGCACGGACAGCGCGTGCAGGCTCTGCGCGATCATTTCCTTGCCGGTGCCGCTCTCTCCGAGCACGAGTACGGTCGCGTCGGATTTCGCGTAGCGGCGCACGAGATCGCGCACGCGCGTCATCGGCGCGGACGCGCCGATGACGTCGTCGAGCGCGTAGCGTGCCGCGAACTGCTGCGTGTTCGGCTGCGAACGCAGCGCACGGTCGAGCCGTTCGACCGCGCGCGATTCCTGGAACGTCAGCACGCTGCCCGACGTGACGCCGCGGTCGACGAGCGGCCCGCGGTGCACGACGTAGCGCACGCCGCGCACGGTCGCGAGGGCGTCGCCGTCCTCGCCGCGCAGCGTGCGCAGTTCGGGCCGCAGGTCGACGAGCGCACGGCCGACGGCCGCTGCGGGTTCGACCCCGAGCGCCGACGCGAGCCGCTCGTTGATCGCCTCGACGCGACCGCGCGCGTCGAGCGCGACCACGCCATCGCGCAGGTGCTGCAACAGGTTGTCGAGTCGCTGGCGGCGAAACGCCTCGGCGTGCGTCGCGTATGCGACTTCGAGCGCCGTCTCGACCGCCTTGCGCACCGACGCGTGCGAATACAGGAACACCGCGCCCATGCCGGCGCTCGCCGCGAGATCGGTGACGAGGCCGGGGCCGACGATCGTCTCGATGCCGCGGTCGTGCAGGTCGTGCACGCAGGCTTCGGCTTCCTGCGCGGACTGATATGACGCAAACTGCACGTCGAGGCCGTAGGCGGCGACGAAGCGGCGTACTTCGGGCGGTGTCTCGCCGGCGCTGACGAGCGCGATTCGCGACGCATCGCGTCGTGCGCGTGCGAGCGCCTGCATCACGTCGAAGCCGGTCGGCGACACGACCACGACCGGCACCTGCGCACGCGTTTTCAGGAAGCCGCCGTTCGAGCCGGCCGCGACGATCACGTCGGGCCGCGCGGTGCCGGCCTCCGCGATCGCGCTCAGCGCGTCTTCGTACGCACGCGTGACGATGCGCACGTCGGCGCGTTCGTCGAATTCGCCGGCGATCTCGCGAAACAGGTCGCGCAGGCGGCTGATGCCCATCGCCCAGATGCGCGGGCGCACCGTACGATCGGCCGGGCCGACGGGCTTGGTCGAGGAGAGATCCATGACGACCGATTATGCGCGTGTGATTTCATTTTTGAAACATGAAATTGCTGAATTGAAATATCCGGGCGTTTCATCTCACGTGCCGGTTGCTTAAGAATCAGTGGGTTAGCGGCATTTCGCGAGCTGGCCCGGCTCTTGCTGTGTATGGGCATTCCTTCAGGAGGCCGTTCATGAGCAATACGCATCTTCAGAGCGCCGGCGCGAAATTCCGCGCGGCAGTCGCGGCCGAGCAGCCGCTGCAGGTGGTCGGCGCGATCACCGCGTACGCGGCCAAGATGGCGCAGGCCGTCGGCTTCAAGGCCGTCTACCTGTCAGGCGGCGGCGTCGCCGCGAATTCGCTCGGGATCCCCGATCTCGGCATCAGCACGATGGAAGACGTGCTGATCGACGCGAACCGGATCACCAACGCGACCGACCTGCCGCTGCTCGTCGACATCGATACGGGCTGGGGCGGCGCGTTCAATATCGCGCGCACGGTGCGCTCGTTCATCAAGGCCGGTGTCGCGGCCGTCCACCTCGAAGACCAGGTCGGCCAGAAGCGCTGCGGCCACCGTCCGGGCAAGGAAGTCGTGCCGACCGAGGAAATGGTCGATCGCGTGAAGGCCGCGGTCGATGCGCGCACCGACGACCAGTTCGTGATCATGGCCCGCACCGACGCGGCCGCCGCCGAAGGGATCGATGCGGCGATCGAGCGCGCGATTGCCTACGTGGAAGCCGGTGCGGACATGATCTTCCCGGAAGCGATGAAGACGCTCGACGACTACCGTCGTTTCAAGGCGGCCGTGAAGGTGCCGATCCTTGCGAACCTGACCGAGTTCGGCTCGACGCCGCTGTTCACGCTGGACGAACTGCGCGAGGCGAACGTCGACATCGCGCTGTATTGTTGCGGCGCGTATCGCGCGATGAACAAGGCCGCACTGAATTTCTACGAGACGCTGCGCCGCGACGGCACGCAGAAGGCTGCCGTTCCGACCATGCAGACCCGCGCCGAGCTGTACGACTTCCTCGGCTATCACGCATACGAGCAGAAGCTCGACGAGCTGTTCGCGCAGGGCAAGAAGTAACGCGGCCCGCGCGCCGGGACGCGTGTCCTGGGCGCTTTGCATGACCGGACCAGGCGCTGAAGCGCCGGATGCGGTCGACAGCTTTGCATGGGACCGCACCAAGCGCTAAAGCGCCAAGTGCGGCCTACACCGATACACATTGGAGAGTAGAAACATGAGCGAGACGAAAGACGCAGCAGCACCGGCCGCCGCAGGCGCATTCAAGCCGAAGAAGTCGGTGGCGCTGTCGGGCGTGACGGCCGGCAACACGGCGCTGTGCACGGTTGGCAAGACCGGCAACGACCTGCACTACCGCGGCTACGACATTCTCGACGTCGCCGAATCGTGCGAGTTCGAGGAAATCGCGCACCTGCTCGTGCACGGCACGCTGCCGAACCTGACCGAACTGGCCGCCTACAAGACCAAGCTGCGCGCGATGCGCGGCCTGCCGAACGCGCTGAAGGCCGCGCTCGAGCAGATCCCGGCATCGGCCCACCCGATGGACGTGATGCGCACCGGCGTGTCGGTGCTCGGCACCGTGCTGCCGGAGAAGGACGATCACAACCTGCCGGGTGCGCGCGACATCGCCGACCGCCTGATGGCGTCGCTCGGCTCGATGCTGCTGTACTGGTACCACTTCTCGCACAACGGCAAGCGCATCGAGACGGAAACCGACGACGATTCGATCGGCGGCCACTTCCTGCACCTGCTGCACGGCAAGACGCCGTCGAAGTCGTGGGTCGACGCGATGCACACGTCGCTGATCCTGTACGCGGAGCACGAGTTCAACGCATCGACGTTCACCGGCCGCGTGATCGCGGGCACGGGCTCGGACATCTACTCGGCGATCACCGGCGCGATCGGCGCGCTGCGCGGTCCGAAGCACGGCGGCGCGAACGAAGTCGCGTATGAAATCCAGAGCCGCTACAGCTCGCCGGACGACGCCGAAGCCGACATCCGCCGCCGCGTCGAGAACAAGGAAGTCGTGATCGGCTTCGGTCACCCGGTCTATACGATCTCCGATCCGCGCAACAAGGTGATCAAGGGCGTCGCGCACAAGCTGTCGAAGGAAGCGGGCGACCTGAAGCTGTACAGCATCGCCGAGCGCCTCGAGTCGGTGATGTGGGACGCGAAGAAGATGTTCCCGAACCTCGACTGGTTCAGCGCGGTGTCGTATCACATGATGGGCGTGCCGACCGCGATGTTCACGCCGTTGTTCGTGATCTCGCGCACGTCCGGCTGGAGCGCGCACATCATCGAGCAGCGCGTCGACAACAAGATCATCCGCCCGAGCGCGAACTACACCGGTCCGGAAGACCTGCAGTTCGTGCCGATCGAGAAGCGCTGATCGCCGGCCGCGCGCGCCGGCGCCCGTGATGCGGGCCGCCGGCGCGCGCGCAACGTCTTACCCCGAATTCCGCCCCACATCATGAATACCGCCTACCGCAAACCCCTGCCCGGCACGTCGCTGGACTACTTCGACGCGCGTGCTGCAGTCGAAGCGATCGCCCCCGGCGCGTACGACACGCTGCCGTACACGTCGCGCGTGCTCGCCGAAAACCTCGTGCGCCGCTGCGATCCGGCGATCCTCGCCGATTCGCTGAAGCAGATCATCGAGCGCAAGCGCGAACGCGACTTCCCGTGGTTCCCGGCGCGCGTGGTGTGTCACGACATCCTCGGCCAGACGGCACTCGTCGACCTCGCGGGCCTGCGCGACGCGATCGCCGAGCGCGGCGGCGATCCGGCGAAGGTGAACCCGGTCGTGCCGGTCCAGCTGATCGTCGACCACTCGCTCGCCGTCGAGTGCGGCGGCTTCGATCCGGACGCGTTCGCGAAGAACCGCGCGATCGAGGATCGCCGCAACGAGGATCGCTTCCACTTCATCGAATGGACCAAGCAGTCGTTCGAGAACGTCGACGTGATCCCGCCGGGCAACGGCATCATGCACCAGATCAACCTGGAGAAGATGTCGCCGGTGATCCAGGCGCAGGACGGCGTCGCGTATCCGGACACCTGCGTCGGCACCGACAGCCACACGCCGCACGTCGATGCGCTCGGCGTGATCGCGATCGGCGTCGGCGGCCTGGAGGCGGAGAACGTGATGCTCGGCCGCGCATCGTGGATGCGCCTGCCCGACATCGTCGGCGTCGAGCTGACCGGCAAGCGCCAGCCCGGCATCACCGCGACCGACGTCGTGCTCGCGCTGACCGAGTTCCTGCGCAAGGAAAAGGTGGTCGGCGCGTATCTGGAATTCCGTGGCCCGGGCGCGGCGAGCCTCACGCTCGGCGACCGCGCGACGATCTCGAACATGGCGCCCGAATATGGCGCGACGGCCGCGATGTTCTTCATCGACGGCCAGACGACCGACTACCTGCGCCTCACCGGCCGCAGCGACGAGCAGGTGAAGCTGGTCGAGACCTACGCGAAGGCGGCGGGCCTGTGGGCCGACACGCTGGGCAATGCGCAATACGAGCGTACGCTGACGTTCGACTTGTCGAGCGTCGTGCGTAACATGGCCGGACCGTCGAATCCGCACAAGCGGCTGCCGACGTCCGATCTCGCCGCGCGCGGGATCGCCGGCCAGTGGGAAGAGAAGGCGGGCGAGATGCCCGACGGCGCGGTGATCATCGCCGCGATCACGAGCTGCACGAACACCAGCAACCCGCGCAACGTGATCGCCGCGGCCTTGCTCGCGCGCAACGCAAATGCGAAGGGTCTCACGCGCAAGCCGTGGGTGAAGAGCTCGCTCGCGCCGGGCTCGAAGGCGGTCGAGCTGTATCTGGAAGAAGCGAACCTGCTGCCGGAACTCGAGAAGCTCGGCTTCGGCATCGTCGCGTTCGCATGCACGACATGCAACGGGATGTCGGGCGCGCTCGATCCGAAGATCCAGCAGGAGATCGTCGATCGCGACCTGTACGCGACCGCCGTGCTGTCCGGCAACCGCAACTTCGACGGCCGCATCCACCCGTATGCGAAGCAGGCGTTTCTCGCGTCGCCGCCGCTCGTCGTCGCGTATGCGATCGCCGGCACGATCCGCTTCGACATCGAGAAGGACGTGCTCGGCCACGATCAGGACGGCAAGCCCGTCACGCTGAAGGACATCTGGCCGACCGACGAGGAGATCGACGCGATCGTCGCGTCGAGCGTGAAGCCCGAGCAGTTCCGCAAGGTCTACGAACCGATGTTCGCGCGCACGGCCGATGCGGGCGAGCGTGCGGCGCCGCTGTACGACTGGCGTCCGCAGAGCACGTACATCCGCCGTCCGCCGTACTGGGAAGGCGCGCTTGCCGGCGAACGCACGCTGACGGGCATGCGTCCGCTCGCGGTACTCGGCGACAACATCACGACCGACCACCTGTCGCCGTCGAATGCGATTCTCGCGAGCAGTGCGGCCGGCGAGTACCTCACGAAGATGGGCCTGCCGGAAGAAGACTTCAACTCGTACGCGACGCACCGGGGAGACCACCTGACCGCGCAGCGCGCGACCTTCGCGAACCCGACGCTGATCAACGAGATGGCGGTCGTCGACGGCGCGGTGAAGAAGGGCTCGCTCGCGCGCGTCGAGCCGGAAGGCAAGGTCATGCGGATGTGGGAAGCGATCGAGACGTACATGAATCGCAAGCAGCCGCTGATCGTGATCGCCGGCGCCGACTACGGCCAGGGCTCGTCGCGCGACTGGGCCGCGAAGGGCGTGCGGCTCGCGGGCGTCGAGGCGATCGTCGCGGAAGGGTTCGAGCGGATTCACCGCACGAACCTGATCGGGATGGGCGTGCTGCCGCTCGAGTTCAAGCCGGGCACGAACCGCACCACGCTCGGCATCGACGGCACCGAGACCTTCGACGTGATCGGCGAGCGTACGCCGCGCGCCGATCTCACGCTCGTGATTCACCGCAAGAGCGGCGAGCGTGTCGAGGTACCGGTGACGTGCCGGCTCGATACGGCCGAGGAAGTGTCGATCTACGACGCGGGCGGCGTGCTGCAGCGTTTCGCGCAGGACTTCCTCGAATCGTCGCAGGCGGCTTGACCGGGGCAAACAGGGATAACGCAAACATGGCTCATATTCCTCAAATCAGGATTCCGGCGATCTACATCCGCGGCGGCACCAGCAAGGGCGTGTTCTTCCGGCTGCAGGACCTGCCGGACGCCGCGCAGGCGCCGGGCGCCGCGCGCGACGCGCTGCTGCTGCGCGTGATCGGCAGCCCAGATCCGTACGGCAAGCAGATCGACGGAATGGGCGGCGCGACGTCGTCCACCAGCAAGACGGTGATCGTGTCGAAGAGCACGCGACCCGGTCACGACGTCGACTACCTGTTCGGTCAGGTTGCGATCGATCGGGCGTTCGTCGACTGGACCGGCAACTGCGGGAACCTGTCGGCGGCGGTCGGCCCGTTCGCGATCAGCGGCGGCCTCGTCGATCCGGCGCGCGTGCCGCGCGACGGCATCGCGACCGTGCGGATCTGGCAGGCGAACATCGGCAAGACGATCGTCGCGCACGTGCCGATCACGAACGGCGCGGTGCAGGAGACGGGCGACTTCGAGCTGGACGGCGTCACGTTCCCGGCCGCCGAAGTGCAGCTCGAGTTCATGGACCCGGCCGCCGACGAAGAAGGGTCGGGCGGGTCGATGTTCCCGACCGGCAACCTCGTCGACGATCTCGCGGTACCGGGCGTCGGCACGCTGAAGGCGACGATGATCAACGCGGGGATCCCGACGATCTTCGTCGAGGCGGAAGCGATCGGTTATACGGGCACCGAGCTGCAGGACGCGATCAACGGCGATGCGAAGGCGCTCGAGAAGTTCGAGACGATCCGCGCGCACGGCGCGCTGCGCATGGGCCTGATCGACACGCTCGATGAAATCGCGACGCGGCAGCATACGCCGAAGGTCGCGTTCGTCGCGAAGCCGGCCGATTACGTTGCATCGAGCGGCAAGCGCGTGAACGCGGGCGACGTCGACCTGCTGGTGCGCGCGATGTCGATGGGCAAGCTGCACCACGCGATGATGGGCACGGCGGCGGTCGCGATCGGCACGGCTGCGGCGATTCCCGGGACGCTCGTCAACCTTGCAGCGGGCGGCGGCGAACGCAACGCGGTGCGCTTCGGGCATCCGTCGGGCACGCTGCGCGTCGGCGCGGAAGCGCAGCTCGAGAACGGCGAGTGGACCGTCACGAAGGCGATCATGAGCCGTAGCGCGCGTGTGCTGATGGAAGGCTGGGTGCGCGTG
Organism: Burkholderia sp. Bp9031; assembly: GCF_003857965.1. NCBI lineage: Bacteria > Pseudomonadati > Pseudomonadota > Betaproteobacteria > Burkholderiales > Burkholderiaceae > Burkholderia > Burkholderia sp. Bp9031. The sequence continues at coordinate 183,874 of NZ_QTPW01000003.1, forward strand.
CCGGGGGATGCGTTCTGACGCGCGACGGTTCTCGCGTGCAACCACGCGGCGGTGAACCGGTACCCGATCCCTGCGAAGCGAACCCGCTGCGCAGGGATTTTTTCGTTGAACGCACGCGTGACGGAGGCGATCCTCATACCCAATGCGTTGGGCCCGTGGTCGTACCGATGCGCGCAAGCGGGCCGATCGTGGTGCATGAGGGCAGCGCAGGCGCTAAAGAGCCGACGCGGGTCGACCGCGAAGCATGGGACCAGCGCAAGCGTTGAAGAGGTACGCGGGTCGACCGCGAAGCATGGGACCAGCGTAAGCGTTGAAGAGGTACGCTGGTCGACCGCGAAGCATGGGACCAGCGTAAGCGCTAAAGCGCTAACGCTGGTCGACAGGAGAATCGCATGTCGCTTGATGCGCCGCTTTCCGGCGTCCATATCGTCGAATTCGAAGGTCTCGGCCCCGGCCCGCTCGCGGGCTGGATGCTTGCCGGAATGGGCGCGCGCATCACGCTGATCGCGCGTCCGGCCGGTCGCACGAGCGCGCCGGACGCGTTGCAGGGCCGCGACGGCGACCTGCTGCGCGAAGGCAAGACGATCGTCGAACTCGATCTGAAAACCCCGGCCGGCCGCGACGCAGCGCTTGCGCTGATCGCGCAGGCCGACGCGCTGATCGAGGGGCTGCGACCGGGCGTGATGGAGCGCCTCGGCCTCGGGCCCGACGCGTGCGCACGCCGCAATCCGAAGCTCGTGTACGGACGGATGACGGGCTGGGGCCAGGACGGCCCGCTCGCGATGGCCGCCGGGCACGACCTGAACTACGTCGCGCTGACGGGGCTGCTGTCCCTGTCCGCGCCGCGCGACGGCCGTCCGGGTGTGCCGCCGACCGTCGTCGGCGATGCGGGCGGCGCGCTCGGGCTCGCGTTCGGGATCGTCTGCGCGCTGTTCGACGTGCGCGGCGGCGGCCCGGGGCGCGTGGTCGACGGCGCGATCGTCGACATCGTGTCGATGCTCGGCTCGCTCGCGCTGTGGGCGCGCGCGAACGGGCAGCTCGACGGCGCACAGCCGAGCCTCTTCCACGACGCGCCGTTCTACGACGTATATCGCTGCGCGGATGGCGAATGCGTGACGATCGGCGCGCTCGAGCCGCCGTTCTATGCGCTGCTGGTCGAGCGGCTCGGGCTGACCGACGTCGATCCGGCGTCGCAGTACGATCGCGCGCGCTGGCCGGCGCTGAAGGCGCATTTCGCCGAGGTGTTCGCGCAGCAGCCGTCCGCGCATTGGCGCACGCTGCTCGAAGGCACCGACGCGTGCTTTGCGCCGGTGCTGAGCATGGCCGAAGCGGCGGCGCATCCGCACAATGCGGCGCGCGGGATTTATCGCATCGACGGGAACGGCAATATTCGCGCGCGCGTGGCGCCGCGGTACCTGCCGTCGACGGGGGACGGTGCGGAATAGGCGTGCCGGACTTTGCGTCGAGCAATCCTTATCAATGGCGGCAATCGTCTCAAGATTCGTGACGGCTTCAAATGGGGCTCGCCATCGGACAACATTTTTCGGCGTGCCGGAGAAGCGGCGCGAGGCCATTGTTTAATGGAGAATCCGTCACAAGAGAACCGTGACAATCGTCGACGGTGGTGAATGCGGGCGCTGCGACCGGTATGGGTGTCGACGGCCGCGCACGTTAGCACGCTATTTGGGCAGCACGATCTTCACTACCTGAACGCGAGCGGGGGAAAGGCATACCGATGAAATCTGCAGTGATGTTGGCGGCTATCCTGGCAGCCTTCGCAAGCGGCGCCCATGGCTCGACGACCTACGGCAGCTATGACGAGTTCTATGCAGTCCAATCGCGTGCGGCGTTCGGCGGCCCGATCGAGCACGACGCAAGCGTTCTATATTCCGACCGGAGCGGGGATGTCTACGGAGAATTTGGCGTCGAGTCGGGCGGGAAGACCCAACACGTCGAAATAGTGGGGAACCGCATGACGATTGGCGGAAAAATCTATCGCTTTTCGAACGCAACGACTTTCCCGGGTGAGCATCCAGTAGAAATTTACCCAGGCAGCGCTAGCGTATTTTTTGCCGAAAGCGTGCGCCACCGTCCGCCCGCTCTCTGCGTGGAAGGAAGCGGCAGCGGGTCGGGCGAAGCTGACCGCCACCGGCAGATTTACCTGCTGATCAATCCGTTTGCGGCGAAAAAGGACGTGACGTTTCTTCATTTGCCCAGCCTGCTTTCGTCCTGTCGGGCGGTATTGGCAACACCGGACGGGAAGTTTGCGTTTCCGAAGAACAGCTATCTGCTGGACGATGCGCAGGAGTCTCGTATCGGTCTCTCAATGTCGTACTACGTGTTTGAAAAGCGACGCTTCGTCCCCGTCCTGAACGACATTCGGCTTCGATTCGTGCGTCCCGACGTTCCATTTCAATTTTCGGTTCAGGACACGGAATAGGGCTCGTCGAAGCACGTCATCGGCCAATCCGGCTCACGCCTTTTCCTCCGGCGCATCCGGCATCTTGCCGTCGCCGACGCGGTTGATCGTGCCTTGCGCGATCGCGACGAGCCGCTCGTGATCCCCGTCGATGACGAACACGTGACACTGGCAGGTTGCCTGGTGCCGGCCCGCATAGACGACCTTCGCACGCGCGACGAGCGTGCCGCTCACGGCCGGCCGCAGGTAGTTGATCTTGTATTCGGCGGTGATGACGCGCGGGCCGAGCACGAGCGCGCCGGCGAACGTCAGCGCGTTGTCGGCGAGATAGCCGATCACGCCGCCGTGCACGAAGCCGTGCTGCTGCCGCAGTTCTTCCCGCACGGGCAGGCACAGCGACACCTCGTTGTCGCCGATATGCATCAGCTCCGTGCCCAGCAGCATGCTGAACGGTTGCGCGCGCAATGCGCCGCGCGCGTGATCCGTGATGTCCGTCATCGACTTCCTCGCAATCCGTGTCCGCTTGCGCTGAACTCTAGGAAGGGGGCTGCGGATAAGCAAGGAAATTCGTCCGCGTTTCTTGCGATTGCTGGCGCGATGCGACGCGATTATTGCGTCGAACGCGCGAGATGCTCTCGTTTGCGGGTGATTCGGCGGGAATAGCGGAGATCCGCTGGCCAGGAGCCTAAAGTCCGACGAAGAAATGCCGCTAATGTCGGGGCATTGCTCCATCGTCGGCTCTCCAGGAATCTCCCCCATGTTCGGAAAAATCAAGCTCGCGTCGGGTCTGCTCGGCGTGTTGACCGTGTTTTGCCTCTTTCTGTTCGCGATCGAGGCGCTCGGCTTCTGGGCGCTCGCGTCGACGCGCGGCGGCGTCGACGCTCTGTCGAAGGTCGCGATCGCGCAGGTCGACGCGGCCAGCCAGGCGACCGAGCGCCTGCTGGACGCGCGCGTGAACCTGTCGCGTGCCGGCACGCGGATGGTGCGCGGCGGCCCGAAGCCCGACGACATCATCCGCCATGCAAGCGCGTCGCTTGCCGAAGCGGACAAGGCATTCGCCGCGCTGACGGCCGCACCGGCAGTCGACGCAACGAACCGCGCGCGCGTCGCGGCGCTTGCCGAGCGCTATCGCGCGCTGCGTGGCGCGCTGGGCGAACTCGTGCAGTTCCTCGACGCCGACAACATCCAGGCGTTCCTCGACCAGCCGACGCAAGGCTTCCAGGACGCGTACCTCGCCGAACTGCACCGCTTCGCCGAGTACGGCGGCGCGTCGAGCCGCGACGCGCTCGACACGATCGACAGCGGGATGCAGTGGTTCAAGTGGGTCGGCATCGTGCTGCTGGTGGCGATGCTCGCGGCGAGCGCGGCCATTTACACGGCCGCGCGGCGCGCGGTGGTCGCGCCGCTGGACGAAGCCGGCCGTCATTTCGAGCGGATCGCGCAGGGTCGGCTCGACGAAGCCGTGCGGGCGGGCGGCGTGTTCGAGATCGACCGGATGCTGCGCGGCCTCGCCGCGATGCAGGCAAGCATCGCAGACACCGTGCGCACCGTGCGTCACGCGTCCGACGCGATCCACCTCGGCGCGGGCGAGATCGCAGGCGGCAACGCGGACCTGTCCGCGCGCACGGGCACGCAGGCCGCGTCGCTCGAGGAAACCGCCGCGAGCATGGAGGAGCTCACCGCGACCGTCCGCCAGAACACCGACAGCGCGCGTGCAGCCAGCGCGCTGGCCGACGCGGCGCTCGATGCGACGCGCCACGGCGGCGGCGTGGTCGACAGCGTGATCGACCGGATGCGCGGCATCGCGCAGAGCTCCGGGCGGATCGCGGAGATCATTTCGGTGATCGACGGCATCGCATTCCAGACCAACATCCTCGCGCTGAACGCGGCGGTCGAGGCCGCGCGGGCCGGCGAGCAGGGCCGCGGCTTCGCGGTGGTCGCGGGCGAAGTGCGCTCGCTCGCGCAGCGCAGCGCGCAATCGGCGAAGGAGATCAAGGCACTGATCGAGGAGTCGGTCGCGCAGATCGACGGCGGCTCGGAGCTCGTCGAGCGTGCCGGCGACGCGATGCGGACGGTATCGGCATCGATCACGCGCGTCGTGCAGACGATGTCGGAGATCACGGCCGCGTCGGTCGAGCAGAGCGTCGGCATCGAGCAGGTGAACCAGGCCGTCACGCAGATGGACCAGCTCACGCAGCAGAACGCGGCGCTGGTGGAGGAAGTCGCGGCCGCCGCCGCGTCGCTGAACGACCAGACCGCGCACCTGATGCAGGCGGTGTCGGTGTTCGAACTGGGCGGCGCGCGCGCGGTTCGCGGTGTTCGCGATGCGCGCGCGTCGTCGTTTGCCGCAGCCGGTTACGACGCGGCGGGTAGCGCCGCGTAAGCGGTCGCGAGGTGGTAGGGCGTCGTCGACGGCATGTCGGCGCGCGACACCTGCCCGTCGGCCGTCTTGCACTCGAACCAGCCGCGCGGATGCAGGAAGCGCGCGGCGAAGTGCTCGATCTGCTGCGCGAGCGGCGCGGAGGCCGACGTGCCGCCATGCGTCGCGAGCGCGCGCAGGTATTCGGTCTGCGCCCAGATCCGCTGCGTGCCGTCGATGCAGACGCCTTGCGCGTCGACCGCCGCGCATACGGCGCCCGTCTGCGGATCGATCCCGTGTTGTTCGGCGAACGCGAACGCGCGCGCGAGCGCGTCGGGGAGCCCGGTCTGCGCGAGCCGAGTGCCGGCCGCGTCGACGAGGTAGAACCATTCGAACTGGTGGCCGGGCTCGAAGCGGTTGTCGGCCGCCCCGAGCGGCAGCTCGGCGACGCAGCCGCTCGCCGGATCGACGAACGTGCGCTCGATGGCCTGCGCGGTGCGCGCGAGCGCATCGTTGAACGCGGCGTCGCCGAACGCATCGGCGGCCGCGAGCCATGCTTCGGTCAGGTGCATCAGCGGATTCTGCAGCGCGCCGCTGCCCGACGACGAGAAATCGGCGTGACGCGCGGCGTCGAGCAGCGCGTCACTCGGCTGCGGCGCGAAGCGGTCCTGGATCAGTGCGGCGGTGTCCTCGGCGACCGTGCGCGCCGCGGCGTCGCCCGACGCCGCATGCCATGCGGCGCACGCGAACACGACGAACGCGTGCGTATAGAGGTCCTTGGTCGTGTCGAGCGGCACGCCTTGGGCGTCGACGCTGTAGAACCAGCCGCCGTGGCGCGGGTCGCGGAAGCGGCTGCACAGCGAGTCGAACAGCGTGGCCGCGTGCGCGGTGTCGCCGGCCTGCGCGAACACAAACAGTTGCCGCGCGCACGCCATTGCGCGATAACGGGTGACGGGCAGCGGGGCATGGGTGGCCGGATCGACGGCCTCGAACGGCAGCCGCAGCGTGCGGTCGAACCCTGAACTCTGCCAGATCGGCAAGATGACGTGCGCAAAATGGTCGCGCAATCGGGCGGTCTGGGCGGAAGCGGAATCGGGAACGGACATGGCGGGGTTGAGCGCTTGGATCGAATCGAGTCGGCGCGGCCCGGAGCGGCGCGGCCGGGGCCAAGGATAAACCATTCCGCGTGGCCATCCTCAAAAAAGGAGATAAATCGGATGCTCAGCAACCTGGAACTCGTGATGCGGCTGGTTCTCGCGGCGGCGCTCGGCAGCGTCATCGGCTTCGAGCGCGAGCGCCTTTCATGGGCCGCCGGCCTGCGCACGCACATGCTGGTCTGTGTCGGCGCGACGCTCATCATGATCGTGTCGGCGTTCGGTTTCGCCGACGTGCTCGGCGGCAGCGACCACATCGTGCTCGATCCGTCGCGGATCGCCGCGCAGGTGGTGTCAGGGATCGGTTTCCTCGGCGCGGGCTCGATCCTGCTGCGCGGCGAGATCGTGCGCGGGCTGACGACGGCCGCAAGCCTGTGGTCGGTCGCCGCGGTCGGCCTCGCGGTGGGCGGTGGCCTGTACGTCGCAGCGATCTCCGCGACGATCATCATCCTGATCATCCTGGCCGGCATCAAGCCGCTCGAGCGGCGCTACTTCACGGTGCGGCAGCGCCGCCAGCTCGCGCTGACGGTGGTGAGCGGCGCGCTGACGTTCGATTCGCTGCACGCGGCGCTCGGCCCGGACAGCGCGCGCGTGAAGCAGTTCATCGTGCAGCGCGCCGACGACACGGGCGAGCACGATGAGGTGCGTATCGCGCTTGGCCGCGTGTCGGATCTCGAATACCGCGCGATCTGCGACAAGCTGCGCGGGCTGCCGTGCGTGACGCGATTCGAGGAAGGCAACGGGTTGTCGGGCGACGAATAGACGGCATCCGATCGGCCGGATCGGCGATCGGTCATGCGACAATGGCCGTCGCTGATTCCGTTCGACCTCCGATTCCGCGCTCGCGGGCCTGTCATCCGACTCCATGACCGAATCCGTTTCCCTGCCTCGCTCCCATTCCCGCTCCGACCGCTCGTCGGCCCGTTCGCGTCCGCGCTCCGTCGCGGCCGCGGCAGACACCGCCGCCAAGGCAACCGCGCGGTCCGGCAACGCGGCGGGCGGCGATGCACCGCGGGACGAACGCACGCTCGACCTGTTCGGCGATCCGGTGCTCGAGCCGGCTGCGCGTGCACCGGTCGTCGCGCGCGATGACGCGGTGACGGACATTGAGACGGCCGCCGCCGTCGCGGACAGCGAGGACGCCGGCCGGCAGGCGACGCTCGACGGATTCGCCGCGCCGGGCGACACCGCCGGCGCGGTGGAGCAGGCTCCCGACGTCGCGACGACGACAGCGTCGGCATCGACGCGTGGAAACGGCGATGCGGTCGATGTCGTGCGCGCGGCCGATGCCGACGTAGCGACGCTAGCCGATGCGCAGCAGTCCGACGGCATCGCCGCGACTGCAGCCGCTGAGCAGGCAACCGGCGGTGGCCAGGTGAAGACCGGCAGCGTGTCGGAAGCTGGCGACGCGGGCGAGACGAACGCCGATCGTGCGACGGCGAATGGTGGCGCGGTTGGCGGTGCGATCGATGCGGTGCTCGGCGACCGTTCGGTGAAAGCGGGCGGCGAGGCGGAAGGTGCCGCCGCGCCGGTCGGTCACGCTGAAGCAGCGCGGACGGCCGGCGAGACCACGAAGGGAGGGCGTCGCGGAGCCTCCGGCGGCAAGCGACGTGCGGCCGCCGGCACACGCGAAACGGCGGCAGTGCGCAGCGCGCCGGAAGCGGCGGCTGTCGGCGCCGAGCTGGAATCGCCCCCGGCGCATACCGCGCCATCTGATGAACCGCAGGCGTCGGCCGAACCGGCCGAGCCCGCAATTGCCTCGATTGCCGTGAGTGCCGTGAGTGCCGCGAGTGCCCGCGACGCCGCGCGAGCAACCGCCGCGCCGGCCGCGCCGGTCGCGCAGCCGATGGCGTCCGCGGCGTCGTTCGTGACGAAGCCGTCGGCGGATCGCCCGCAACCGGACGCGCCGAGCGCGCCGGCCTTCGATGCAGACACCCATCTGCGCCCGCTGTCGGATCGGCTTGCCACGCTGCAGGCCGAGATGGCCGGCCTGAAGCAGGCGGCCGATCGCGAGATGCGCCGCGTCAACCGGATGCTGCTGGCGCTGGCGGTCGTCGTGTTCGCGGGGCTCGTCGCGCTGGTGCTGCAAACGCGGCAGATCGCGCACCTGAATCAGGACCTGGACGCCCGGCAACTGCGGATCGACCGGCTGGCTGCCGATCTGTCGACGCAGCAGGCAACGCTGATGACCCTCGCGGAACACCACGAGGCGATGCTGTCGCAGGTCGACCGGCTTCAGCGCAACGCGAACCGTGAGGCGGCGGCCGCAAAGCGCATGCGTCGGGCGCACTAAATATTCCGACCCTACCTGCAAACCGCGACCTGACAAGGAGGTCGTGATGGCTCGTCCGTCTGTGGTGCGGAGCGGGTGCGGCAAACTGATGCGGCGAGCTGGCGGAGTTCAGGGAAAACCCTTAGAATGGAGTCAACCTAAGGGAAAACCCTAGAATCATCTGTCGGGAGTCTCTCATGAGCTTCATTTTCGCCCTGCTGCAAAAGATCGACGACCTGTTTGTCTCCCCGCACCTGCCGCTCGACGCGGAATACTCGTACGCCGCGCGTCATGCCGAAGCCGAGCGCGTGCGTCGTGCGAACCTCGTGCCGATCGTCCTGTACCGTCGCTGATTCGCTGATTCGCTGATTCGCTGATTCGCTGATTCGCTGATTCGCTGATTCGCTGATTCGGCGCGGCGTTCGCCGCAACTGCCTGCCCGTTTTCCACCGCCGCATCGCGCGCCGGTGCAACCGTCCCGCTACACTGGAAGTCCGACTTCCCTCGCGACCCCAGGCCATGCTGCAGATGCGGCCGATGACGGCCGGCGAATTCCACGCATACCGCACGCGCGCCATCGACGGCTACGCGCGCGATCTCGTGTCATCCGGGCAGAACGAGACCGGCGACGCGGCGGCCCGCGCCCGCGCCTGCTTCGATACGCTGCTGCCCGACGGCCTGCTCACCTCCGGCCAGACACTCGTCCAACTGATCGACGCCGCCAGCGGCGACACGGTTGGCGACCTCTGGTACGCGATCGTGCCCGAAGGGCCGAACCGCACGCTGTTCATCTACGACCTCGACATCGTTCCGTCCCGGCGTCGCCAGGGCTGGGCCACGCGCGCGCTCGATGCGCTCGAGGTCGAGGCACGCCGCCATGGCGTCACCGAGATCGGGCTGTCGGTGTTCAATCACAACACGGCCGCACGTGCGCTGTATCGCGCCTGCGGCTTCGCGCCGATCACGACGACGCTGATCAAGCCGGTTGTTCCGGGCTGAAGCCGGTCGTGTGCGTGCCGGTGACGCGCGTTACCGTTTCCCCGGCCATCTTCCGGCCATCTGTCTCGACGCAGGGCATGCATGCTGCGGCTGCGCCCCACAGGTCGGCAAGCGCCGCAACCTTCCGCATTCCATACATGACGAGCGCCGGCTGCCCATCGGACGGTCCGGCGCTCGTCACGGCCCCCATCACCTCGCCCGTCCTTTCCATTTCCGCAGCAGCAGCGCATTCGTCACGACGCTGACGCTCGAGAATGCCATCGCCGCCCCCGCGATCACCGGGTTCAGCCAGCCGAGCGCCGCGAGCGGCACGCCGATCAGGTTGTAGACGAACGCCCAGAACAGGTTCTGCTGGATCTTCCGGTACGTCCGCTTCGAGATGTCGATCGCATCGGCGACGAGCGCTGGATCGCCGCGCATCAGCGTGATGCCGGCCGTATGCATGGCAACGTCGGTGCCGGTCGCCATCGCGATGCCGACGTCGGCCGCGGCGAGCGCGGGCGCGTCGTTGATCCCGTCGCCGACCATCGCGACGATCCCGCCGTGCGTGCGCTTCAGTTCGGCCACCACGCGCGCCTTGTCGTCGGGCAGCACCTGCGCATGCACTTCGTCGATCCCGAGCGATGCCGCGACGGCCGCCGCGCTGCCGCGGTTGTCGCCCGTCACGAGCACGCTCGCGACGCCGCGCGCCGACAGTGCCGCGATCGCGTCGCGCGCGCCGGGCTTCACGGTGTCGCCGAACGCGATCAGCGCGAGCAACGTGCGCGGCGCATCGGCGCGCATCAGCCACGAAATCGTGTTGCCCGCGCGTTCGAGTTCCGCGGCACGCGCGTCGAGTTCGGGCGGCACCACGATGCCGAGCTCATCGCGCCAGCGGGTGCTGCCGAGCGCGAGCAACTGCCCGTCGACGCGCGCTTCGACGCCGCGTCCGGCCACCGCGCGCGCATTGACGGCGACCTCGACCGAACCTGCGTCGCCGCCGCGTGCCACGACGTCCGCATCGTGCGCGGCGACCACGGCGCGCGCAAGCGGGTGGTCGCTTTGCCGCTGGACCGCGGCCGCGAGAGCGAGTGCTTGCTCACGCGGGATGCCGACGGCGTCGAACGCCGTCACGGACGGCTTGCCTTCGGTCAGCGTGCCGGTCTTGTCGAACGCGATCACGGTTGCGCGCTGCGCGAGTTCGAGCGCCTGCGCGTCCTTGATCAGCACGCCGTGGCGGGCCGCGACACCGGTGCCGGCCATGATCGCGGCGGGCGTCGCGAGGCCGAGCGCGCACGGGCACGCGATGACGAGCACCGCGACCGCGTTGAGGATCGCCGTTTCGGTGCCGGCGCCCGCGATCAGCCAGCCGATCAGCGTCAGCACGGCGATGCCGAGGATCGCCGGCACGAACACTTCGCTGACGCGATCGACGAGCCGCTGGATCGGCGCCTTCTCTGCCTGCGCGGATTCGACGAGGCGGATGATGCGCGCGAGCGTCGTCTCCGCGCCGATCGCGGTGGTTTCGACGACGAGCGCGCCTTCGCCGTTGATCGAGCCGGCCGTGACCGGGTCGCCGTCGTCCTTCGGCACCGGCAGGCTTTCGCCGGTGATCAGCGATTCGTCGACGTGCGAGCGGCCCGAGACGATGCGGCCGTCGACGGGCACGCGCTCGCCGGGACGGATGCTGACGGTCGTGCCGACGCGCACCCGGGCCAGCGGCACGTCGCGTTCGACGCCGTGCTCGACGACGCGCGCGCGGTCGGGGCGCAGCGCGTTCAACGCGCGGATCGCCTCGGTCGTCTGGCGTTTCGCGCGCGCTTCGAGCCATTTGCCGAAGCGCACCAGCGTGACGATGACGGCCGATGCCTCGAAATACAGATGGCCCGGGTGGGCGGGGTCGCGCAGCAGCATCCAGAGGCTCAGGCCGAACGCGGCCGACGTACCCAAGGCGACGAGCAGGTCCATGTTGCCGGTACGCGCCTTCACCGCATGCCAGGCGGCGCGGTAGAAGCGTGCGCCGAAGCCGAACTGGACGATCGACGCGAGCACGAGCTGCAGCCAGCCGGGCAGCATTGCGTCGATGCCGAACGGCGCGACGAGCATCGGCACGACGAGTGGCGCGCTCAGCACGGCCGAGCCGATCACCAGATTGCGCTCGCGGATCGCTTCGCGGCGCTTGCGGGCGTCGGGGGCTTGCGCCGGGTCGCTGGCGCGGGGTTCGGCTGCAGCGGCAGCGTCGGCGTCCGGCGTGGCGGCGAGCGATGCGCGATAGCCGGCCGTCGTGACCGCCGCGATCAGCGCGGCGGCGTCGAGCGGGCCGGCGCCATGCACCGACGCGCGCTCGGTTGCGAGGTTGACCGATGCGCGCGCGACGCCCGGCACCGCGGCCAGCGCTTTTTCGACGCGGCCGGCGCAGGATGCGCACGTCATGCCGCCGATGTCGAATTCGAGATCGCGGGAAGCGGCCGGCGGCGTCGCCGCGACCGGTGTCGCACCGTAGCCGGCCTGCTGCACGGCTTCGGCCAGTTGCGACGCGGAAACGTTCGGTGCCGCGTCGATGGTCGCGCGTTCGGTCGCGAGGTTGACGGACGCACGCGTGACGCCCGGCACCTTCGCGAGCGCTTTCTCGACGCGCGACACGCACGACGCGCAGGTCATGCCGTCGATGTCGAGTTCGATCGTGGCGGGGGCGGCAGGCGTCATCGCGCGGGTGGCTGCGCCGGCGGCATCCGGTACCGTCGGCGTCGCACCGTAGCCGGCCTGCTTGACGGCGTCCGCCAGTTGCGACGCGGAAACGCCCAGCGCGATATCGACCGTCGCGCGCTCGGTCGCGAGGTTGACCGACGCACGCGTGACGCCCGGCATCTTCGCGAGCGCTTTCTCGACGCGCGACACGCACGACGCGCAGGTCATGCCGTCGATATCGAGTTCGATCGTGGCGGCGGTCGGTGGCGGCGCCGTCGGCGTTGCGGGCGGTGCTTCGGCGTGTGGTGCATGCTCCGCATGCGCGGCTGCAGCGGCCTCGACCGCCGCTTCGCGCACGGTCGCGCGATAGCCGGCCGCGCCGACTGCGTCGACGAGTTGCTCGGGCTCGACCGTGTCCTGCGCGATTACCGTTGCCGCATGCGCGTCGAGATCGACCGTGGCCTCGACGACGCCCGGCACGGCGGCCAGCGCGCGCTGCACGCGGCCCGTGCAGCCGCCGCAATGCATGCCGTCGACGCTCAGTTCGATCGTTTGCATGCTTGCGGAGACGAGTGGTTCGGTCATGTCGGATTCCCCAAAAGCGCGGTTCGTGCCGCGAATGACTCCAGTATCAACATTCCCATGATGGGAAGGTCAAGGGGTGCGGTGCAATGCAGGATCGTGCCGGTTGCCGATGTATTCGCGCCGCCATGCCGGCCCGCGCAGGCGGGGGCTTTTGTCGATGTGGTGCCGGATCAACGGAAATCCGGAATGGCGACGGGCCGGCTACCGCTCCACCCGTTATTCGGCATATTGGGGGATGCCCTTAGGCGCTATGATACCGGCCTGACAATCAGCGCCCGCCTGGCGAAGCGGCGGCCGGGCAGGCTGGGGTGCCTTGCGTTCGCCGTGGTGAGTCGAACAGGGCGTTGACAGACAAGAACGATATTCGGCCAGTACTCAATGATTGAAAACCTACGAGAATCCATTTCTCTGCGGCGTGCGGCAGGCGCGTCGCTGGCCTTGGCGGCGCTGCTGACGGGATGCGCGTCGCAACCGGACGCGATCCAGCGGAAAACCGGCTGGATGCGCGCCGAAGTGGCCGACTCCTATATCTATGCGTATCCGCTCGTGCTGATGGACGTCGCAAAGGAAGCCGCGACGGGCGGCGATGGCGCGCAGCCGGGCCAGGCGCCGCTCAACACGCTGCGCCATGCGCAGGCGCTGCCGCCCGTCGGCGCGCTCAACCCGCCGCTGCCGGGCGTCGACACGCTCGACTCGACCGGCTGGCTCGACGTCGGCGCGGAGCCGGTGATCGTCACGCTGCCGGACACCCGCGGCCGTTACTGGGATGCCCGCGCGCTCGACATGTGGACGAACGTGCTGTGGTCGTCGCCGAGCGTGGCTGCACGTGGCGCTCGCGGCGTCGCGCGATCGCAAACGATTGCCTTTGCCGCGAAGGACTGGCAGGGCACGCTGCCGAAGGGCGCATTGCGTATCGACGTGCCGTCGGCCAACGCGTGGTTCGAAGTGCGGCTGCAAACGAGCGGCGGGCGCGACCTCACGAACGCGAAGAAACTCCAGCGGGCGATCCGCGTGGTGCCGCTGTCCGTCTATACGGGCAGCGCGCGCGGCGCGTCGGTCGCGGTCCATGCGGGCAGCGCGCCGTCGGAAGCCGTGAGCGGCGGCACGCCGGCCGAGCAGGTCGCCGCGCTCGACCCGAAGGCGTTCTTCACGCGCTTCGCGCAGGCGCTGCAGGACAACCCGGCACCCGACGACGACGCGCATGCGCAGGAACTGCTGAAAGACATCGGCGTGTCGGCCGGCTACCCGGTGCCATGGACGGGCGATCGGCTGAGCGCCGCGACGGCCGGCGTCGCCGAAGCGCGCGCGCGGCTCGCGGCGGCGCCGCCGAACCTGCTGAACGCGAACGGCTGGAACTGGATCGGCGATACGGCCGGCAAGTACGGCCAGGACTACGCGCTGCGCGCGTACGCGGCCTACACGCAGTTCGGCACCGCGACGCGCGACGACGAGACGCTCGCGCTCGTGCGCGTCGACAGCGATGGCCATCCGCTGAACGGCGCGAACCGCTACGTGCTGCACTTCGCGCCGGGCGCGCTGCCGCCGGTGCGCGGGTTCTGGACGCTGACGCCGTATGCGACGAACGGCGCGCTGCCCGACGTCGGCGCGGCGCGCCGCTCGCTCGGCGATCGCGACCGGCTACGCCGCAACCACGACGGTTCGATCGACGTGGTCGTATCGGCGTCGCCGGGCGGTACCCACGCGGCCAACTGGCTGCCGGCGCCGCGCACCGATTTCGCGCTCGCGCTGCGCCTGTACGCACCGAAGCCGCAAGCGAGCGACGGCTCGTGGCTGCCGCCCGTCGTCGTCCGGAAGTGAACGGATAGGCGCCGCCGCTGTCCGATCCGCGGACGCGGCGCTCGCGCCCGAACGCCGTTCCGTCACCACCTGAGCCTATACTTTCGGGACAGCGTGCGCGGCCGTGCCGGTTTTCCGGTGCGGTCCGGCATCCATTCCCGAGGCATCCAAGCATGGCAAGCGCAGACAAAGAAACCGTATCCTCGACCCTCCATGCCCTCGGCGGCGTTGCCCGCTCGCGCCGGACCCGGCGTATCGGCCTCGGCGTGCTGATCTTCCTCGTTTTATTCGGACTGCTCGGATTCTTCGCGGCGCCGCCGCTGATCCGCCACATCGCCGAACAGCAACTGAGCCAGCAGCTCGGCCGGCCGTCCACGATCCGGCGCATCGCGCTGAACCCGTACACGCTGAACCTCGAAGCCGACGGCGTGCACGTCGGCGAGCGCGGCGGCCAGGGCGACTTCATCGACATCGGCAAGCTCGTCGTGAGGCCGTCGTGGTCGTCGCTGTTCCGCGGCGCGCCGATCGTCAACGAAGTGCGCGTCGACTCGCCGCGCTTTCATATCGTCCGCTACGACGCGCAGCGCTTCAACTTCACCGACCTGATCGAGAAGTTCTCGACGCCGTCGCCCAAACCCGAAAGCAAGCCGACGCTTTTCTCGGTGTCGAACATCCAGGTCAACGACGGCCGGATCGACTTCGACGACCGCCTGCTGAACGAAAAGCACGTGGTCGACAACTGGACGCTCGGCATTCCGTTCATCGCGACGCTGCCGTCGAAGACCGACATCTTCGTGCAGCCGAAGCTGCGCGCGCGGTTCGACGGCAGCCCGATCGCGATCGACGGCAAGACGAAGCCGTTCGCGCAGTCGCGCGAGTCGGAAGTCGCGCTGACGTTCGATCGGCTTGACGTGCCGAAGCTGATTTCATACGCGCCGGCGAAGCTGCCGGTGATCGTCACGAGCGGCCTGCTGAGCAGTAACCTCAAGCTGAACTTCGTGATGAGTGGCGACACGCCCACGCTGCGCGTGTCGGGCACCGTCGACCTGAACGACGCGAAGGTGACCGGCCGGGCGTCCGAGCCGCTGTTCGCCGCGCGCGGCGTGCACGTGGCCGCCGCCGGCCTCGAGCCGCTGCGCAACGTGCTGCATTTCGACGAGATCCGGATCGACCAGCCGGTCGTCGACCTGTCGCGCGACAAGCAGGGCGTGCTGAACGTCGAGAAGCTCGCCGGCCAGCCGGCCGCCGCGCCGAAGGCTGCCGCCGCCCACCCGGCCGCGTCGGGCACCGCCGCGTCGGCGGCTGCCACCGCTGCTACCACCGCCACCGCCGCTAGTGCTGCGAGCGGTGCAAAGGCCGAGGCCACGGCGAAGGAAGCGCCGCCGCTCGACCTGACGATCCGTCATTTCGCGATCGACGGCGGCACGATCAACGTCGACGACCGCGTGCCGGCGACGCCGACCGCGATGTCGCTGACGAAGCTCGCCGCGACGCTCGACGGCTTCACGCTGCAGGGCAAGACGCCCGCGAAGTACACGCTGTCGACGTCGCTGTCGCGCGGCGGCGACGTGAAGGCCGAAGGCGCGTTCAGCGTGGCGGCGAAGCAGGCCGACACGAAGCTGACGGTCGACGCGCTGGCGCTGCCGGCGCTGCAGCCGTATCTCGGCGAGGCGACCCGTGCGCGCGTGCTCGACGGCACGCTCGGCGGGACCGTCAACGCGAAGGCGGACTGGGGCAAGACGCCGCTCGACGCACAGATCGCCGACAGCACGGTGAGCCTGAAGTCGCTGAAGCTCGCGACGCCGGACGCGAAGGCGCCCGCGATCGTGCTGCCCGACGCGAGCGCGAAGATCGCGAAGGTCGACGTCGCCGCGCGCACTGCGGAAATCGCGAGCGTCGACGCAACCGGCCTCGCGCTCGACGTGACGCGCCTGAAGGACGGCAAGATCGACCTCGCGGCGCTGGCCGAACCCGCACAGGCGGCGGTGCCCAAGCGCACCGTCGCGCGCAAGGCCGAAGCGGCCGCGCCGTCGTGGCATTACCGGATCGACGCGCTGAACGTGAAGGAATCGTCCGCGAACTTCACGGACCTGTCGACGCCGCGCCCGGTGAAGCTCGCGATCAAGCCGCTCGACCTGTCGGTGCAGAAGATCAGCGACGACATGACGAAGCCGCTGCCGGTGCAGCTGAAGGCGACGCTGAACCGCAAGGGATCGCTGAACGTGTCGGGCGACGTGACCGCGCAGCCGCTGAAGGTCGGCCTGAAGATCAACGGCAACCGCCTCGACGCGGCCGCGTTCGAGCCGTACTTCGGCAGTGCGTTGAACGCGACCATCGCGAGCGCGCTGCTCAACGCGCAAGGCAACCTGACGTTCGCGCAGGTGAAGGACACGCCGCGCGCGACCTATCGCGGCGATGTCGCGCTGGTCGACGTGCGGATGCTCGACAAGGCGACGTCCGATCCGTTCGCGGGCTGGCGCTCGCTCGCGCTGTCGAACCTGAAGGTGAACTACGACGAGAAGGGCACCGACGTCGACGCCGCGCGCGTGACGTTCTCGAACTTCTACGGTCGCGTGCTGCTCGATGCGCAAGGGCGACTGAACCTGAAGGACGTCGTCGCGAAGGAGACGGGCCCCGCGCAGTCGCTCACGCGCGACGCGAGCAAGGGCGAGCCCGTGCCGCTGTCGCCGGGCGTGACGCCGCCGGCTGCCGCACAGGCCGCATCGGCCGCGGCCGTGCAGCAGGCGTCGGCGCCGGTGGTCGTGAAGGCCGCGCCGCCGCCGCAGAATCCGGTTCGGATGCATTTCGGCGAGCTGCTGCTGCAGAACGGCCGCGTCACGTACACGGACAACTTCATCAAGCCGAACTACACGGCGAACCTCGTCGCGATCAAGGGCACGGTCGGCGCGTTCGGCACGGATTCGACGACCTCCGCGCCGGTTGACGTCGCGGCGAACCTCGCGGGCAACGGGCCGATCTCGATCAAGGGTTCGGTGAACCCGCTGATCGAGAAGCCGGCGCTGGACCTGACGGCGACCGCGCACGACATCGAGCTGACCAACCTGACGCCGTATTCGGCGAAGTACGCGGGCTATCCGATCACGAAGGGCAAGCTCAACGTCGACTTGCACTACCAGCTCGCGAACGACCAGTTGCAGGCGAACAACCACATCTTCATCGACCAGCTCACGTTCGGCGATCACGTCGACAACGACACGGCGACGAAGTTGCCGGTCAAGCTCGCGATCTCGCTCCTGAAGAACACGCGCGGCGAGATCGACGTGAACCTGCCGGTGTCGGGTTCGCTGTCGAATCCGGAGTTCAGCGTGGGCGGGCTGATCTGGCGCGCGGTGCTGAACCTGATCGCGAAGGCCGTCACGTCGCCGTTCTCGCTGCTCGCGCATGCGTTCGGCGGCAGCGGCGGCGAGGATCTCGGCTACGTCGAGTTCGCACCGGGCTCGTACCAGCTGACCGACGCGCAGCAGAGGAAGCTCGACACCGTCGTGAAGATGCTGACCGAGAAGCCGTCGATCCGGCTGGACCTGATCGGTCGCGTCGATCCCGCGAAGGACGCGCCGGGGCTGCGCGACGCGTACGTCGAGCGGCTGGTGCGTCAGCAGAAGCTGAAGGACGTGATCGGCCAGGGCGAGAGCATCGATCCGATGTCGGTGAAGGTCGATCCGGCCGAGTACGGCAAGTACCTCGAGCGTGCGTACAAGGCCGCCGACTTCAAGAAGCCGCGCAACCTGGTCGGCTTGCAGAAGACGCTGCCCGAGGCGGACATGAAGCAGGCGCTCGCCGAACACGCGCCGGCCGACGACAACGCACTTCGCACGCTCGCGCAGCAACGCGCGCAGGCCGTGCGCCAGTACCTCGACGGCAAGATCGATTCGAGCCGCATGTTCGTCGTGGCGCCGAAGCTCGATGCGAAGGGCATCGAGGACAAGGGCGCGACGACGCGCGTCGACTTCGGCCTGCAGTAAGCCGCGTTACGCCATCATCCGCCGCCGCGTTCGACTGGAAATCGGGCGCGGCGGCGCGCTTCCCGTCAGCGCGCCGCGATCTCCGGTTCGCGCTTGTCCAGTTCCTTCCTCGCGGCCAGCGGCAGCCGGGCGTCATCCCACTGCGCGAGCCATTCGACTTCCTTCGCGGTGAATACCTGGCCGTAGTTGCGCAACGCGTACTGCAGCGCGTCGACGACGTGGTGGCGAATGATTTCGGGGGTGCGTGCATCGTCCAGCACGAACCGGAGAGCTTCCAGGGTCGACATACTCGTGCTCCGGGTCAGGGAAAACCCTTTATCACACGCCAATAGTCGAACGCCAACCGGGAAATAAATACGGACGCACGCGGCTGCGCCCGGGCATGCATCGCATTGCGACCGTGCGATGTCAATTGCGATTGGTTACGTTTGATAGAGAACCGAAAGCGCCCCTTCATCGGACCGCCGCACGATGCGGCGATATTTTGCGCGCCTGTTGGCAAGTCGTGCAGGTCAACGTCAATCGATGAGGTGGGGTGATGATTTCCAGGTTCGCTAAGCAACGAAAAATGGCGGTGATGGTGGCGGGCGCGCTGGCGCTCGCAAGCGTGGGCACCCACGCGGCGCAGCAGGACGGCAACAGCCAGGGCCACGATGTGGGCAACGGCCGGCGCGTCGTGAAGCACGTGCTGCTGATCAGCGTCGACGGCCTGCACGAGCAGGATCTTGCGCGCTGCATCGGCGCGAACACGTGCCCTAACCTCGCGGTGCTCGCACAAAGCGGTGTCACGTACACGAACGCGTATACGCCGGGCCTGTCGGACTCGTTTCCGGGCCTCGCGGCACTCGTGACGGGCGGCTCGCCGAAGACGGCCGGCCTGTTCTACGACGTGTCGTACGACCGCAACCTGTACGCGCCGAGCGACACGACCTGCTCGGGCAAGCAGGGCTGGAACGTCGTGTTCGACGAGACGACGGGCATCGATGCGTTCAACGGCGGCGCGCTTGTGCACCTGGACGGCGGCGGTGCGTTCAACCCGCAGGCGATCCCGCATGCGAAGGTCAACGGCCAGTGCGTGCCGGTCTATCCGCACAACTACGTGAAGACCAACACGGTGTTCGAGGCCGTGAAGGCCGGCGTGCCGAACGCGACCACCGCGTGGGCCGACAAGCACGCGTGGGGCTACGACTGGCTGAACGGCCCGTCGGGCACGGGCGTCGACGATCTCGCACGCACCGAAATCAACTCGATCGATCCGGCGACGCAAACCGACTATACGGACGTCTATTCGCATACCGCGCAATTCGACAACCTGCACGTGCAGGCGCTGATCAACCAGATCAATGGCCGTGACTCGACGGGCACGAAGCGCGCACCGGTGCCGACGTTGTTCGGCGCCAACTTCCAGACGTTGAGCGTCGCGCAGAAGGCGGTGGTGACGAAGGGCGGCGGCTATCTCGATGCGAACTTCACGCCGAACGGGCAGGTCGCGAACGCGATCACGTACGTCGACAACTCGATCGGCCATATCGTCGCGGCGCTGAAGCAGGCCAACCTGTACACGTCGACGGCCGTGATCGTCACGTCGAAGCACGGGCAGTCGCCGACCGACCACACGAAGCTCGTGAAGAACGGCGACACGCTGACGAAGCTGCTCGAAGCGAACAACTATCTCGACCCGAACGGCAACTTCGGCCAGAACAGCACGACGACGGGCAACCTGAACGACGGTTCGGGCCTGGTCGGCACGGGCTTCGTGCAGACCGACGACGTCGGCCTGATCTGGCTGCGCGACCGCAGCCAGCGCACGGCGGTGGTGCAGACGCTGAAGGCGAACCTCGGCTGCAACGCGCCGGGGATCTGTGCCGACGGCCCGCAGGCAACCATCCTGTACGGCGCGGCGCTGGCCGACCGGTTCGGCGATCCGGCCAACGGCCGTACGCCGGACATCATCGTCCAGCCGAATCCGGGCGTGATCTATACGTCGAGCACGAAGAAGGACGAGGAACACGGCGGCAATGCGCCGGACGACAGCCACCTCGGCCTGCTCGTGTCGTATCCGGGCCTCCATCGCGCGCGCACCGTGAGCGACGTCGTCGGCACGAAGCAGGTCGCGCCGACGATTCTCGGGCTGCTCGGCGCCGATCCGAAGCTGCTGCACGCGGTCGTGGCCGAGAACACGCACGTGCTGCCGGGGCTCGGCATCGACCACTGAGCCTGGGGAACGGGATCGAGCCCGCGGCATGGCGCGGGCCGTTCGGACGATGACGGCGGCGCCAGGCCGATGACGGCGCCGCGATGCCGGTGCACGCCTTGAATTCGGGCGCGTGCACCGGCGTATTCGTCACGCATCACCCGTTCAACGACGCACCGCGAGGATCGTTCATGCGCCTGCTGCTTGCCCTGCTGTTGCCGTGGTTCCAGTTCTTCACGATCGGCCGCCCGATCGCCGGGATCATCTGCCTGATCCTGCAGCTTACGATCATCGGCTGGCTGCCGGCCGCGATCTGGTCGGTGTATGCGCTGAGCCAGTACAAGACCGACCGCAAGATCGAGGCGGCGCTGCGCGAGCGGCGGTAGGCGGGCTCACCACGCCAGCCGAGCAGCGTGGTTTTCATTTCGGCAGAAATTTATATAATTCACTGATGTTCGGTGATGTAATTTATATAGATTTCTGCTCAAATGACGCCTTCCTGCACGATCCAGCTTCACGCCGACGGTACCTGGCATGACGTCGGCGGCGTCACCCTGTTCGGAGAGCCGGACGAAGGGTGGCGCGGCCGCGCCTATACGGGCTACGACGTCGAATGGATCGTTCGTCATCAGTTCGCCCGCGACGCGCGCGCGATGTCGTGCACCTTTCCGGTCGACCTCGAGCCGCTGATGACGTCCCACTGGCCCGTGTTTCTGATCGATTTGCTGCCGCAAGGGTTCGGCCGGCGGGAACTGTTGCGTCGACTCGATCTCCCCGAAACGGCAGAGGAGCGCGCCGACTGGGCGTTGCTGCTCGCGGGAGCCGGGAACTCGATCGGCAACTTGCGAGTCAAGGAAGCCGCGCAGTGGCTCGCGGAGCGCGGAGGCCCGCGGCAAGGATTTACGGACGACGATGTTGCCGCACGCGGTGACACATTCAGCGAATATCTCGCCGAACACGGATTTTTCGTTGCGGGCTCCTCGGGCGTGCAGGGCGAGTGGCCAAAGCTCTTGCTGACGCGCGCCGACGACGGGCTGCTCTATCTCGATCACACGTTGCCTGACGAGCGCGCGGTCGAGCACTACATCGTCAAGTTCGGACGTGGCGCGAACGAGCGCCTCGCGCAGATCCTGCGGCACGAAGCGCCGTACATGGCATTGGCGCAGCGTCTTGGCTTGCGCGTGCATGCGCCGCTGATGTTGCGGGATCGGTCGCTGTTCATTCCGAGATTCGATCGCGCGCGTGACGGTGGCAGCGTCGTTCGGTTCGGGCAGGAAAGCATCGCTTCGTTGACCGGCAAGGCCGGCTTCGGCGTCGCGCCGAGTCACGATGAGGTGTGCCGTCATCTCGTTCGTCAATGCACGGATCCCCAAACCGAGGTGGCCGAGTATCTGTGTCGCGACGTCGCAAACCTTGCGCTTGGCAACAAGGACAATCATGCGCGAAACACGGCACTGCAACGATGCTTCGACGGACGCGTCGCCCTGACTCCGCTGTACGATTTCGCGCCGATGTATCTTCATCCGGACGGCATTGCGCGCCGCATCCGTTGGGAAGGAAATGACGATGGCCGACCGGACTGGGCGCGGGTACTCGACGCCGTCGTCCGGGCAAGCGAACCGCAGGCGGAGGACACGCATGTCGCGCTGGATCGTCACGCATTGCAGACACGCCTGCATGCAATGGCGCCGCATTTGCAGGAGATCGCCGATCACGGTGTCGATCTTGGTCTGGAACACGACGTGCACGCTTTTTTGAAACCCGGTCTCGAGCGGCTTGCGCGCGAGCTGGAGATGCTGCGCTAGCGGGGACGCGACACCATGGACAAACGCTACAACGCGATGTCGCTTCCCGAACAGCTTGCGCTGCGGCGCCAGGCGATCGAAGACGTTCTCGCGCATCCCGAATGGCCGTTGCACGAGTCGGTGCGTCATCTGAAGAAGACGATGCGGCTGACGAGCGCCGAAATGGCAAAGCTCGCCGGCGTATCGACGAAGACGATTCAGGATATCGAACAGGGGCGCAGCGACGGAACAGTTCAGACGATGAACCGCATATTCGGCATGCTGGGATTGAAGCTCGGCGTCGTGCGGCGCGCGCCGCCATAACCCGCACGGTGGTGGCGGGGGCGGCGCATCCGTCGGGTGATCGACGGATGCGCGACGCGTCCGGCGGGTGGATGCCGGTCGGCCGGCCGCCTCACTTCACCGCAAACAGCGTCAGGTTCATGAAGATCTTGAACGCATAGCCGAGCGTGACGGCGCCGAGCACGCCGCCCGCCCACAGCACGACGAACCACATCCAGCCGCGCATGCGCGACCGTGGCGGCGCGTCGGGCTGGCGAGCGGCGGAATCAGTGGTGGTAGTAATGCTGGTCTTCATGGCGCACCTTGCCTCGGAATACCCAGTAACCCATCGTCGTGTAGGCGATGATGATCGGGAGGATAACCGCTGCGCCGACCAGCGTGAAGGTCTGGCTCGAACGCGGCGCGGCCGCTTCCCAGATCGTCATCGTCTGAGGAATCGCGTACGGGAACATCGTGACGAGCAGGCCGACATAGCCGAGCAGCACGAGCGCCAGCGCGAGCACGAACGGCGTCATGTCGTGCCGGGCGCGCACCGCGCGGCGCATCCATACCGCGCACCCGGCGACCAGGAACGGCACCGGCAGCAGACGCCAGAACAGCCCCGAATCGAACCAACGCTGCGCGATGGCCGGATCCTGCAGCGGCGTCCACAGGCTGACGACCGCGATGAAGCCGAGCAGCACGACGGTCAGCGGCCACACGACGCGATGCAGGCGCCGCTGCAGGTCGCCTTCCGTCTTCGCGACCAGCCAGCAGCAGCCGAGCAGCGCGTAGGTCACGATCAGGCCGAGGCCCGTCAGCAGGCTGAACGGCGTGAGCCAGTCGAATGCGTCGCCCGCGAACATGCCGTCCTTGATGTTGATGCCCTGCAGGAACGCGCCGAGCGCGATCCCCTGGAACAGCGTCGCGCCGGCCGAGCCGCCGATGAACGCGAGATCCCACAGCTGCTTCGTGCGCCGCGCCTTCGCGCGGATCTCGAACGACACGCCGCGGAAGATCAGGCACACCAGCATGAAGATCAGCGGCAGGTACAGTGCCGACAGCACCGTCGAATAGACGATCGGGAACACCGCGAACAGCCCGGCACCGCCGAGCACGAGCCACGTCTCGTTGCCGTCCCACACGGGCGCGACGGTGTTCATCATCAGGTCGCGCTCCTTCTCGTCCGGGAAGAACGGAAAGACGATGCCGATGCCGAGGTCGAAGCCGTCGAGCACGACGTACATGAAGAGCCCCAATGCGATGATCGCGGCCCAGATTACGGTGACGTCCATAGGTTTTCTCGTGTGCGAAATGGGTGGGCTCAGACGGTCTCGATCAGATCGTCGACGGCCGACATCGGGCGGCGCGCGGTGTGATCTGGGCGCGTGTCGGGCATGTCGTCCTGCGCGTCGTGCTTGACGTCGGGCAGCGCGGGGCCGGCCTTCATCAGCTTCAGCATGTAGTACACGCCGGTGCCGAACACGAGGAAGTACACGATCACGAACGTCATCATCGACAGGCTGACCTGCTGCACCGACAGCGGCGACACGGCCTTCGCGGTGCGCATCACGCCATACACGACCCACGGCTGGCGGCCTGCTTCGGTCGTCACCCAGCCCGCGAGCAGCGACACGAAGCCGGTCGGGCCCATCACGAGCGCGAAGCGCTGGAACCACTTCGATTCATACAGGCGGCCGCGGCGGCGCAGGAGCCACGCGAGCGCGGCGAGGCCGATCATCGCGAAGCCGAGGCCGACCATGATCCGGAAGCTCCAGAACACGACCGTCGAGTTCGGGCGGTCTTCAGGCGCGAAGTCCTTCAGCCCGCGGATCTCGCCGTTCC
Organism: Burkholderia sp. Bp9031; assembly: GCF_003857965.1. NCBI lineage: Bacteria > Pseudomonadati > Pseudomonadota > Betaproteobacteria > Burkholderiales > Burkholderiaceae > Burkholderia > Burkholderia sp. Bp9031. Next base: position 208,214 of record NZ_QTPW01000003.1, read on the forward strand.
AGCTGTGCGTGAGGATCAGGCTGCCGAGGTGCGGCACCTTCACTGCGTAGCGGGTCGTTTCCGCCTGCATGTCCGGAATGCCGAACAGGTTGAGCGGCGTGCCGCCCTTCTCGGTTTCCCACAGCCCTTCGATCGCGGCGATCTTCGCGGGCTGGTGCTTCAGCGTGTTGATGCCGTGCTGGTCGCCGATCACGGCCTGCAGCGGTGCGAGCACCAGCAGCAGCCACAGCGCCATCGAGAACATCTTCTTCACGCCCTTGTCGCGGCGGCCCTTCAGCAGGTGCCATGCGCCCGTCGCGGCCACGACCAGCGCGGCGACGATGAATGCGGCGATCGCCATGTGGAACAGGCGGTACGGGAACGACGGGTTGAAGATGATCGCGAACCAGTCGGTCGGCACGACGCGGCCGTCGACGATCTCGAAGCCCTGCGGCGTCTGCATCCAGCTGTTCGACGCGAGGATCCAGAACGTCGAGATCAGCGTGCCGATCGCGACCATCAGCGTCGCGCCGAAGTGCGCGCGCGGGCTCACGCGATTCCAGCCGAACAGCATGATGCCGAGGAAGCCGGCTTCGAGGAAGAACGCGGTCATCACCTCGTACATCAGCAGCGGGCCGGTGACGGCGCCGGCGAAGCTCGAGAAGCCCGACCAGTTGGTGCCGAACTGATAGCTCATGACGACGCCGGAGACGACACCCATCCCGAACGCGACCGCGAAGATCTTCGACCAGAACAGGCAGAGGGTTTTGTAGTACTGCTTGCCGGTCTTCAGCCAGCGATATTCGAGCACGGCGATGAAGCTGGCGAGGCCGATGCTCAGCGCCGGAAAGACGATGTGAAAGGAGACGGTGAACGCGAATTGCAGGCGGGCCAGATCGAAGGCCGAAAGAGCGGTGTCCATACCAGTTGACCGAGGCTGACGATACCCGCCGGCGGGTGCCGGCGGCCCCCGGGCGATGGGGCGTCGGGGTTGGCTGGAGTATGGGTTGCGATGGTGCGCCGCGAAATGTGCCAACTCGTCGCAGATGTCCAGCCCGCCGCGCGCATTTTCGGGATAAATCGTTGATTCGTATCAAGAACGGCGTTCGTGGCGCAGGCGGCTGCGGCGTGGCGGTCTGCCGCACGTGCGGCAATATGGCGCGTCGCGTCATCGGAACGATGTGGCGGGTGCAACGAGGTCGGCGCACGCCGCGGTGTCGCCCGGCGTCCGGTCGGGCCGACGTCGGGTCGACGCGGCGCGCATCCGGCCACCGGCAGGTGCTGCGCGAATTGCGTACACTCTGAGTCTCGTTTCGGCAGGGCCGGGCACATCGGTTCCGGTCCGCGTTTACTCAGGGCACGAAGTTGACGTCTTCCTCCGCCTAAAGGCGGAGGATTCCCACAGCTGGCGATGCACGTCCGCATCGGAGAATGTTCACAGCAGCGTTGGTATCTCGATCATGCTCGACACCACAGTCACTGCAGGCCCACTCTCTCATTCGCAGTCCCGCGATACCTTTCGGCCGCGTCGTGCTGTCTTTCGACCCGCACGCCGAACAGGACTGGGTGGAACCGCTTTCGTCGACTTCTTCGAACGTGGCCCCGTGCGCGATCGCTTTGTAACGGAGCTTGTTTCGGAAGGACGACCAGGATGCGTCGTAGACGCTCTTCGCCATCCTGGTTCTGGCGAGCTTCGCGGCCGACACGTTGCCGACCGCGATGTAATCGAAGCGCCGCACCAGATCGAGCGCGAGCTTGTGTTGGAAATCGGCACGGGCATTCGCGACCTTGGCGTGCAGCTTCGCGATATGCCGCTTGTGCTTGCGTGCTCGCTGGGCTTTCGCGAGCTTTTCCGCCGCTTGCCGGCCGAACCGATCATTAGGCAGCTTCTCGCCGGTCGAAAGTGTGACGAAGTCTTTCAGACCGAGATCGATGCCGACACCGGAACGGATCGGTCGGGCCTGAATATCGGGTATCTCGATCACGATGTTCAAGAACCAATGGCCGCGCGCATCCTGCGCAAAGTTGGTTCCGTCCTTGATCTTGCCTTCAGGAAGTGGGCGGCTGTTGAACACGCGAAAGGTGTTGCCACCAAAGCGAAACGCGTCGCCCTCGCGCTTCAGGTCTCGGCCCTTCAGCGGCACCCAGCCCAGCGATTTCCTGCCGCGATAGCGCAGGTAAGGCCGACGGCGTTGACTACGCGACTTCGCGTATTGCTCGCACGTCGCGTTGATCGTGCCGGAGTGGATACCGAGCGCCTTGCTGCTGCCGCTCGTCAGTCCATTCAGGTCGAAGCCTGTTGGCCATTTCTTGCTCCATTTCAGCGCATGCTTCTGCGTGTCATTGCAAAAGTTCCAGACATAGTTCACCGCACGGCTCTGCTTGCAAAGCAGTCCGTTGAGCGACCTCACCCGGTAGCGGTAGACAAGAATCATGCCGGTGATCCTAACCCGTGGAAGAAGCTGCCTGTCAACAGCACTCCTTTCCTTCCCGCCATCCGCCTCGAAGGAAGTCCCCTTGGGGGAAATGGCGGGGTTTCTCGGAGCAAATTCTGATGATCGATTTACGCAGCGATACCGTGACACGTCCGAGCCAGGCGATGCTGGCCGCGATGACTGCCGCCGAAGTCGGCGACGACGTATGGGGCGACGACCCGACCGTGCTGCGCCTGCAGGCGGTCGCGGCCGAACGTGCCGGCAAGGAAGCCGGCCTGTTCTTCCCGAGCGGTACGCAGAGCAATCTGGCCGCGCTGATGGCCCATTGCGAACGCGGCGACGAATACATCGTCGGCCAGCTCGCGCACACCTACAAGTACGAAGGCGGCGGCGCGGCCGTGCTCGGCAGCATCCAGCCGCAGCCGATCGAGAACGCGCCGGACGGTACGCTGCCGCTCGCGAAGATCGCCGCGGCGATCAAGCCGATCGACAATCACTTCGCCCGCACGCGCCTGCTCGCGCTCGAAAACACCATCGGCGGCCTGGTGCTGCCGGAAGGCTATGCGCAGGAAGCCGTCGCGTTCGCGCGCAGCCGCGGGCTGGCCGCGCACCTCGACGGCGCGCGCGTGTGCAATGCGGCGGTCGCGTCGGGGCGCCCGATCGCCGAGCTGTGCGCGCCGTTCGACACCGTGTCGATCTGCTTCTCGAAAGGGCTTGGCGCGCCGGTCGGTTCGGTGCTGGTCGGCAATCGCGCGCTGGTCGAGCGCGCGCAGCGCTGGCGCAAGGTGCTGGGCGGCGGGATGCGGCAGTCGGGCATCCTTGCGGCGGCCTGCCTGTATGCGCTCGACCACAACGTCGAACGACTCGCCGACGATCATGCGAATGCCGCGCATCTCGCGGCAGGCCTCGCGCGCATCGAGCCGGTGAAGGTGCTGTCGCACGCGACGAACATGGTGTTCGCGCAATTCCCCGAAGCCGATTGCGCGCCGCTCGAGGCGTGGCTCAAGGAGCGCGGGATCCTCACGCAGATGCTGTACGCGTCGCGCTTCGTCACGCACTGCGACGTGTCGCGTGCGGACATCGATACCTTCATCGACGCGGTCGGCGCGTATTTCGCGCAACGGCGCGCGTAAGGCGGAATGCGCCGGCCGGCGGGGGCGCCGGCGCGTCGTGGCGCGAAGCAGGAAGTGGGGAGGCGATCGGGGCGACGCTGCAACCCGTCTGTCGATATCTGGCGTGCCGGCGGATTACGCTTGCCGGGGCGTGTCGACCGGCGGCGTGCCGTCGCGGAATAGCGATTTCAGTTGCGTGCGCAGTTCGGCGCTGTCGGTGTGCTGGTGCACCGAGACCGCATGTTGCACGGCGGCTTCCAGCAGTTCGTTGTCTGAGTCGGCGGAAATCGCGACGGAGCAATTCATCGCGCTGGGGAACTCGCGGCAATCGATATAGCGGCGGGACATGATGTTCTCCTCACGGGAAAGGGAACGGCCGGATTTGCATGATCGGCCGCGCCGCGCGTTCGCGAGGCCGATGAAAAAAGTATAGGCGGCGCGGCGGGGTTTCTCGCCGCCGCGTGCACCGCACCACGTGCCGCGCCGGCGATGTCGATCACCCGCGCGTCACGGCAGCGGCGCGAGCAACCGGCGCGCCGCTTCGACCACCCGTGCGGACAGCGACGCCATGGTCGGCGACTGCACGGCCCACGCGTGCCAGTACAGCGTGACGTCGGTCGGATGCACGGGCGCGAGATCGACGAGCCCTTGCGCGTCGAGCGGCGCGCCGCCGGTCAGCGGCTCCGGCACCATCGCGTAGCCGAGCCCGTGCCGCACCGCCGCGAAATGCGCGTGCGTGCCCGGCACGTAGTGGCACGGATAGGCGCCTTCGGGCAACCCGAACTTCTCCTTCAGGAATGTCGACTGCAGCGTGTCGCGCCGCGAATACGCGACGACCGGCGCGTTGCGCGCGCTCGTGCGGTTCAGGCCGCGCGGAAACCAGCGCCCCGCGAACGCGGCGGCCGCGAGCAGCCGGTAGCGCATCGTGCCGAGCGGCGTCGCGACGCAGCCGCGCATCGGTTTCGGCTCGGTCGTCACGCAGCCGACGGCCATTCCGCTTTCGAGCAATGCGAAGGTGTGGTCCTGGTCTTCGACGATCAGCTCGAACAGGATGCGCTCGCCCGCGAGCACCGAAGTCAGCGCGGGCAGGAACCACGTGCCGAGGCTGTCGGAGTTCAGCGCGATCGTGACCGAGATCGGCGATTCGCGCTCGGTCGCGAGCGTGCTTTGCAGGTCGGCCTGCAGCAGCGCGACGCGGCGCAGGTGTTGCAGCACGCGCTGTCCGGCCACCGTCGGCCGGCACGGCCGCGTGCGCAGCACGAGCGGCGCGCCGAGGCTTGCCTCCAGCGCGCGCACCCGCTGCGTGACGGCGGACGCGGTCACGTGCAGGCGCACGGCGGCCTGCTTCGGATCGATCGTCAGAGACATGTACCAGATAGACCGAGACAGGTTGTCATACTTAAAACGATGAAGCCTTGGTAGTCATGGCATTGGGGCCGATCATGATGCTTGACGATCAAGTGTGGCATGGAAATCGGTCACACCTTGGGACCAAACTGTGACCGATTCGGCATGATGTGCCAGATGGTCTGGCGCAAGATGCGCATATCGGAGAACCAAATGGATTACCGTCGAGACGACACGTAATCCGCTGGCTAGTATCGAGTCTTACAAGACTGCTTTCAATCAGGGCAAGGCGATCAACGACCAGTCGCAGAACTGGCGGGTGGTCCCGAACACCTCGGCGACGTCGCTCATCAAAAATGCGCTGCTTCCAGTCGTGCCGCCCCAGCAACTTATTCAACGAGAAGAAACTCCCAACGAAGCTCGCGCGCGCATGCAGCAGGATCCGGACGCTCGAGAAGCGAATAACTACCATTCGGGTGTGCTGCACAGTACGGAGAATCATCGGTGGGTTACCGCGATGGACGTGGCCATCGGCCAAGCAGTCACGCTCGATGATCCGGTTTGGCGAGAATTGCTGATCCTGATGGCGGACTGGAAAATGGCTCCGGCGTCACTCGCCAAGATTCAGAAAAATGCAAATTATGGTCGTCTTGATTCCAAGATGCGGGATTTTATTCAAGCCTGTTCCGACTATTATATGTATGGGACTTTTCCTGAGGCGCACGTGTCTTCGACCCCACCGCCATTGGTAACCAGTGAATTGACATCAGCGGCCATCGCTGCACAAGAGAAGGCTCAGGCCGAGTACTACAAACAAGAGGCGCAGAAAGCCCAGATGATGTATGGGAATAAGACGATCGGGGAAGTCTTCCAAGGGATGCCGCGATGATCGCGAGACCGCGAATTTGGCCGTATGCTGCCGCGTTTGTTGTGGTGGCGATAGTCTGGACCATCTTTGTGATGGCGCGACACTACAGTTATTGGCAAACGACAGGGCAGGAGATGCCGCAAATGGGAAGTAGCATTCGGAATGGTGTGCTGGTGGTCTTGGCTTTGGTCGCCTTGGCGTATGGCGCGAGCGTCGCGTGGTTGCATCGAACTCCGGTGGCGACTGCCGTCACATCCGACCGTCCGGTTCCGGGCAATCAAGAGAGCAGTGCAGTCGTAGCGCACGGCTTCAACGGCTCTTCCACGATGTTGTCACAGACCGGACAGAAGTACGTGCTTGAGGTTCGTGGAATGGGGATCGTGGTTGGTGAATATGCCGACGAGGAAATCTGGCACGAGATCGAGAAAAAGGCTGATAACCACGCATCGTATGTATCGGCAAATCCGGAAGACTATCCGGATAGTGACGATATCCGGATGGCTAATCTTCGTGTGTCAACTACTTTGTCATTCAAGGAAGGCGGTCGTCATGCCGTCGAATACTGGCCGGTGCCAACGATTGTCTGGGGGCCACCAAAAGACAAGGGGAATGGTTTTCGTGCGGCAAAGAGTATTGCTGATGGTAGGCAACAAGCAAGTCTTGGTGTGACGCTTTTCCTTTGGGAGGCGGACGCCAATACTAGCGATGGTGCGGCAATGATCGAAAAGCTGTTCGCATTCTTCGACTCGCATCCGGATGTTCCGGCGGCCTTGGTGGTCAGTCAGGACGGATCGATGTTGCGCTCGCTTCTTGTTGCGCCGGGTAGTGGCGGAACATCTCGCGCGGGACACATCATTCCCGAACTGCCGGATAGTATGGGTGCCATCCTCGTATCCCGTTCGGATCGAGTGGACAAACTTATTCGTCCGTACGCCGTCGAGCAGACTGCTCAGATCGACCGGAATAGTACCGAATACGACATCATCAGGTTGTGGAATTTCTTTTGGGAGCAGAACGACGATCGCGGCCCTGACAGCTTCACTGCGCATTACATCGAGCAGGAAAAGCAGGCTGGCGTTCTGTATCCGGGAGCGATCGGCGTGATGTCGTCTACTTGGTGGCAGGCGCAATTGCCGCGGTTCTGGAAAACCATCGGCAACAAGGGGCCGGGCCAGTTTACGCCGACGCCGTACATTCCGGTGCGCTGGACGACATGGCAGGTCAAGCAATTTGATGATGCGCCCTTGCTCGGTTATCTCCATCGCCCGGTAGACGTGAAATTGACCGACGATCATGGGCAACTGCTCAAGACTGCGGCCCAAGCGGCAGTGCTGAAGGCGGGCTGGGAGCAGGCCATTGCAACGTTGCCCGACGGGAAGGAGCCGAAACGCGTGTTTTACGATACAACCGGCGATCGGCTGTGGGCTGTCCCATTGAATCAGGCGCTCGCGCAAGCAGGCGCGGCTGCCCCAAGCCTGAGCGACGTCAAGGATGGTTACGATATCGGCGCACGCATTGGCAACACTGGTGTGAGTTCGCCGCTTGTACAAGTCGGTTTGGGACTGATCGCAGGCTATCAGGATGGAGGAGCGAGTGCGACCGTCAACCGGCGCTCTAATGGTACGGCGAGCATCATCATGATTAGCCCGCCCGACGCGACGAGTAAAGCGGCGTGGGCTCAGGCGAACAACGGCGCGAATCCGTTCAAATGATGGCTGTATCGTGAACTCCATGAAAGAACGCGACCATCAGATCCAATCCACGGATGCGAAACCTGACGACGTTCGTGAATGGATGCCGCCTTCGCCAGTGCGTTCTGTCTTGTTTATGGTGACCTTCATCGGCTTTTGGATGTTCTACCCCTTTGGGGTTTGCGCGGGGCTGATTCATGGCATGGCCGGTGTCAACGGTGCAGATTGGTGGTGGGTATGGACCTTTCGAAGCACGGCGTTGTTGCTTGCGCTTCACTGCGTGTATGCCTTTATCACGTCACCTTGGGAAAAGCGCGGTCCCGGATACCGAGGCTATGTAGTCAACAGCGTTGCACTGATGGCGGGCATAGTTTCCCTCGTCTGGACGGGACCGGAAGTAGTCGCGGCGGCGTTCGATCCTCGGTATGGTTTTGAGTAACTTCGGAGAGTAAGTCGATGAGAGGCGTGATTCGAGTGGGCGATTCGACGGATCATGGTTGTCAGGTCCAGACTGGTAGCGAACGATCCGTGGTGATGGGGCGCGCAGTTGCTCGGGTCGGCGATCGCTGTACTTGTCAGTTGGGGCTTGGCGAATGCGAAATTCTCGAAGGCGATGAACACGTTCAGATTGACGGGCGAGCAGTTACCTTCGACGGTCACCGGACATCATGCGGTGCCGTTCTGATTTCGTCGGTATCGACGTCTGGTCGAATATAGGCAACCGCTTCGAAGAGGTTATGCGGCTCGGCGTGAGCAAAGTACCTTTGTCGGCTGAGCCGATTGATGATGGTGAATAGCGAAACAGAGTCGAATATACGAGGACGCGAATGTTGACCGCCGAGGAAAGTATCGTGCGGATCCGTTGCAAGCTCGCTGAGGCAAGCCTCACGCTACTGGACGACGAATGGCGCGGCATGGGAGGGCAGTATCGATTCCGGTGTGAGCGAGGGCATGTGTCGTCCCAGTGGGGCTCTAGCCTGATGCGATTGGTGCGAGGGCAACGGGGCACTTCGCTATGTTGCAATCGTTGTTGGACCGAAAACGTCATGAAGCGGTTACACGACATCGCCAATCAATCCGGCGGTCGGTGTCTGACTGAAACGTTTTGCGGAAAAGCTGGCCGCTGTCGATTCGTGTGTGCGGTCGGCCATGAGTTCGAGACGACGGCTGCTATCGTGTTGGGCGGCTCATGGTGCTCGAAATGCTCGAACGAGAGGCGAGCCGAGCGTCGTCGCTACGAGGGGGGATTGGCGCCGATACAGGAGCGTGCGCGAGAGCGAGGCGGGGAATGCCTGTCGACGGCTTACCACGGGCAAACCGCGAAATATCGATTCCGATGTGCTCACGACCACGAATGGGAAGTTACTGGGATCGAGGTGATGCGCAAGGCGTGGTGTCACCAGTGCTTTGTCGAGCGGCGGCGTCGGCCTGAAGGGATGGAGGAGCTTCAGCAAGCTGCCGAACGTCAGGGCGGCGCATGTCTCGCGACCGAATATTCGGGCGTGACGCACGAATATCCGTTCCAATGCGCAAGGGGCCACCAATGGTCGATGCGAGGTATCCAGATCCTCGAAGGCGGCTGGTGTGCGACATGCCGCACGGAAGAGCGGCGGCAGCGTGGACTGGAAGCAATGCGTGCAATCGCCGCCGAGCGTGGCGGAACGTGCGTGTCCGATACGTATATCGACAACAACACCAAGCTTGAATGGGAGTGCATGCGCGGCCATCGATGGTGGGCGCGGCCAAGGGTAATCACGTCGGGGAGCTGGTGCGCACAGTGTCAGTACCTTTCGCAAATCACGCGTGACGAGACGCGTCGTCGGGGTCGGTGGGAAGCAGTGCCGGCGGCAGAATGAGCGCTTGTATAAGCGTGTTTGTAGGGCAGTCGATCCGCTGTGGATGGATGCTACAAATTTGCTACAGCACAGGGCGGGAGCCTTGCTGGAAAGGCCTTGCGCTTATCATTCCATCCCCTGAACTACGGGGCGGACTGTGGGCGCGCGAGATGCCTCGTCACTGTTTCTTTGCGGCCCTGGCAGACCTGTAAAGGGGTGATTGGATAGTCGACAGACTGTTTTACATCCCTAAGCTGCCCCTGTCGTTGTATCGGATTGGTCGAAAGCAACAGCGCTGTTGTCCTGCGTCAGTCGTCTCCATCGTGGCATCCGAATGACTGGTCATGGCGCTTTGTCCCGACTGGTAATTTCGTCCAATCGATCGTCATCGACATGGCGGCGCAATTCCTGTGAACGTAAGACGAGAGCAGGCGGTAGTGTAAGACAGTGCGCGCGACGCTCCGGGCGCGGCATGACGTCTCGCCGCGTGCAACGATGACGGTGGTGCACGTGTTTTGAACTACGCTGTATGAATGTGTGCCCGCACGCCGGCGATACCCGCGGTGCGGGTTGCACAACCCGCACCCATCGCCCAACCGACCCGCCCAGCCGACGGAGCGACTTCGCCATGATCTTCCGGCAACTTTTCGACCCGCAATCGTCGACCTACACGTATCTGCTCGCCGACAGCGCATCACGCGAAGCGCTGCTGATCGACCCGGTGTTCGAGCAGGTGCGCCGCGATGCGGCGCTGCTCGACGAACTCGGGCTGCGGCTCGTCGCGACCATCGATACGCACGTGCACGCCGATCACGTGACGGGTGCATGGCTGCTGAAGCAGCGCACCGGCAGCGCGATCGCGATTTCGGCCGCGAGCGGCGCGCAGGGCGCCGACCGCTACCTGAACGATGGCGATCGCTGCGCATTCGGCACGCGCTACCTGACCGTACGCGCGACACCGGGCCATACGAGCGGCTGCATCAGCCTCGTGCTCGACGACGAATCGATGGCGTTCACCGGCGACTGCCTGCTGATTCGCGGCACCGGCCGCACCGACTTCCAGCAGGGCGACCCGCGCGCGCTGTATCGCGCGGTGCACGGCCGGCTCTTCACGCTGCCGGCCGCCTGCCTGCTGTATCCCGCGCACGACTATCGCGGGCTGACGGTGACGAGCGTCGGCGAGGAGCGGCGTTTCAATCCGCGCCTCGGCGGCGATCTCAGCGAAGACGATTTCGCGGGCTACATGCGCAATCTCGGGCTCGCGCATCCGCGCCAGATCGACGTGGCGGTGCCCGCGAACCTGCAGTGCGGCGTCGCCGCGAACGCGCCCGACACGCAGGCGGTGCCCGATTGGGCGCCGCTCGTCTATACGTTCGCCGGTTTCTGGGAAATCGATCCGCAGTGGCTCGAGGATCACCTGCCGGCGGTGCAGGTCGTCGACGTGCGCGAGCCGGATGAATTCACCGGTCCGCTCGGCCACTTGCCCGGCGCGACGCCGATTCCGCTCGGCGAACTGACCGCGCGCACCGGCGAGCTCGCGCGCGACCGGCCGATCGTGACCGTATGCCGGGCCGGCGGCCGCTCGGCGCAGGCGACCGTGATCCTGCTGAAGGCCGGTTTCGGTGCGGTCGCGAACCTCGGCGGCGGGATGCTGCGCTGGCGCGGCGAGGGCCGCGTCGTGATGGACGGCCGGTCGTAGCGGTGCGATATCGTGCGACGAAAAAATGTTCGGACCGGTTGTCGAATCGGCACGATGCCGTTCGTCGTCAAGGTATCCGCTCACATGGCGCGGCGCCGACACCTCGAGAGACCACGCGATGACGCCGACGCTTTACGCCCACCCCTTTTCGTCCTATTGCCAGAAGGTGCTGACCGCGCTGTACGAGAACGGCACGCCGTTCGAATATCGCGTGCTCGCACACGACGATCCGAAGCCGATGCAGGAACTGGCCGCACTGTGGCCGATGAAGCGCTTCCCGGTGCTCGTCGACGCGGGCCGCACCGTGATCGAGGCGGCGATCATCGTCGAGTACCTCGACCTCTACCATCCGGGCCCCGTGCGGCTGGTACCCGACGACCGGCGCGCGGCGCTTGAAGTGCGGACGATGGATCGTTTCTTCGACAACTATGTATCGACGCCGCAGCAGAAGGTCGTGTTCGATGCGCTGCGGCCGGAGCACGAGCGCGATGCGCGCGGTGTCGCCGATGCACGGGCGATGCTCGAAACGTCGTACGCGTGGCTGGACCGCACGATGGCCGATCGCGAATGGGCGGCCGGCGACCACTTCAGCCTCGCCGACTGCGGCGCGGCGCCGTTCCTGTTCTACGCGGACTGGACGCACCGGATCGATCCGTCGTTCGCGAACGTGATCGCGTATCGCAAGCGGCTGCTTGCGCGGCCGTCGTTCGCGCGTGCGGTCGACGAAGCGCGGCCGTATCGTCCGTTCTTCCCGCTCGGTGCGCCCGATCGCGACTGACGTGCGCAGCCGCGATCGTCGCGGCAGCGACGACGCGGGCGGCGGCCTGCGCATGGCGCGATGCCGCCGCGCAGGGCCGGCAGCGTGTGCCCGGACGTCGTGATGACAGCAGCGGATGCATCGCGGCGTCGTCCCGTTACATCGTCGTGTGCTTGACCGACCGCGCGAGCGTCAGCAGTTCGTCGAACTGCGTGATCAACTCGAAGCACAGCAGGAACGCGAGCGTATAGGCCGGTGCGGGGAAGCGCCGGATCGCCGCGAGCACCTGCGGCGCGAAGCGCGATCGAATCGCCTCGCGCGTCAGCAGCCACGCGATCACGATGCCGATCGCGGCACCGGCTATCAGGTCGGTCGGGTAGTGATAGCCGAGATACGCACGCGGCACGCAGATGAACACGACCGCATACAGCAGCGCGAGTACGCCGGCGCGCCGCGCGATGATGAAGATGCCCGTCGCGATCGCCATCCACAGCATCGCGTGATCGCTCGGAAACGAACTCCAGGCCTGCAGCGTGGCCGCACGCAATTCCTCGGACGGAAAGTGCAGGTGCAGGTCGGGGTTGTAGATCGGCCGCACGCGGAACGGCAGGACTTTCGCGAGCAACCGGCCGAACGCGAGCGCGACGAGCCCGCTCGCGACCGTCGCGATGACCAGCTCGCGTTGCCGTTCGCGCTCCGGTCCCGGCTGGAACCACAGCCAGCAGAGCACGGGGATGAGCACGAAGCCCTTGAACGTATAGAGGCCGGCGATCACGCGGATCGCGTGATTCATCAGCGGTCCGAACGTGATGTGGGTGAGGAAGATCTGGATCGTGGTGTCGAAATTATTCATGTTCTGGGACCCCGGCGGACGCACGACGCATGACGTGCGGCCGGCAGGATCAGGAAGCGCGCTCGTACCGGAGCGCAATGGGGGGCAAGTATGTCATCGGTAATTTCGAAGAAAATGGGAAAAAATACCGGGAATCCCCTGAGAAAACGCGATTTCCTGGCGGGGCCGGATGGGAGCGTGCCGTGCGGCGCGGGCGTGTCGAATCATCTGACGGTTGCGCGCGGATCCCTTGGCACCGGCGAAAAATAATCGGTTGACCTAGGCAATACGTTGAGTCGTCGCGGACCTTGCGCCGGATGACCGAATGCGTTCCGCGTCTCGCACGGATCTGCCGCGCTGCGCTGCACCGCGCAGTACCGAACGAAAAATAAAAGAAAAGACGGGCAAGCCCTGCTGCCTGCCCGCCTCGCACTCGCGATGCCGAAAATTACCGACGCCACATGCGCACGGCCAGCGCCGCCAGCGACGTCGCCACGGCCAGCACGATCACCGCATTCCAGCCCAGTTGCGCGAGTAACGAACTGCCGATCGCGGCACCGGCCGCCATCCCGATGAACATGCCGACGAACAGCACCGCGTTGAGTCGGCTGCGCGACGCGGGATCGATTCGGTAGACGATTGCCTGGTGCGCGATCAGCGTGGCCTGTACACCGAGATCGAAGCCGATCGTCGCGGCGGCGAGCAGCGCGAGTTGCGCATGCGGCGTCATCAGCGGAGCGGCAGCCATCGCGGCGAACGATACCGTCGCGATTCCGATGCCGATACGCGTGACGCGCTCCGGACCATGGTGATCGGCGAGGCGTCCGGCAATCGGCGCGGCCAGTGCGCCGGCAGCGCCCGCGAGGCCGAATGCGCCGGCGGCTGCGCTGCCGAGGTGGAACGGCGCGCCGTGCAGCATGACCGCCAGCGTCGACCAGAACGCGCTGAACCCGACGGCCAGCAACCCTTGCGCGAGCGCGGCGCGGCGCAGCGCGGGATGACGGCGCCACAGTTCGCCGAGCGACCCGATCAGCGCGCGGTACGACAGCTGCGTGGTCGGCTCGAAGCGCGGCAGCCCGCGTGCGGCCACGATGCCGATGGCGGCGACGCTGGCGGCCGCGAGCGCGAACATTGTGCGCCAGCCGGCCGTTTCCGCCACGAAGCCGGCGACGACGCGCGACAGCAGGATGCCGAGCAGCAACCCCGTCATCACCGTACCGACGATGCGGCCGCGATGCGTGTCGTGCGCGAGCGTCGCGGCGGCCGGCACGACGTCCTGCGCCATTGTCGCGGTCAGGCCGATCGCGAAGCTCGCGGCCAGCAGCAGTCCGAGCGACGGCGCGACCGCCGCGAGCAGCAGCGCGACGACCAGCGCGGCGGCTTTCGTCACGATCACGCGGCGCCGGTCGAAGCGGTCGCCGAGCGGCGCGAGCAGCAGGATGCCGAGCGCATAGCCGAGCTGCGTGAGCGTCGGCACGAAGCCGATCGCACGCGCCGACGCGCCGAGATCGGGACCGAGCGCGGCGAGCATCGGCTGCGCATAGTAGAGCGGTGCGACGCCGAGACCGGCTGCCGCGGCGAGCAGCAGCACGAGCCGGCGATCGGGCATCGAGGAGGCGGCCGCGTGGGCCGGTGCATGGGCCGCGCGGGGCGCGGCGTCGAAACGGGTCGGAGTGGACATCGCGTACATCCTTGTTTGGGTAACGGATGGACGCGAGTGTGCCGACGGGCAGCCGGCCACGGTAGTGCCGTCCGGCGCAGATTTGTTATACGCTTGGCGAATGACCGAGAAAATCCCCAGCGTGCCCGCCACTGGCGGGTCTCCGCGTGTTCAGGCCGTGCCTGTCGGCGGCGCCGGCTATCGTTTCGAGCTGATGGAAACCTTCGTGCGCATAGCCGAGGCCGGCAGCCTGTCGGCCGCCGCCGCGCAACTGCACACGACGCAGCCGACCATCAGCCGGCGGCTGCAGGCGCTCGAACGCTCGCTCGGCGTGAGGCTGCTGCAGCGGACGACTCATACGATGCGGCTGACCGTCGATGGCGAGCGATGTTTCACGCGCGCGAAGGAGCTGCTGACCAACTGGGCGGCGTTCGAGGCCGACCTGCGCGGCGCGCAGGAGGAGCCCGAAGGCCTGCTGCGGGTCGCGGTCCCGCATGCGTTCGGGCAGGAGCGCTTCGTCGGGCCGCTCGCGCGGTTCCTGCGCGATTACCCGCGTGTCTCGGTGGAGTGGCTGCTGCAGGACGAGGTGCGGGATTTCGTCGGCAGCGGGATCGACTGCGCGATCCAGGTCGGCGAGCCGACCGATCCGTCCGTCGTCGCGATCCGGCTGACCAAGGTGCCGCGCTTCGTGGTGGCCGCGCCGTCCGTGCTGAACGGTGCCGACGTGCCCGTCGATCCCGACGCGCTCGCCGCGTTGCCGTGGCTCGCACTGCGCACGTATTACCGGACCGAACTGACGCTGACGCATGCCGTCACGGGCGATACGCGACGCATCGCGATTCGTCCGCGCATCACGACCGCGAATCTCTACGCGCTGCGCAGCGCGGCGCTGCTCGGTGTCGGTGCGTGCGTCGGTTCGTCGTGGATGCTGGCCGACCATCTCGCGCGCGGCGAGCTCGTGCATCTCGCGCCCGACTGGCACGCCGCGCCGTTGCCGGTCTACCTCACCTACCCGCACGCGCAGTTCTATCCGTCGCGGCTCGTGCGCTTCGTCGCGATGATGCGCGAGGCCGTGCCGCCACTCGTCGAAGGGCGCGACGGGTAGGCGCCGTCGCGCGTGCCGTCGCGCGTGCCGTCAGCCGCGCCGGATGCCTTCGGGCAGCGCGCTGATGCGACGCACTTCGGGCGAGTCGAGCCACGCACGGGACGTGGCGCAGTCGACGAACATGTCGGTCGCATCGTCGCCCCAGAACAGGTCGCCGTCGAGTTCGAAGGTCGGCACGCCGAACACGGCGTGCGCGATCGCGTGGTCGGTGTTCGCGCGCAGGGCGTCCTTCACCGGTTGCGCGTCGACGGCCGTCACGCCTTCGGGAAAGCCGACCGCCTCGCACAGCGCGGCGAAACCCTCCGGCGTCGACACGTCCTGGCCGTCGCGCCAGATGTGCCGGAAGATCCGCCGGATCGCATCGGGCGAGTTGCCCATCGCGATCGCGAGACGCAGCGGCCGGATCGGGTTGAACGGATGCGCGGGCGGCATCCGGAACGGAATGCCGAGCTTGTCCGCGCGGTATTGCGCGTGGCGATACGTGAAGATGCGCTTCGCCGCGATCTCGGCAGGCGCCTTCTGTCCCCAGTGCGCGAGCAGCGCGCCGAGCACGATCGGCTTCGGCTCGTAGGCGGCGGCAGGCGGCAGTTGATCGAACCGTTCCTGCTGCAGGTAGGCGAACGGCGAAACGAAATCGAAATACCAGGTGGCGGTGCGCGCGGCGTTCATCGTGGGGATTCCCTTGTACGTGTCCGGACGGCGGTTGCGTGTACCGTGCCGGCGCGCGGCGCGGTGCATGCGCTGCGGCCAGTGTCGCATGCGGCCGCCTTTTGTGCTGTCCGTCGCGCCGCCGGATGCGCGTGGCCGGCTAGGGCTGCGCGGTGTCGTCCGCCGCCGTCGCGAACCGCGCGAGACTGTCGCGCACGGCCTGCGCGTCGTAGCGCGCGCCTGCACCACCGAGCGCGACGGTTGCCTTCTGCGCGAGCGGCAGCAACATCGCGAGCGCCGCGGCCATCGCCGGCGCGGCGGCAAGCCGCGATTTCGGGCCGGACACCGTCAGCGCGCCGACGCAATCGCCGGCCGCGCCGAATACCGGCACGGACGCCGACGCCGTCTCCGGGTCGCGCTCGCCGTACGACGCGGCCCACAACTGTTCGCGTACGTCGTTCCACTGCGCATCGTGCGGGTCGGTGAACGCGAGCAGCACTTTCCCGGACGCCCCCTGGCGAACCGGAAACTCCTCGCCGACCCGGATCGACACCCGCACCGTGCGCGTCGGTTCGACACGGTAGAGCACCGAGCGCATGTCGCCGTGCCGCACGTAGAACGATGCCGTTTCGCCGAGTTCGCGGCTCAGCGCCTCGAGCAGCGGTTCGACGACCGGGCCGACCCGGAACGAGCGTTGATACAGCGCGGCCAGCCGCAACGGCTCGTGTCCGACCGCGTACTGGCCGTCGTCGAGCTTGCGCACGAAGCCGCCATGCTCGAGCGCGGCGAGCAGGCGCAGGATCGTGCTCTTGTACAGCCCGGTGCGGCGGGACAGCTCCGCGAGCGACAGCCGGTCGTCGGTTTGCCCGAAAGCATGGAGGATCGCGAACGCGCGATCGAGGACGGCGACGCCGCTGGAGGTGTCGGCCGACGAATCGGGCGCTTCGTCGGGGTGATCGGCGGGAGTCGAGGTCGGGGGCACGGCTTGCTGTTCCTGTGGATGACGGTCGATCGACTATATCGTTCTGTCTGACAGAACTCAAGTTCCAAAAAATCGCAATTTCACGGGTATACCCCGCTTACCTCACGATCGGCGCGTGTCTAAAGTTCCGTCTAACAGAACGATGTTCTTTCAGATAGAACTTTGAGGTGGCGAATGAGCGTTTCCGAATATCCGAAGGTGCTGGTCAGCGAGGTCGGGCCGCGTGACGGCCTGCAGAGCATCAAGGCCGTGATGCGGACGGCCGACAAGTTGCGCTGGATCGTGGCGCTTGCCGCGGCCGGCCTGCGCGAGATCGAGGTCGGGTCGTTCGTGCCCGCGCGGCTGTTGCCGCAGATGGCCGACGTGCGGGAAGTCGTCGCGCATGCGCTGGCGATTCCCGGGCTGCACGTCGCCGCGCTTGCGCCGAACCTGCGGGGCGCCGAAAGCGCGTTCGACGCGGGTGTCCACAAGCTGACGTTGCCGGTATCGGTGACCGAAGCGCACTCGCTGGCGAACATCCGCAAGACGCCGGCGCAGATGATCGACGAGGTGCGCGCGATCGTCGCGCTGCGCGATGCGCGGTTTCCGTCGGTGCAGATCGAGGCGGGCGTGTCGGTCGCGTTCGGCTGCACGATCGCGGGCGCCGTCAGCGACGACGAGACGATCGCGATGGCGGCCGCGATGGCCGAATGCGGCGTCGACGAGATCGGGCTCTCCGATACGAGCGGCTATGCGAACCCGGCTCAGGTGCGCCGGCTGTTCAGGCGGCTGCAGCGCGAAGTCGGCGACAAGGCCGGCGGCGCGCACTTCCACAACACGCGCGGGCAGGGGCTTGCCAATGTCGTCGCGGCGCTCGACGCCGGCGTGACGACGATCGACGCGAGCCAGGGCGGCCTCGGCGGCTGCCCGTACGCGCCGGGGGCGACCGGCAACATCGTCACCGAGGATCTCGTGTTCCTGCTGGAGTCGATGGGGTACGACACGGGCGTCGACGTGGACGCGCTGCTCGCCGCGCGCGCGATCCTGCACGCGGCGCTGCCGGCCGAGGCGCTGTACGGCCACGTGCCGGACGCGGGGCTGCCGAAGGGCTTCCGTTATGCGGACGGCCGCGTGCCGACCGCGGCCCAGCCGGAAGGCTGCCTGACGGGAGCCGCGCAATGAACGATCGCCAACCGGCTTCGGCGCTGCCGTACGAAGGCGTGCGCGTGATCGAGATGACGCACATGGTGATGGGCCCGACCTGCGGGATGCTGCTCGCGGATCTCGGCGCGGAAGTCATCAAGATCGAACCGATCGCGGGCGACAGCACGCGTGCGCTGCGCGGTTCCGGCGCGGGCTTCTTCGGGATGTTCAACCGCAACAAGAAGAGCCTGGCGGTCGACGTGAAGGATCCGCGCGGGCTCGAGATCGTGCGGCGGCTTGTCGCGACGGCGGACGTCTTCAGCGAGAACTTCAAGAGCGGCACGATGGACCGGCTCGGCCTCGGGTATCCGGCGCTGTCCGCGCTGAATCCGCGCCTGGTGTACGTGTCGCACAAGGGCTTCCTGCCGGGGCCGTACGAACATCGCACCGCGCTCGACGAAGTCGTGCAGATGATGGGCGGCCTCGCGTACATGACGGGCCCCGAAGGCCGGCCGCTGCGTGCGGGCTCGAGCGTGAACGACATCATGGGCGGGATGTTCGGCGCGATCGGCGCGATGGCCGCGCTCGCGCAGCGCGAACGCACCGGGTGCGGCCAGCAGGTGCAGAGCTCGCTGTTCGAGAACAACGTGTTCCTCGTCGCGCAGCACATGATGCAGTTCGCGGTGACGGGGCAGGCCGCGTCGCCGATGCCGAGCCGCATTTCCGCATGGGCCGTGTACGACGTGTTCTCCGTCAAGGACGGCGAGCAGATCTTTCTCGCGGTCGTGTCGGACACGCAGTGGGCGCTGTTCTGCGACGCGTTCGGCCTGGCCGCGCTGAAGGACGATGCGCGCCTCGCAACGAACAATCTTCGCGTGCAGGCCCGCGACTGGCTGCTGCCCGAACTGCGCGCGCGGCTCGCCGCGCATTCGGCTGCGGAGATCGGCGCGACCTTCGAATCGATCGGCCTGCCGTATGCGCCGATCACGAAGCCGCAGGACCTGTTCGACGATCCGCATCTGCTCGCGACCGGTGGCCTCGAAGCCGTGACGCTGCCGGCCGATGCGAGCAGCGCCGGCCGGCCGGTCGACACGCGCACCGCGCTGCTGCCGCTCACGCTCGCGGGCGAGCGCCTGCGGTTGCGTGCAGCGCCGCCCGCGCTCGGTCAGGACACCTGCGCGCTGCTCGGCGAGCTCGGCTATACGGCGGACGACGCGCGGGCGCTGATCGAAGCGGGCGTCGTCGCGGGGCGGCACGAACACGATGCGAACGGGCTGACGCCGGGCATATCGGGCTTACCGGGCGCATCGGGCGATACGCCTTCGCCGAACGAAGTGGCGAGCGCGTAGCGCCGCTGCGATCCAACGAACGAACAAGGCATCCCGCCCGCGATCGCGCGGGCGCGGACTGCCGCATCCACGGAGACAACCATGACATCCGCTTCCCCGGCGCTGGCCGCCGATCGCGAGACCGACGCGTCGATCGAGCAACGAGCCGTGCGCAAGGCCGCGTGGCGCTTCATTCCGCTGCTCGCGCTCGCGTACTTCTTCAACTATCTCGACCGCACGAGCGTCGGGTTCGCGGCGCTGACGATGAACCGCGATCTCGGCCTGACCGCGACGCAGTTCGGCTGGGGCGCGGGGATCATGTTCGCGGGCTATTGCGTGTTCGAAGTGCCGAGCAATCTCGCGCTGTACCGCTTCGGCGCGCGGCGCTGGCTCGCACGCATCATGATCACGTGGGGGCTCATGGCGGCGGCGACCGCACTCGCGACGGGGCCGACCAGTTTCTATGCGATCCGGCTGCTGCTCGGCATCGGCGAGGCCGGCTTTTTCCCCGGCGTGATCTTCTTCCTCGCCGTGTGGTTTCCGGCGAATTACCGCACGCGCGTGCTCGCCTGGTTCACGGTGTCGACTCCGCTGTCGTCGCTGATCGGCGGTCCGCTGTCGACGTGGCTGCTGCAGCTCGACGGTGCGCTCGGTCTTGCCGGCTGGAAGTGGATGTTCATCGTCGAAGGGCTGCCCGCGTGCGCGCTCGGCTTTCTCGTGCTGAAGCTCCTGTCCGACTCGCCGGCCGCGGCTGCGTGGCTGTCGGACGACGAGCGTACCGCGTTGCAGCGTGCGTTCGAGCGCGAAGGCGCCGCCACAGGCCGCAAGAAGCGCTTCGGCGTCGCGCTGCGCGACGTACGCGTGTACCTGCTCGCGCTGATCTCGTTCGGCTTCACGATGGGTTCGTACGGAATCGGCATCTGGCTGCCGCAAATGCTCAAGGCGCACGGGATGTCGACGATGCAGACCGGGTGGCTGTCCGCGGTGCCTTACTTCTTCGCGACGATCGCGCTGCTGTGGTGGGCGAAGCGGGTGGATCGCCGCGGCGGACCCGTCGCGAACCTCGCGATCGGGCTGGCTATCGGCGCGGTGGCGCTGGGGGTATCGACCCACTTCCTGACGCTCGGGCCCGCGCTCGTCGGCATCACGCTCGCGCTGATCGGCACGATTGCCGGACGCACGATCTTCTACACGCTGCCTTCGCGCTTCCTGTCCGGCCAGGCCGCGGCCGGCGGGCTGGCGCTGATCAATTCGATCGGCGCGCTCGGCGGATTCGCGGGCCCCTATCTCGTCGGCTACCTGAAGGACAGCTTCGGCACCTTCACGGCCGGGATGCTCGGCCTCGCGATCGTCCTGGCGATCACGACGCTGTTGACGCTGTCGCTGTACGCGTTCGACCGGAGCGAATGACATGACCCTTTCGATCAAACGACGCCGGCTGCTCGGCGCAGCCGCCGCATCGCTCGCGCTCCCCGCATTTGCCGATACGCGCACGCCGGCTGAAAACGGAGCTACCCGCATGACGACGCAAAGCAACTATCTCGCGGTACGAAACAACTGGCTCGCCTCCGCGCTCGAACCCGCGCTCGAACCGGATCTGCCGATCGTCGATGCGCATCACCACTTCTACGAGCGGCCGGGCTGGATCTACATGCTCGACGACTATCTGCAGGATGCGCGATCCGGCCACAACATCCAGGCATCCGTCTACATGCAGGCGCTGACGCGCTATCGCGACGCGGGGCCGGCCGAACTGAAGCCGGTCGGCGAGACGGCTTACGTGGCCGGCGTGACCGAGCCGCTGCAGCGGAGCGGTCCGGCCGTCGCGAAAGGCATCGTCGGGCATGCGGACCTGCGGCTCGGCGAGCGTGTGCGCGACGTGCTCGAAGCGCATCTCGACGCGGGGCGCGGACGCTTCCGCGGCGTTCGCCACCTGAGCACGTGGGACGCCGATCCGTCGCTCGCGAACCCGTTGTCGGCGGTGCCGCGCGGGTTGCTGCTCGATCCCGCGTACCGGGCCGGGGTCGCGCAGCTCGCGCCGCTCGGACTGTCGTACGACGCGTGGCTGTTCTTCCCTCAATTGCCCGAGCTGTTCGATCTGGCGAAGGCGAACCCCGACACGCGGATCGTCGTCAATCACTGCGGCGGCGTCGTGCGGATCGCGAGCTATGCGGACCAGCGGCCGGAAGTGTTCGAGCGCTGGTCGGCGTCGATGCGCGAACTCGCGCAATTGCCGAACGTATTCGTGAAGGTGGGCGGCCTCGGCATGCGAATCAACGGTTTCGATTTCGAGAAGGGTGCGCGGCCGCCGTCGTCCGCACAGCTCGCTGACGCATGGAAGCCGTGGATGCATACCTGCATCGACGCGTTCGGCGCCGAGCGCTGCATGTTCGAGAGCAATTTCCCGGTCGACAAGGGGTCGTATTCGTACGTGAACGGCTGGAATGCGTTCAAGCGGTTGACCGCGCATGCGAGCCCGAACGAGCGCGACGCGCTGTTCCGCGGGACCGTCTCGCGCGTGTACCGGCTCGGCTGACGCGTATCGTGCGCGTCGCGATGCGGCGCATCGGGCCCTAACCCGTCTCGACCAGTGCCGCGAGCCGGGCGAGCGCCATGCGCCAGCCGGTCTCGTTGTCGGCGGCCGGCACGCCGGGCGGCACACCGTCGTGCACCGCATCGACGCGTGTGCCACCCGCTTCGTCGGACAGCGTGATCGTGATCGTCATTGCGCCGCGCAGCATCGGATCGTCGGTTTCGAACACGTCGATTTCGACGATCCGCTCGTCGGGTACGAGCGTCACGAAGCGGCCATGATAGGTGTCGGTGTGCGCGGTGGTCTTGCCCGTGTCGTCCGACGATTCGTCGTAGCTCAGCGACACGCGCAGCGCGCCGCCTTCGCGCGCGTCGTATGCGTAGACGCGGCACGTCATGCCGTCGGGCACCTTCCATTGTTCGACCGCATGCGGGTCGAGCAGCGCGCGGTAGACGCGCCCGCGCGGCGCGTTCAGGTGCCGGCTGACCCGGGTCGAATGCGTGTGCATGTGCAGCATGTCGCCTCCCGCGGAACGCGCGCGACGGTGCACGCCGGGTGCGGGCGTGTCGTCACGCTTCCTTCAGGAATCCTAGGCGCGCGCGCGGCGGCATGCAATCGGACCGAACACGGACCGAACACTCGCTCGGATTCAACCCAACGCAGCCGCGAATTCGTCGAGCTGCGTGATGCAGATGTTCCAGCCTTCGAAGAACCCGAGTGCCTCGTGACGCTCGCGCGTCGCCGCGTCGGGATGCATCACGCGCGCCTCGTAGCGGCAGCCGGCGTCGTCGTCTGCCATCGTGATGATCGCCGTGAAGCCCATCCAGGGCACCTGCGGCCGCCAGCCGCCCGTGAGCATCGACGTGAACGCGATCCGCGCTTGCGGCACGATTTCGAGGAAACAGCCGGGGTTGTCGCTCGTGCCGCCGTCGGGGCCGCGCATGAACGTGTGGAAGGCGCCCCCCGGGCGCAGGTCGAACGCACGTACTTCGGTGATCCACGGTTTCGGGCACCACCATTCCTTCAGCAGTTCGGGGTCGGTCCACGCGCGCCAGAGCGCCTGGCGCGGCGCGCGCAGCGTGCGGGTGATGACGAGGTCATGGGCTTCGGCGGGGTCGACGTGGCTGGCTGACATGGGCTTGCTCCTCCTGGTGGCGGCGTTCGACGAATTCCACGAGACGATCGGTGCGCGCTTCCCACAGCGCGCGCTGCGCGGCGAGCCACTGCTCGGCTTCCGCCAGCCGGCTGCCGACCAGCTCGCAGGTGCGCGAGCGGCCGTCTTTCCGGGTCTGGACGAGGCCGCTGCGCTCGAGCACCGCAACATGCTTCATGAACGACGGCAGCGCCATGTCGAACGGCGCGGCCAGTTCCGACACGGTCCGCCCGCCGTCGCCGAGCGCGCTGACGATCGCGCAGCGCGTCGGATCGGCGAGTGCGTGAAATACGTCGTCGATGCCGGGTTGAAAGTTAGCCATGCGGCTAAGTATAGGCAATGTAGCGGGAATTTTCACCGCGTAGCATGATGGGGCGGTAACGCGCGCCGACCCGGCGCCGCGTTGCCTGGCACCGGCCGCCGTTGCACACGCATCGCGCGCACGCCGGTGTTTCTTTTGGATCCCGGCAGGCGCATGCCACCGAACGTGTGCCGCCCGCCTGATTGCCGGAGAAGATATGACCGAATCCGTGACCGTTCGCCGTGTCGACGCGAGCGAAGCGCATGCGTGCATCGACGCGCTGGCCGACGTGCTGATCGATTGCGTCGAAGGCGGCGCGTCCGTCAGCTTCATGCTGCCGATCGCGCGTTCGACGGCCGTCGCGTTCTGGACGCGCGTGGCCGACGGCGTCGCGAGCGGCGAGCGGATCCTGCTCGTCGCGGAGGACGCCATCGGCCGGATCGTCGGCACCGTGCAGGTCGTGACCGCGCAGCCGGAGAACCAGCCGCATCGCGCGGACATCGCGAAGATGCTCGTGTCCCGCCATGCGCGGCGCCAGGGGGGCGCCGCGCGGCTGATGGCGGCCGCCGATAAAGCCGCGCGCGACGCCGGCAAGACGGTGCTCGTGCTCGACACCGTGACGGGCGGCGATGCCGAGCGTTTGTACGAGCGGGCGGGCTGGCAGCGCGTGGGCGTCGTGCCGAACTATGCGCTGGTGCCCGACGGCGCGCTGTGTGCGACGACGTATTTCCACAAGCAGCTCGTGTAACGGGTCGCGATCCGGCTCGCGATCGACACGCGTGAGGCGGAGCGGGGCCGCAGGCCCGAAGCCGCGCGGAAAGGAAAAGCCGGCCGGCGGCAGTGCGGCTCCGATATATTCGTGCTGGAGCACGCCGCCACAGCACGACTAAAAGCCAGCACAACGCCACAAAAACGCCACAAAAACGCCACCGGAATCGCCGCCTCGATGAAACGCTCCCATGTCGCCTTTGCCCTCACGGGCCTGCTCGTCGCGCTGCCGATCGCCGCGTACGCGCTCGTCAAGCCGCTGCGCGTCGTCGCGCCCGCGCTGCTGCCCGGCGTGTCATGCCCGAGCGCGGACATCTGCACGGACGATGGGGCGAAGCTCGGCGCCGCGCAGCAGCTCTATCGCGACGGCTACGCGCGCGCGGCGGCGGCCGTGGGCGCGTTTCGCGACGCACCGCGCGTCGTGTTCTGCTCGACGCGCGAATGCGCCGACAAGTTCGGTCTCGGCGATCGCGCGGCCCTGACGCTCGGGAATTTCGGCGTGGTTGTCGCGCCGCGGGGCTGGCAGACCTACTTTCTCGCGCACGAACTGATCCATCACCGTCAGGCGGAAGTGCTCGGCAACCTCGCGGTCGCGACCAAGCCGCGCTGGCTGATCGAAGGGATGGCGTATGCGCTCAGCGACGATCCGCGCCATCCGCTGAAGGAACCGTTCGAGTCGTGGCGCACGCAGTTCGCAGCGTGGCATGCCGCGCTGGGCCAGCAGCCGCTGTGGGACGCCGCGCGGGCCGTGGAATAGCGATCGCGCGCGGCGGGCGTCTGCCGCCGTGCCGCTATGTCGTTATGCCGACACGGCCGGATCGTCGGGCTGCCCGACGAGCGTGCGCCGCCCCGCGTCGAGGATCTCGTCGGCCAGCGCCGGATCGGTGCCGGCGATCGCGCGCGACAGCACGAGCGCGCCGACCATCTGGCTGAAGGCGGCGATCGCGTCGCGGCGCGTGTCGGCCGCGGCCGGGCCTTCCGCGGCCACCATCCGTTCCAGCCGGTCGAGATACGCGGCGACACCGTGCGCGTAGCAGGCGCGTGCCGCGTCGGTCAGGCGTGGCGCGTCGCCCGCGAAGCCGGACAGCGGGCAGCCGGCTTCGACGTTGTCGCGATGCGCGGTCGACAGGTACGACGTCACCTGTTGCGCGACGCTGCCGGCGCTCGGCGAATCCGCGCGGTCCTGCATGGCCTTCTCCATCACCGCGGCGACCAGCGCATCCTTCGATTTGAAGTGGTTGTAGAAGCCGCCCTGCGTGAAGCCGGCTTCCTTCATCAGCTCCGTCAACCCCACCGCGTCGACGCCGCGCACCCGGAACAGCCGCTCGGCGGCCGCGACGATCGCGTTGCGGTTTTCGGCAGCCTGTTGTCTCGAGACGCCCATCGATTCCTCCCTCATTCCGGTAATTGCGTCGATTGAAAAACACAATGGTGATCACCATTGACGTGCCGGAATCGCGCTGACACAATGCATCGCAAAGACAATGGTGATCGACATTGACATCAAGTGTAGCCGACTTCACGAACGAAGCGAAGCGACCGGCGCGGCACGGATGGACGTCGGTCCGGGTCTTGGGTGCGAAGGGGGCGGGCGGCGGTCCAGCCAGTCTTCCGGCACCGTCGGAGCAACGGTTCGGTACGCGATGGCAGCGTGGTTTTTCACCGGATCCCGAGTGCGCGGCGAACCGGCGCGAACGGAATCGCGAAAGGAACGATCATGAAGATCGAAGGTGCAGTCGTTTTCGTCACGGGCGCGAACCGCGGGCTTGGCCTCGAGTTCGCGAAGCAGGCGCTCGAACGCGGGGCGCGGAAGGTTTATGCGGGTGCGCGCGATCCGGCCAGCGTGACGCTGCCGGGCGTGGTGCCCGTGAAGCTGGACGTGACCGATCCGGCGGCGGTCGCCGCGGCTGCCGACGCCGCCCGCGACGTCACGCTGCTGATCAACAACGCGGGCATCGCGCGGCTCGGCAGCCTGACCGACGACGGCGCGGTCGACGCGTTGCGCGATCACCTCGAAACCAACGTGTTCGGGATGCTGGCGATGTCGCGCGCATTTGCGGGCACGCTCGCCGGCCACGGCGGCGGCGCGATCCTGAACGTGCTGTCCGTCGCGAGCTGGGTGAACCGGCCGATCCTGTCGGGCTACGGCGTGTCGAAGTCGGCCGCGTGGGCGCTGACCAACGGGTTGCGGCATTCGCTGCGCGAGCAGCGCACGCGGGTGGTCGGGCTGCATGCCGGCTTCATCGATACGGATCTGACGCGCGGTCTCGACGTGCCGAAGGCGACGCCGGCCGACGTCGTGCGCCAGGCGTACGACGCGATCGAATCCGGGGCGGAGGAGGTGTCCACCGACGACTTCACGCGGGAGGTGAAGGCCACGCTGTCGGCCGGTGTGTATCTGGACGAGGCGACGCCGCTCTGACGTCGCCTGTGAAAGACGGCCCGCCGCCCGCACCTGCGCGCGGCGGGTCCGGCCGTCAGGCCGTGGTGTCGATGATGCCCGGGATCTTCACGTCCGGGTTCACGTCCGCGTCGTAGTCGACGCCGGCGATCTCGAAGCCGAACAGGCGCAGGAACTCGGTCTTGTAGCCGGCGAAGTCGGTCATCTCGTACAGGTTCTCGTTCGTCACCTTGTCCCACATCGCGACGACCTTGCCCTGCACTTGCGGATCGAGTTCCTTGTAGTCCGCGCGCAGACGGCCTTCTTCGTCGATGTGCGGCGTCGCGCCGTACAGGCTGTCCTTGAACAGGCCGTACACCTGCTCGATGCAGCCTTCGTGCGTGCCTTGTTCCTTCATCACCTTGAACAGCAGCGACAGGTAGAGCGGCATCATCGGGATCGCCGAGCTTGCCTGCGTGACGACGGCCTTCAGCACCGACACGCGTGCATCGCCGCCGTGCGCGGCCAGTTGGTCGCGGATCGACAGCACCTTCTTGTCGAGATCCTTCTTCGCTTCGCCGATCGAGCCGTTCCAGTAGATGTCGTGCGTGATCTGCTCGCCGAGGTACGTGAACGCGGTCGTCTTCGCGCCGTCGGCCAGCACGCCGGCTTCAGCGAGCGCGTCGATCCACATCTGCCAGTCCTCGCCGCCCATCACGGCGACGGTGCCGTCGATCTCTTCCTGCGTCGCCGGCTCGAGCGACACCTCGCGGATCACTTCCTTGTCGGTATCGAGGCCGCGGAACGTGACCGACTTGCCGACTGGCTTGAGCGTCGAGCTGATGGTTTCGCCCGTCTTCGGATGCGTGCGGCGCGGTGCCGCGAGGCTGTAGACGACCAGGTCGACCTTGCCGAGATCCTGCTTGATGGTGTCGATCGTGACCTGCTTGACCTTGTCGGAGAATGCGTCGCCGTTGATGCTGCGCGCATAGCGCCCCTTTTCCGCGGCGAACTTCTCGAACGCGGCGCTGTTGTACCAGCCGGCCGTGCCCGGCTTCGTTTCGCTGCCGGCGCGCTCGAAGAACACGCCCAGCGTGTCCGCGCCCGAGCCGAATGCGGCCGAGATCCGGGCGGCGAGGCCATAGCCGGTCGACGCGCCGATCACGAGCACCTTC
Organism: Burkholderia sp. Bp9031; assembly: GCF_003857965.1. NCBI lineage: Bacteria > Pseudomonadati > Pseudomonadota > Betaproteobacteria > Burkholderiales > Burkholderiaceae > Burkholderia > Burkholderia sp. Bp9031. The sequence goes on from NZ_QTPW01000003.1 coordinate 235,924, forward strand.
TTCGGGCCGTTGGCGATCGGGCCGTGCGAAGTCACGTAGTCGATCTGTTCCTTGACGTTGGCTTCGCAGCCGACCGGATGAGTCGTCACGCAGATGAAGCCACGCACGCGCGGTTTGATGATCATGGAAACCTCTAGTCAGAAAGGCGCGGACGGCCTGAAATCGGAAAAATCCCGCGCATTGTAATGGATGCGGGCGGGCACGGCGGGAAAGGCGGGCGGTGACGGCGGTCGCGATCGCCCGGGGGCGGACCGCCAACGTGGCGATTCGCATGGACGCCAGTTATTTCTCTCTTGACAGAAATAACTGAAAAAACTAAATTTCCCGACATGGAACTCACACCGATTGCCGAACGATTCATCCTCCACTGGGGCGAAATGGGCTCGCGATGGGGCGTCAACCGCACTGTCTCGCAGATTCACGCGCTGCTGTACCTGGCCGGGCGGCCGGTCGCGGCCGACGAGATCGCCGAGACGCTCAACGTCGCGCGCTCCAATGTCAGCACGAGCCTGAAGGAACTGCAGGCGTGGCGGCTCGCGAAGGTCGTGCACGTGCTGGGCGATCGCCGCGACCATTTCGAGACGTCCACCGACATCTGGGAACTGTTCAAGCTGATCGTCGAAGGGCGGCGGCAGCGCGAGATCGAACCGACGCTCACGGTGCTGCGCGACTGCCTGACGAGTCCCGAGATCGCCGATGAAAGCCGCGAGACCGAACAGCGCATCCGCGACACGCTGCAGTTCGTCGAGACGCTCACGACCTGGTCGGACGAGATGCTGCGGCTCAAGCCCGACACGCTGATGAAGGCGCTCGGCATCGGCGCGAAGATCAGCCAGACGGTCAGGCGCAAGTCGTCGAAGTAAGCGGTATCGGACGTGCGGGCACGCAGCCCGCTTTTTTTGGAGTTGTTATTTCTGTCGTTACAGAAATAACTGTAAATAATGGATGAAAATGAACAGGCCCATGCTGTCGATCCGCCGGCATGCCGCATCGCGGAGTGCGACATGAACATCCTCGTCTGCGGCGCGAACGGGCTCATCGGGCGGGCGTTGGGCGCGCGGCTCGAAGCCGGCGGCCATCGCGTGCTGCGCGGCGTGCGGCATGCGGTCGGCCCGCACGACGTCGCGATCGATTTCGCGAAGGATGTCGATCCCGATGCGTGGCTCGTCCGGCTGGATGGCGTCGACGTCGTGATCAATGCGGTCGGGATGCTCGCCGACCGGCGCGATGCGACGTTCGACTCCGTGCATCGTGCGGCGCCCTGCGCGCTCTTCACGGCATGCTGCCGCACCCGCGTGCGACGCGTGATCCAGATCTCGGCGCTGGGCGTCGAGCGCGGCGACACGCCGTATTTCGCCAGCAAGTACGCCGCCGACACCTTCCTGCAGACGCTGCCGCTCGATTACCGGATCGTGCGTCCCGCGCTCGTCTACGGGGCGGCCGGCACGTCGGCACGGTTCTTCCGGATGCTCGCGAGCCTGCCCGTGCACGCATTGCCGGCGGGCGGCCATCAGCGGCTGCGCCCCGTGCATGTCGACGATCTCGCCGAGCTCGTCGCGCGGCTCGTCGATTCGCCGGAGGCCGGCAACCCGGTCATCGACGCGGTCGGCGCCGATGAAGTCGAGTATCGCGAGATGCTGGGCGTCTATCGTGCCGCGCTGGGTTTCCCGCCGGCGGCCCGCATTACGCTGCCGGGCCCGCTGGTCGGCGCGGCGGCCGCGCTGCTCGGCACGATGCCGGGCGCGATGCTGACCCGCGATACGTGGACGATGCTGCGCGGCGGCAACACCGGCGATCCCGCGGCGCTTGCGGCCGTGCTCGGCCGGCCGCCGCGCGGGCTGCGCAGTTTCATCGGCGCGGACGCGATCACGCTGCGCCGCGACGCGCTCGCGATGTGGCATCGGCCGCTGCTGCTCGGTGCGCTTGCGATCGTCTGGATCTGGACGGCCATCGTGAGCGCCTTTGTCCACCCGCTGAGCGACAGCCTCGCGATGCTCGCCCGCGTACACCTGAGCGGGCTGCCCGCGCTGATCGCGCTCTACGCGGCATGCGCGCTGGACTTCGCGTTCGGCGTGGCGACCGTTGCCGCGCCGTCGCGCCGCCTGTGGGCCGCGCAGGGCGCGCTGATCGTCGCGTATTCGGCCGTCATCGCGGTCACGATGCCCGGCCTGCTCGCCGAGCCGTTCGGCCCCGTGCTCAAGAACGTGCCGATTCTCGCGATCCTGTCGATCCTGTTTTCTGAAGAAGAACAAGCATGAACACCTATCTCGTCATCAAGACGCTGCACATCCTGTCCTCGGTGCTGATGGTCGGCACCGGCTTCGGCACCGCGTTCTACCTGTTCTTCGCGAATCGCACACGCTCGGTGCCGGCGATCGCCGCCGTGTCGCGCCTCGTGGTGCGCGCGGACTGGTGGTTCACGACGCCGGCCGTGCTGTTCCAGCCGGCGTCCGGACTGTGGCTCGCGCATACGGCCGGCTGGCCATGGCAGACGCCGTGGCTCGTCGCGTCGATCGTGCTGTATGCGATCGCGGGCGCGTGCTGGCTGCCGGTCGTATGGCTGCAGATCGAGCTCGCCGGGATGGCGAAGCTCGCGCATGCAAACGGCGACGCCGCGCTGCCGGCGCGCTACTGGCAGTATGCGAAGCGCTGGGAACGGCTCGGCTATCCGGCGTTCTTCGCGATGCTGGCCGTCTATTTCCTGATGGTGCTCAAGCCGATGTAAGCGGGGCAGCGTGCCGGCACACCGATTTCGCGTGCGGGCCCTGTCGATTTCCGTGCGCTCGTGTATAAATTCGACGGGAGCGCGTTCGGGCTCGCCTCGATCACGCCTGACGCTTCGCACTCGACCTCACAAGGAGCCTGCATGCTGCACATCCTCGGCAAGATCCCGTCCATCAACGTCCGCAAGGTGCTGTGGCTGTGCACCGAACTCAACCTGCCGTTCGAACAGGAAGACTGGGGCTCGGGCTTTCGCACGACCAACGACCCGACCTATCTCGCGCTGAATCCGAATGGTCTCGTGCCCGTCGTCAAGGACGACGACTTCGTGCTGTGGGAGTCGAACACGATCATCCGCTATCTCGCGAACCGCTATGGCGGCGACGCGCTCTATCCGGCCGAGCCGCAGGCGCGCGCACGGGTCGATCAGTGGATCGACTGGCAGGGCGCGGACCTGAACCGTTCGTGGGTCGGCGCGTTCCTCGGCCTCGTGCGCAAGTCGCCCGATCACCAGGACCCGGCGGCGATCGCGCAGTCGATCGCGGGCTGGACGAAGCACATGAAGGTGCTGAACGCACAGCTCGAAGCGACCGAAGCGTTCGTAGCAGGCGATCACTTCACGCTCGCCGACATTCCGATCGGCCTGTCGGTGAACCGCTGGTTCGGCACGCCGTTCGAGCATCCGGACTTCCCGGCGGTGACGCGCTACATCGAGCGTCTGGCGACGCGCGAAGGCTTCAAGCAATACGCGGGCAGCGCGAACCCGTAACGCATCGCATGTCGCGCGCGGTGCAGGGCCGGCGGTTCGACTGCCGCCGCCGCACCGCGGCATGTCACGTACCGGATGCCGGTACGGCCTCGAGCACGCGTGCGAGAAACGCCTCGTGATTCCACGCGGATTCCGGCCGCGACAACCCGAGCCGCACGACCACCAGCTCGCGGCTCGGCACCACGCTCACGAACTGGCCTTCATGGCCGACCGCGTGAAACGCGTCGGCCGGCATCGCGCGCGCATGCGGATCGCGATCGTTGAACGGCTCCGGCACTTTGACCCACAGTTGCGCGCCGAATTCCTGCCGCGTCGATTGCGGCGTCGCGCGCGTCAGGTAGCGCACCCAGCCATGCGGCAGCAGTCGCTGCCCGTTCCACACCCCGTCTTGCAGCAGAAGCTGCCCGAAGCGCGCCCAGTCGCGCGCGCTCGCATACATGAACGACGCGCTGCCGAGCGTGCCGGCCGCATCGGGCTCGAACACCGCACTGCGCATCTCGAGCGGCGCGAACAGCGCACGGCGCGGAAATGCAAGGTAATCGTCCTCGGTGCCGCCCATCGCTTCGCGCATCACGCGCGCGACGATCGCGCTCGTGCCGCTCGAGTAATGCCACTGCGTGCCGGGCTTTGCGGCGAGCGGCTTGGCCGACGCGAAGCGCGCGGTGTCGGGCTGCGTGAACAGCATCACGGCGACGTCGGACAGCGGGTCGTCGTAGTCTTCGTTGAATTGCAGGCCGCTCGTCATTCGCAGCAGTTCGTCGAGCGTGATCGCCGCGCGCGGGTCGCCGCTGTCGCGCCATTCGGGCAGCAGCGCCGACGCATCCGGCGACAGCTTGTGCTGCGCGACGAGCACTCCGACCAGTGCGGCCGTCACGGTCTTCGTCATCGACCAGCCGGGCAGCGGCGTGTCGGCCGTGAAGCCGGGCGCGTAGCGCTCGGCGATCACCTGCCCGCGCCACATCACGACGACCGCACGGGTGCGCCGCGGCCGTGCCGGATCGGGTTCGTCGAACGCGCGGTCGAGTGCGGCCTGCAGCTTGCGTGTGTCGATGCCGGTGGGCGGGGCGGCCGGCGCCGCTTCCTTCGCGGGCGGTGGGTCGGCGACGGGCGGCAGCGCGGCCGGCAGCACGCCGGGCGACGGCCCGAGCGCGAGCGTGCAGCCGAGCCCGGGACGGAAGTCCGCCTCGCGTTGCGCGAAGCCGGCGAAGGTCGCGACGGCGCGATGATGCTCGGGATCGATCGACGGACGCACCAGTTTCAGCAGCGGATGCACGCCGGCCATGATGTCGACATCGATCACCGACGCGGCCGGACGGCCTGATACGAATACGCCGGAACACAGCGCCTTCGCGGCATAGCCCGTCGCGATCGGGGCGAGCCGCGACAGCATGTAGCCGGTGTAGCCGACCGCGGCGACGAGCGCGACGGCGACGCCGCGTCGGATCAGCGATTTGAAGGGGGGCGTCATGCGCGAGCGTCCTCGGTGGCGTGCCGGCCGGCAACGATCCGGCAGTGTCGCAGGTTCGGGCAAGCGGTGGCAATCGCGGGGGAGCGACGCCGGACGGCATCGCCCAGGCGGCATGGTGCCCGGCGTGTGCGAATCGCATGTGTCGATCGCGCAGGTTCGAACGGGCCGCATGCGGCCCGTTCATACGGTGCGTCATTGTGCGTTGTCGTTGTCCGAACGCAGTGTCCAGACCGTCGCGGTATTCGTGTTGTCGTCGACGGCCGCGAATTCCGGATGACCCTTGCTGCCTTGCCCGAACGCGAGGCCGAAGGCTGCGCCCGGCACGGTGTCGACCTGCATCTGCGCGACGAAGCGTCCGTCCACCGTGAATTCGACGATCTCGCTCGGATGCTGCGGATCGGGATTGACCGCATCGCCGTTCGCGGTCACGAGATGGCCGTTCGGCGCGAGCGCCAGGGCGAGCGGGCCGTGCAGGTGTGCGGCATCGAAGTAGATCATCCGTCCGACGCCACCGTTGCGGTTCGTCGATGCGGCGTTCTGGATCGCGAACACCGCGTTGTCGCCGGTGGACGCGACGTACAGGACGTCGACTTTCGGGTCGTACGCGAGACCGGTCGGGCCGACGACGAGCGCGTTGGGATCGGTCCGGTTCACGTAACCCGACGCGATGATGTGCGAGCTCGGCAGCATCGTGACGCCATCGGGGCCGATCACCAGTTCGATCCGTGCGACCGTCCCATTGAGCACGTTGGACACGAACGCGGTCACGCGCGGACCGTGATCGATCACGGTCATGTCCCACGGCCCGTCGAGCAGCGTGGCGCTGACCAGTTGCGTGACGAGATTGCCTTGCGGACCGATGACGAGCAGCGAACCCGGTGCGACCACGGTCTTGCCGTCCGGCGCGGGGACGTTGCCGACCAGCACGAAGCCGCTGCGCAGCACCGTGAGCGCGGTCGTCAGGCCGAGATTGCTGCCCTGGAAGAACGTTGCCGGCGTTTTGCCGGGCGACAGCTTCACGATCGTCGTGCCGGTGCCTTGCGCGTTCGACGCCGCGTTGAAGTTGGACACGACGACGTCGCCCGATTTCAGCGTGCTCCAGCTCGGCACGCCGCGCGGCACGAACGCGATGCCGTACGGATTGACGTCGCCGTTGGCCGGCACGGTCGACGCGGTGACCGACGAGACGACCGGCAGGATGATGTCGCTGTCGCCGGCCCACGCGAAAGCCGACGACAATGCGACCACTCCGGCGCCGCAAGCCGCGTGGCAAAGCGTGCGCGCCAACGTGCGACGGGCGTGGGCAAAGAGCGGCGGGTGAATGGCGAGGACGGGCGGGGCGGGTGAACGACAGGAAGGGAGAGGGTTCATGGCATGACTCCGGTTGATGATCGCAATCAGTCATCCCGGCTGCCGGCCTGCGCAGCCGACGGGTGTCCGGCGCGGGTTCGCGATCGTGCCGCGCGAATCCACGCTCGGAATAAACGGATCGCGACGGCCGAATATTCCCTCAGTCGACGGACATCGCATGCGAGCCGGCGTGCATTGTTCACCGCAATCGCGACACGTCCTGACAAGTTGAAATCCGATCCGCCATCGGCCGATAATCGTCCGGCATCGTTCCCAGTCAAACCGCAATCGGAAAAATCGGAAAACGCCATGTCCTACGACAACAACAACCCGTTCGCCAGGATCCTGCGCGGCGAACTGCCGTGCGTGAAGGTCGCCGAAGACGACGCAACCCTCGCGATCATGGATCTCATGCCGCAGGCCGACGGTCACGTGCTCGTGATCCCGAAGGAGCCGGCCGCGCAGATCTTCGAGCTGTCCGGCGATGCGGCCGCGGCCGGCATCCGCATGACGCAGCGCGTCGCGGCGGCCGTGCGCGCGGCGCTCGGGCCGGACGGCGTGTTCATCGGCCAGTTCAACGGCGCGGCCGCGGGCCAGACGGTCCCGCATGTGCATTTCCACGTGATCCCGCGCTGGGAAGGCGTCGAGCTGCGGCTGCACGCGCGCGACATCGCCGATGCGGCCACGCTCGAATCGGTCGCGCAGCGCATCCGCGCACATTTCGTGTAACGCGTGCACGGCGGGTGGTTCCCGCGGCGCCAGCGGGCGCGCGCCGCGACGCCGTTCGCATCTGTTTCAGCAGTCACGCTCGGTAACACGTGTAACCGCCCGAGAAACTTGGCTCGGCCGCCCCGGCGCTAGACTCCGCGCATTGCTTCATCGAGCGACAGGAAGGGCGTGCGACCCCTTCGTGCCGGCCGTCGCAAGATGCGACGGCCCGGTGTTCGCAAGGTGTCATGTGTCCTCTTCGCCGGGAATCGAGCCATGTACAAAGTCCTCATCACGTTTGCGCTGATCGCCGGCCTGTCCGGCTGTTACGTCGCGCCGCCTTACGGTTACGCCCCCGCGCCGGCTTATTACGGCTATGCGCCCGCGTATTACGCACCGCCCGTCAGTGTCGGGATCGGCGGACACTTCCGTATTCGCTGACCACGCGGCGGGCGCGGGCTTGCCCCGCACGTCGATCGACCGCGTCGTTCGACGTTCCGCCGCCGCTTCCCGCAGGGAAGATTCGCGCGCCGCATGACGGCGCGTCTGCGCATCGCTCGCCCGGGTTCCTATACTTCACAGGAAAGTCCACTCCGGCGAGGCAGCCATGGCCGTTACGCGCAAGGTCGCAATCGTGTCGGGCGTCTCCACGCTCGTCTATCTCGGGCTCGCCGTGCTCGGCATCGGCGGGTTCGCAGCCTTCTTCTCGCATCCGCAACTGACCGTCATCGTCGTCGCGACGTTCGCGCTGGCCGTCGCCGCGTTGTTTACCGAAGGCAACCTGAGCGCCGGCGAACGCGAGAACCGCGACAACCGCTGGGTGCTCGCGGCCTTCGCGGCGAGCGGCTTCCTGCTCGCCTATCTGCCCGCGCTGACCGACCGGCTCGATGTATGGACCTTCGGTGGCGACACGGTGCGCTGGATCGGCGTCGTGCTGTATGTCGCGGGCGGCGTGCTGCGTATCTGGCCCGTATTCGTGCTCGGCAAGCGCTTCAGCGGGCTCGTCGCGATCCAGCCGGGCCATACGCTCGTGACGGGCGGCATCTACAGCCGCATCCGCAACCCGAGCTATCTGGGCCTGGTCGTCAATTCGATCGGCTGGGCGTTCGCGTTCCGCTCGGGCGTCGGCCTGCTGCTCGTCGCGCTGACGATGGTGCCGCTCGTGGCGCGCATCCGTTCCGAGGAAGCGCTGCTGCGCGCGCAGTTCGGCGCCGAATACGACGCGTACTGCGCGCACACCTGGCGGCTGCTTCCCGGCGTGTACTGACCCTCGTTTGCTTCGAACGGGCGGCGCGCGTCGATCTGGCCCCGCTGCGCTCGCCGATGTGTTGCCACCTGTGTCCGAACTCGCGATGCGGACGCTTCCCGCACCGTCATCCCGACCGGCCGATCGTCGTCGAAGCCTTTGCCGGCGGGCGTTGCCGGACGATTCGGCAAGCCTTTCCGAGTCGCCTTCCGGTAAACAACTTGTTACCAGAATGTCGACGGCAGCGGGGCTCGACCGGTGCTATTCTTCGCCGCAAGCTCATTGAAATGAATTGGTCCGGGATTCGGCACAATGCCGGCATCGACGTCGATCGGTTCAGATCGTCGTATCGAGCGGACTTTCAATAACCAGATTGCGAACAAGGAAGAATACGGGAATGTGGAAGAAAATTGCCCCCACTCTCGTCGTCGCCGTGCTGACCGGCGCGACCGCACTGCCGGCAATGGCCGGTGACCTGAACAACGCGCTCGGCGGCGCGCTCGGCGGGGTTGCCGGCGCAGCGGTCGGCGGCGCGGTCGGCGGCAGCACGGGCTCCGTGATCGGCGGCGCGATCGGCGGCGGCGCGGGCGGCGCAGTGACGGCGAACCGTCACGAGCGCACCGGCGCGATCATCGGCGGCGCACTCGGCGGCGGCGCGGGTACCGCGGCCGGCAACGCGATGGGCGGCCGCACGGGCGGCCTGCTGGGCGCAGCCGTTGGCGGCGGCGCCGGCGCGGCGCTCGGCGGCAACCTGTCGCGCAACTCGTACGACCGCGGCGATCACGGCGGTCGCGGTTATCGTCACCGCAAGCATCGCCATCACCGCGACTGGGACTGATCGCCGCGGGCGCGGCACGGTGCGCGGCCTGCGCACCGGCGCGCCCGACGCGTCGGCACCCGATCCGACAGCCGGCCCGGCAGCCTCAGCCGGGCCGCCTTCGCCGGCAAGACCGGCGGCCTTCATCGCCTTCATCCCCTTCGGCAGTTCAAGCCCGGCCCCGCTCGACGGCTCGGCACGCTCCCTCCCGCTTTACCTTTCCCGCTTGCAGACCACATCGCCAGTTGCACTGACATGCAGCCGGGCAGGTTTGGCCGACACCACGCGATATCGCTGATCGACGCGTTGTCCTCCGGTCATCAGGATTTCCCTGATGCGCCGACCGTTTGCGACACGCGTGCACCGGCCATCGCGGGCGCCGGCGGGTAGTGCGAAATCGAATGGATGTCATCGCAACATTTAATTGGTCGATCAGGATCGACTTCGCTATCGTCAACGCTGCCCGCGTACGGAATCGAACCGTGCCGTCCCCCGTGCCCCGCCGCATGACCCCGAGTGTCCGCGGCCCGGCCGCCGGACCCACAGGCATGGGTCGCCCCGCCCGCTGAACCGGGCGGACCCGTCGCGAAGCCTGGCCGACCGAAAGAAGGCGCCCGCGCTTTCAAGCCACCCCGGCAACGATGTCCCGCCGCCGCATGCGTGCCCCACGCGCGTGCCGCGCCTGCCGTTGCTACCCGGGGCCGGACCAACCCATTGCCTGGATGCTTTATGTCTAAGACAACGTATTACGCGCCGCATGGCGGCCACCCGCCGCAGACCGATCTGCTGACCGATCGCGCGATGTTCACCGAGGCGTACGCGGTCATTCCGAAGGGAGTGATGCGCGACATCGTCACGAGCTGGCTGCCGTTCTGGACCAACACGCGCCTGTGGGTGATCGCGCGTCCGCTGTCGGGTTTCGCCGAAACCTTCTCGCAGTACATCGTCGAAGTGAACCCGGGCGGCGGCAGCGACAAGCCCGAGCAGGACAAGAACGCCGAAGCCGTGCTGTTCGTGGTCGAAGGCGAGGCCGAGCTGACGCTGCAGGGCAAGAAGCACACGCTGAAGCCGGGCGGCTACGCATTCATTCCGCCGGGCGCCGACTGGACGCTGCACAACGTCAGCGATGCGGCCGTGCGTTTCCACTGGATCCGCAAGCACTATCAGGTCGTCGACGGCATTGCGCTGCCGGAAGCGTTCGTGACCAACGAGCAGGACGTCGAGCCGATCGCGATGCCGGGCACCAACGGCGCATGGGTGACGACGCGCTTCGTCGACATGAGCGACATGCGCCACGACATGCACGTGAACATCGTGACGTTCGAGCCGGGCGGCGTGATTCCGTTCGCCGAGACGCACGTGATGGAGCACGGCCTGTACGTGCTCGAAGGCAAGGCCGTCTATCGCCTGAACCAGGACTGGGTCGAGGTGGAAGCGGGCGACTTCATGTGGTTGCGCGCATTCTGTCCGCAGGCATGCTATTCGGGTGGCCCTGGCCGCTTCCGCTACCTGCTGTACAAGGATGTGAACCGTCACATGAACCTGACGCTGAATCCCGCGCGCTAAGCGTTGCGCGCGTCGGACCCGAAAGCCCGCCGGTGTATGCCGGCGGGTTTTTTGTTGGCGACGTGGTTCGATGCAACCGGCGTGACGGCGTGCGTGCGTCGCGCGCTACTCGCCGAGCGCGGTGGCGGCCAGCATCGCGACCTGCAGCCGCGTATCGGGCGGCAGTTCGTCTTCCATCAGCCAGACCGCCGACAGGCCGGCCCATGCGAGGATCCATTGCAGCAGCCGGCGCCGGTCGAGTTGCGCCGTCTCGGCGACGAGCATCACACGCCGCGCGAAGCGCGCGGGATCGACCGCGATGTCGTGCGCGGGATTGCAGAACAGGTTCGCGTAGTCGAACGCGCGGTCGCCGCGCAATCCCTTCGGATCGATCGCGAGCCAGCCGCGATCGCCGAAGTGCAGCAGGTTGCCGTGATGAATGTCGCCGTGCAGCACGGCGTCGTCGACGGGTTGCACGGCCAGCAGCCGGTACGCGGTCGCGGCAGAGCGGCGCAGCACGTCGTCGTCCGTGTCGAGCGACAGCAGCGCGTAGAACCAGTCGTGCAGCGGCACGACCGCGGGCGGCGCCGGTGCGCGATGCGCATGCAGCCGCGCGACGGCATCGCACGCGATCCGGATCGCATCGTCGTCGTGGCCGGCAGCGGACAGGCCGGCGAGCGTCGGCGCCGGCTGCGCGCGTTCGAGCAGCACCGCGTCGCTGTCGTGCAACCACACGCGGGCGGCGCCATCCCCGTTCCACCAGGTCATCAGCGCATTGCCGCGACGCTCTTCGTCGCAGGTGGCGACCTTCAGCATCGCGGGACGTGCGTGCCAGACGACGGGCAGCACGCCGCCGCTCGCGGTCAGGATCGGGCCGCCGTCGGGAACGAGGTCCCACAGGTGCAGGTACGTGTCGAACATGCGGACGATGGTACAGGCGAACCGGCTCGTCCGCAGCGCGGTTCGGGCGGCGCTGCCGCCCGCGTGCCCATCCTTTCCTAAATAGAATTTAGCCAACCAAACTTTGGCTAAAGAATGTTCCGGTTTCGCGTCATCCCTTCGACAATGCGCGCCTTCCGTGACCGATGGGCGCCACTCGAGCGCCCGCTGTCGCCGCATCGAAGAAGGAGCCCGCATGACCGATCACACCGCCAACCCTCCGCCGTCACCGGCGCCGCCTCACACGTCATCGCGCCGCCGTGCATGGCGCACGCTCGCAGGCGCGCTGCTCGGTCTGACGCTCGCATGCGCGGGCATCGGCGCATGGACGATCCAGCGCATCTGGACGCAGTTGCCGTCCGTCGGGCACCTGGCGTCGGCGCGCAACGCGTTCGTGATGGACAGCATGCTGCGCGACGTCGTGAAGGCCGGCACCGCGCGCGGCGCGCTTGCGCTGCGCCGCGCCGACGCGGCCGGCAAGGCGGGCACGTCGAACGGCTCGAAGGACGTGTGGTCTGCTGGCTATTCGTCCGGCATCGTCGCGGTCGCATGGCTCGGTTACGACACGCCGCACCCGATTGGGCGCGCGACCGGCGCGACGCTCGCGCTGCCGGTCTGGTTCGACTACATGGGGACGGCTGTCGACGGACGCACGCCGGTCGAGGCAACGCCGCCGCAGGACGTCGCGCTCGTCGACGGCGATTTCGGATACGCCGAATACACGCGCGGCACGTGCACGGCCGACGTACCGGCGTATATCCATAGCCGCTTTGCGTGCGGCGGTGCGGTGGTGGTGACGGGTGCATCCGGCACGCCTGGCGATAGCGACAAGTCCGGCGAGCCGATGCCCGCAGCTGTCGATGCGGCCGAGCGCGAACGCGTGCTCGACCTGTTCCGGACGGATGACTGACGCGCACCATGCATACGCTCTACTTGATTGCGATCGTCGCGGAAGCGATGTCGGGCGCGCTGATGGGCATGCGGCGCGGGATGGACCGCTTCGGGCTCGCGCTCGTCGGCGCGGTGACCGCGCTCGGCGGTGGCACCGTGCGCGACGTGCTGCTCGGCCACTATCCGCTCGGCTGGATCGCGCATCCCGAGTACCTGGTGATCACGCTCGTCGCGGCGACGGTCGCGTCGTGGGCCGCACGGCACGTCGCGCGGATGAAGACGCTGTTCGTCACCGTCGATGCGATCGGCCTCGCGGCGTTCACGATCATCGGCTGCGACATCGGCGCGTCGACGGGCACCGCGCCGATCATCGTCGTGCTGGCCGGTGCGATCACCGGCGTATGCGGCGGGATGCTGCGCGACGTGCTGTGCAACGAGATGCCGCTGATCCTGCGCGAGGAGCTGTACGCGAGCGTCGCGTGCTTCACGGGCGCGCTGTATGTCGGGATGCTGTATCTCGGCATCGATGCGGGGCTTGCGACGGTGGTCGCGCTGGCGGCGGGCTTCACGATGCGGATGCTTGCCGTGCGGTTCGGATGGAAGATGCGGACGTTCGGCGCGGCGGACGTCGAGCATTGAGCGACGAGGCGCCTGGCGCGCCGCCATGTGCGGATGAACGCCGCGTCGCCACTCGCGCGCGACCGTGCGCACGAACTGCACGCGGGCGAGCTCGCCGCCCCAGAGTGTCGTCACGTTGGTCCGTTCGCGCACAACAAGCGACGAACGGCGAATTGAAAGGGAATTGATAAATTCGTCATTACAAATGCGAATTATTATCAATATGGGGACGGAAAGCGGCGTGTGCGGACGCGCACTGTCCGCGCGGATCGGGCGAGCCGCGCGGGACAAATTCGGGAGAAGCGGGCCGGCCCTAAGCCAGCGATTCGATGCGAATCAGCAGGTTGCGCGCATGTGCAAGGAACGCGTCGTGCGTCGCGCGATCGCCGTGGCCTTCGAAGCCGGCCTGTTCGGCAAACGCGAGTTGTTCGGCGTAGAGGTCGACCAGTGCGCAGCGTTCGTCGGGCGGCATCGTGCGGATCATCGAGACGAGCAGCAGTTCCTGCGCGCGCAGCATGCCGGACAGCGATTGGGCGTTCATGCCGACCTCCTCGAACGATGCGGCGGCGTGCCGCTCTTTCATACTAGGAGGTTGGCGCGCACAGCGGAAATCAGCCGGCAGCCGTCGCCGTCCGTGCATTGCGCACGACCTGCGCGACGCGCTCGACGAACTCGGGGTCGACGCTCGACAGCGCTTCGCGCTTGCCGTCGGGCATCTCGACCATCAGCCGGTACGTGATGTCCTGCGTGGTCCATGCGAGATAACCGACGACGGCGAGCATCACGCCGACGACCAGCGCGGCGCTCGATGCGCCGATGCCGCCGGCGATGGCGGTGGCCACGCCGATCAGCGAGATCAGCGACGGCACGAGACGATTCTTCGGGATCTTGACGACGTCGACGTTGCGGATGTCACGCAGCGGGAAGACTTGCCCGGCGGCCGACAGGCCGTTGCGCGTGACCATCACGCCGCGTTCGTTGAATGCGTTTTCCATCGTATGTTACGTGGACGAAAACGCGCAGCGTAGCAGACTTCGTTGCCGCGTCAAACGAGACCGAGTGCCGCACGATGCGTGCGGGCCGGTTGCGACGCGGGCAGCGACGCGCGTGGAAGGGAATCAGAACTGCAGCCGGCCGTCGCCGTACAGGCGGCCCGGCACGTGCGACGCGACGACCTCGGCGATCTCTTCGTCGGTCGATTCGGCCGGCACGATCTGACGTCGCGCGGGCGCGTCGAGATGCATCGTCCATTCGACGAGCCGGTACGGGCGGCCCCAGGGACGCTGCATTTCCACCGACACGCGGCAGCTCTGGACCGGTAGCGAATGTTGGCACGTCAGAATCGCGTGCAGATGGCTGAAAACGGTATCTTCGATCATCTTGGCCTCCGATCCTGTCTTGTGGGCAGTTGATGGCGGTGCCGTAGTAGGTCTCAAAAAAAAAGCCGCCGGTGCTCAGGCGGCCAACAGGGGGGGTGAGAGCATCCTCTCAGCCCAGAATTAAGCGAAACTTAAAAGCCCATAAAAAAGCGCCCCGCGTGGAGCGGGGCGCTTCTTGCCGTTCTTGCCGTCGTGATCCGCGAGTTAAGCGGATGCTTTAGAACTTGTGACGGATACCGACGCGAGCAGCGATCTGGTTCTGCGCACCGTTGCCCGACGTGCTGAAGTAGCTCGTGCTCGAGCCGATCTGCGCTTGCACGTTGTTGCCCGATGCCTTCTGACCGATGACCAGGGCATACACGTCCGTACGCTTGCTGAGCGCGTAGTCCAGCGCCAGGTTGCCCTGGTTCCAGTGCGCCGAGTTGCCGCTTTGCGTTGCGTTCGTGTACGTGTAGCCGACAGCTGCCGACAGGGCCGGCGTGATCGCATACTTCAGGCCTGCTTCGTATGCGTTGTAGAACGTACCCGACGCACCGGCTGCGACCGGGGTGAACTGCGTGCGCGTCCACAGGGCCCATGCCGTTGCCGGGCCGAAGATGTAGCGGCCGCCGACGCCGTACGTGCGCAGGTCGCGGATGTTACCCGTGCTGATGTTCGCGATCGTCGTCGAGAATGCCGGCGACGACTGGCTCGGGAAGCGGATGTCCGTGTAGGCCGCGCCGAGTGCGAACGGACCGTTCGCGTAGTTCACGCCGAAGCTGTATGCACGCGACGAGCCGCCGGTGTTCGTGGTGCCCGTGCCCGCTGCGCCGGCGAAGTCGGTCGAGTTCGAGAAGCCGTACAACGCGCCGAACGTGAAGCCGGCGTAGTTCGCGCTCTGGAACTTCACCGAGTTGTTGATGCGGCTCGACGTGAGCTGGTCGACGTCGTTCACGTGGTACGCGTAGTTGCCCGCGACCGTGTTGCCGCCCGTCGAGTAGTTCGAGCCGAGTACGTCGGTCGAGAACGAGTACTGACGACCGAGCGTCAGCGTGCCGTATTGCGACTGGCTCAGGCCGACATAAGCCTGGCGGCCGAAGATCGCGCCGCCCTGGCCGATCGTGCCGTTGCCGCTGTTGAAGCCGTTTTCGAGCACGAAGATCGCCTTCAGGCCGCCACCGAGGTCTTCGGTGCCGCGCAGGCCCCAACGGCTGCCCTGGGCCACGCCGTCGTCGTACTTGAACATCTTGCCGCTGCCGCCGTTTGCGGTCTTGCTGTGGTTCACGTAGCTGATACCGGCGTCGATCACGCCGTACAGGGTGACGCTGCTTTGTGCGTGTGCCGTGCCGGCCGTTGCTGCGAGGATGGCGATGGTCAACAGTTTCTTGTTCAAAGGATTCTCCGAGCGAGTAAATGGCGTGTCCAGTTGCGGTTCCGGCGCTCTCTGCGGGCGCTTTCACGGACCGGCGGCAACTTTATCGGCGGGCCACGTAATGAATGTGACAGCCTCTGTCATATGACGAATCTGTGGTGCCGATGCGACATTGGATTTTGCACGGTTGTATAGCGGGGAGTTATACCGATTCCGCCTGAGATTCGATCGGGATCCGGAATATGCACATGAAACAAGCTTCGTTGGTGCCGTTCCGGCCCCGTGTCACGATGCGCGCTTCGACCACGACACGGGACAAGAGGACACCATGCGACGTTCGATCCTGACCGGCCTCGGCGCGCTTGCCGCGGCGCTGGCCTTTGCCGCACCCGGCGCGCATGCCGAAGCGCAGACGCTGAAGATCGGCACGATGAGCGGCCCCGACGCACAGATCTGGACCGAGGTGACGAAAGTCGCCGCACGCGAAGGCCTTGCGATCAAGGTCATCGAATTCAACGACTACGTGCAGCCGAACGCGGCGCTCGACGCGGGCGACCTCGATGCGAACGGTTTTCAGCACCAGCCGTTTCTCGACAGCCAGATCAAGCAGCGCGGCTACCGGATCGTGAACGTCGGGCTGACCTACACGGCGCCGATGGGCTTCTATTCGAAGCAGTTCAAGTCGCTGAAGGACTTGCCGGCTGGCGCGAAGGTCGGGATCCAGAACGATCCGTCGAACGGCAACCGCGCGCTGCTGCTGCTGCAGAAATACGGGGTGATCAAGCTGAAGGCGGGCGCCGGCACGAACGGCGTGAACGCGACGCCGCTCGACGTCGCCGAGAATCCGAAGAAGATCAGGATCGTCGAGCTCGACGCCGCGCAACTGCCGCGCGCGTTGCCCGATCTCGATGCCGCGTCGATCAACACCGACTATGCGGTGAAGGCCGGGCTCACGCCGGTGAAGGATGCGATCGCGATCGAGGATCTGCGCGGGCCGTACGCGAACCTGATCGCGGTGCGCGCGCAGGACAAGGACAAGCCGTGGGTGAAGAAGCTCGTCGCGGCGTATGAATCGGACGACGTGCGCAAGTTCATCGACCGGAAGTTCGGCGGCGCGATCGTGCCGGCGTTCTGAACGACGGCGCAAGCGGGCCGCTGCCCGGCCGCGTCGCCGGGCGGTCCGCCCGGCCGAAAAGCAAATCGCCCGCGCAAGCGGGCGATTTCGTTGGCGCGCGCCGTGATGCGGCGCGCGGGCCAGCAGCGCAGGCCGCTCAGGCCGACAGCAGCGACCCGGTGCGGATCGGCGTCGCGCCGGCAATGCGCGCGACTTCCATTCCCGCGGTTGCGAAGCGCACGATCTGGCGCGCGTACAGCACGCCCGACACGCTGCTCTTCAGCGTGATCACGCGATCGGTCAGCGGATCGACGATGTCGGCTACTTCCTGGCCGGCCTCGATCCATGCGCCGACCGGCGTACGGAACACGATCACGCCGGACACCGGAGCGACGAGCGGATCGGTGCCCGCGAGCGGCGTGGCCGGGTGAGCCAGCGGCGGCAGCGGTGCCGGCGTGCCGTCGATGACGCCGCGCTCGGTCAGGTATTCGACGATCGCTTGCGAGTCCTTCTCGGCGAGTTCGTACGACACCTCGCGCTCGCTGCGCAGTTCGACCGTGACGGAAATCGCGCCGTTCGGGATCGGGAAGCGATCGCCGAACCGGCTGCGCAGATCCGACCAGCAGAAGCTGTGGATCTCGTCGAACGGATTGCCGACCGAATTCAGCGCGAGCAGCGAAGCCTGCGCATCCAGGTAGCGCGACAGCGGCTCGACGTCTTCCCACAGGTCGGGGTTCGTGTAGAGGTGCATCACCGCGTCGCTGTCGCAATGCAGGTCGAGCACGATGTCGGCGTCGAACGACAGCTTCTGCAGCGCGAGACGCTGCGATTCGAGTTCGGTACGCGGCTTCTGCTCGTCGAGCGCCTCGCGCATCGCGGCGCGTACGGCGGCGAGGTTGCGCTGTGCGTCGTTCGTCAGGCGGCCTTCGATGCGCGGCAGCACGAGCGCCGCGAGATCGTGGAAATTGCGGTTGAAGTTCTGCATCGAGCCGAGCTCGAAGCGGCCGAGGTGGTCGCCGAACACATGCTGCGACAGGCCGATCGGGTTCGGCACAGGGACGATGACCACTTCGCCGCGCAGCTTGCCGGCCGTCTCGAGCGCGGCGATCTTGCGGCGCAGCAGCGTGGCGACCAGCATGCCCGGCAGTTCGTCCGCGTGCAGCGACGACTGGATGTAGACCTTCTTGCCGCCGCGCGGGCCGTAGTGGAAGCTCGTGATCTGGCGTTCGGTGCCGACGGCGGGGGAAATCAGCGGATGGGTCTGCGTTTGCATGATGAGGGGAGGGCGGCGCAGCCGCGAGTGATCCGGTATGCGTGGAAGATCGATTGTACGTTGCCTTCCGCGAACCTATCAAACCACGCGCACGGTCTATCGTTTTCCTTTTCGAATCATCAGGTTGGCGCGTAAAAAATAACGTTCCCGCAGCCCCTCGGGCGGGCGTTTTCCGCAGCTTTGCGTCGCACGTACGCAAAAAAAACGGGCTCCTTGCGGAGCCCGTCTGCGCGGATGCGAAGCGCGCGTTGCGCGGCGTTACTTGCCGTACACGTCGAAATCGAAGTACTTCTTCGCGATCTTTTCGTACGTGCCGTCCTTGCGCATGCCGGCGATCGCGCCGTCGATCTTCGTCTTCAGGTCGGTGTCCTCCTTGCGCAGGCCGATGCCGGCGCCGTTGCCGAGCGTCTTCGGATCGTCGATGTCCTTGCCGGCGAAATCGAAGTTCGCGCCGCGCGGCGTCTTCAGGAAGCCGATTTCAGCCTGCACCGCATCCTGCAGCGCGCCGTCCAGACGGCCGGAGATCAGGTCGGCGTAGACCTGGTCCTGGTTCTGGTAAGGCACGACGTTCACGCCCTTCGGCGCCCAGTAGGTCTTTGCGTAGGTTTCCTGGATCGTGCCCTGCTCGACGCCGACCGACTTGCCCTTCAGCGATTCGGCCGTCGGCATCAGGCCCGTGCCCTTCTTCGTGACGAGGCGCGTCGGCGTGTTGAACAGCTTCGACGAGAACGCGATCTGTTCCTGGCGCGCCGGCGTCATCGACATCGACGACAGCACGCCGTCGAACTTGCGAGCCTTCAGTGCCGGGATCATCCCGTCGAAGTCGTTCTCGATCCACACGCACTTCGCGTTCATGCGGCGGCAGATCTCGTTGCCGAGATCGACGTCGAAGCCGACCACCTTGCCGCTCGCGTCTTTCGATTCAAAAGGCGGGTAGCTCGCGTCGACGCCGAAGCGCACGGTCGTCCAGTCCTTCGCGTAGGCAGTGCCGGCCGATACGGCGAGCAGGGCCACGGTCACAGCCGCAAGAATCTTTTTCACTCGGTGACTCCTCGTTTTGTTCGATGGGTGCGCGGTTGTGCCGCGCCGTAAGCTTTCGGTCCGGCGCGGCTTCGCGTCGGACTGTCCGTTTCGCCTGCCCGATGCGGGCGCGCGACGTGCGCAAGATTATCAAGACAAAATACCGGCAGGGCGCCTAGGACAAGCCCCGATACCGGACCCGACGGCCGCGCGTGCGCCGCGCGACCGTTTCAGACGAAGGAACGATTCAACCGAGCGTTTCGTTGACCGCGCGCTGCAGACAGGTGACGAATTGCGAGACGGCGGGCGTCGGCAGCAGGTCGCGGCGCGCGATGATCGACAGGTCGAAGCGCGGCATGCTTTCGTCGAGTTCGGCCGTGCGGATGCCGAGCGGCGCGACCATCGCGGCCAGCGGGCGCGTGAAGCAGCCGATCACGTCGGAGCGCGCGACGAGCCCGAGCGTCACCGCGAACGACATCGGCGAGCGCAGCAGGCGCTTCGGCAGCGGCAGCCCGCGCGCCTCGAACATCGCGATCATCACGCTGTGCGGGAACTGCTCGGCGCCGACCGTGACGATCCACTCGGCGTCGAGCAATTCCTCTAATCGGCGCGCGTGCGCGAGCGGATGGCCTTCGCGCATCACGACGGTGAACTCGGTCGACAGCAGCGGCACCTGCGTGAAATCGCGGTCGAGGGCGGGCACATGGTGCATTGCAGCGATGTCGAGCGTGCCGTTGCGCAACTGCGCGAGCGCGTCGGGCACCGTCACTTCCTCGAGATGCAGGCTGACGTTCGGCATCGACCGGCGGAATGCGGTGACCGCATGCGGCAGCGCGGTCAGCGCGATCGACGGCATCGTGCCGACCGCGACACGCCCCGACATTTCTCCTTTCACCTGCTCGACGGCCTCGACGGTGCGGCGCATGTCGCCGAGCAGCTGCTCGGCACGCGGCAGCAGCGCATGGCCGCACGCGGTCAGCTCGACGCCGCGCACGCTGCGCACGAGCAGTTCCGCGTTCAGCGCCGTCTCGAGTTCGCGGATCGTATGCGTGATCGCGGGCTGCGTGACGCCGAGTTCGCGCGCGGCGGCGCGCAGGCTCTTGTGATGCGCGGCGGAGACGAACGCCTGGAGCTGCGCGATGTTCAGGTGGTTTCGGATGCGGGTCATCGATCGGTTCGGATCTGGCGGCGGGCGGGGCGCCGGCGCGAAGATCGATAGGGTAGCGCGCCGCGACGGCGGACGCTGCACGCGCAGCAAAGGTGCCCGGCCGGGCGTAGGGGCCGATCGTCCCGGCGGCGGCGTGCCGCCGGCGCGCGCTGCTGCGTTGTGCCCCGACGTGCCGGCCGACCGACGATCTGCGTGCGGACGTACGCCGAACCGGTTGCGTGCGCAACCCGTAGCGTGCGCGCCATGTCGTGTCGTCCGCCGTTGATCCGCATGAAGTGACGATCATGCGTCGGGCGGTCGGCGCAGCGCCGACGGACGGTTCGTCGCACCCTGCCTTACCGACAAAAAAGGCCTGGAAACATGCGTTCCCAGGCCTGGAGACCATCAATGACGATGGTGGAGGAGACGTTGTCGTCCCGATGCGCGCCGCCCTTTTCGCCAGCGACGTCGCGCATGATCCTCGATCAGATCGCCCAGCCGCCGAGATAGAACGTGACGAGCACGGCCGCGATGAGCACGGTGCCGACGTTGAGCTTGCGGAATTCGCCGCTGGCGATGCGGCCGATCACGAGCGTCGAGAAGCCGAGCATGATGCCGGTCACGATGTTCGCGGTCAGCACGATGAACACCGCGCACACGAGGCCCGACATCGCGTCGACCATGTCGTCCATGTGCAGCTTGCTCACGCTGCCGAGCATCAGCAGGCCGACGTACATCAGCGCCGGTGCGGTGGCGTACGACGGCACGAGGCCCGCGAGCGGCGAGAAGAACATCACGACCAGGAACAGCAGGCCGACCACCGCGGCGGCGAGGCCCGTCTTCGCGCCGGCGGCCACGCCGACGCTCGACTCGATGTAGGCCGCCGCCGGCGCGCCGCCGAGGAAGCCGGAGAAGATCGAGCTGACCGAATCGGCGGTCAGCGCGCGGCCGCCGTTGATGATGCGGCCGTTCTCGTCGAGCTGGCCCGCCTGGCCGGCGACGGCGCGGATCGTGCCGGTCGCGTCGAACACGGCGGTCATCACGAGCGCCAGCACGCTCGGCAGCACGGCCATCGACAGCGCACCCTTGATGTCCATTGCGCCGATCAGCGATGCATGGCCCGGCGCGCTCAGCGACGGCAGCGCGAAGATGCCGCGGTATTTCACGGCCGGATCGAACGCGAGGCCGATCAGCGAGATCGCGACCACGACGAGCAGGATGCCGCCCGGCACGCGACGCTTCTCGAGCCCGAAGATCGCGGCGAGGCCGACGACCGACATGATGACCGGGAACGCGGTGATCTGGCCCAGCGAGACCGGCAGGCCGGCGCCCGGGTTCTTGATCACGAGGCCGACGTCGTTCGACGCGATCAGCAGCAGGAACAGGCCGATGCCGATCCCGGTGCCGTGCGCGACGCCCGCGGGCAGGTTGCGCAGGATCCACGAGCGCACGCCGGTGACCGAGATACCCGTGAACACGAGGCCCATCAGGAACACGGCGCCGAGCGCGACGGTCGGTTGCAGGCCCTTGCCGAGCACGAGGCCGAACGCGGTGAACGCCGTCAGCGAAATCGCGCAGCCGATCGCGATCGGCAGCTTCGCCCACAGGCCCATCAGCAGCGAACCGAAGGCCGTGGTGAGGCAGACCGCGACGAACACGGCACTCGTGTCGAAGCCGGCCTTGCCGAACATGCCGGGCACGACGAACACGGAATAGACCATCGCGAGGAAGGTGGTCACGCCCGCGACGATCTCGCGGCGCTGCGTGCTGCCGCGCGACGAAATGCCGAAGTACCGGTCGATGACTCCCGTGGTGCCGAGGTCCGTTTCTTCCGCGCCGACGCCGACCGTCGGCTGCACCGGGGTATCACTCATGAGTTGCTCCTTTATCAGCATGCTGAAACGGCCTGTAGCGGACCGTCGTCAGGGTGTCTCGTATCTGGTTGAAATAATCGGCAACGTCGTGGGGACGCATGACGCGTGATTCGTGTCGTCGTACGCGCGCCGAAGGACGCGAGGGTGTCGCGTCGTACGACGCGTGGTGTGGTCGACCCCGTCACGTGTGCTTTGCCGTAGCGAAGGTTAGGCGAACGGCTCATCACGTCCCATTGGGGGAAGAGCATGCAGCGCATGTCGCAGCGCTTATATCGGCGTGCAACGGGGCTTCGTCGTCGCGGAACGCGTGTATACGCCTAGTTCGAATCCGTTAAGGCGATTATTTGAATGCGGGGTTGGCGGGCAGGGCGGGGCGGGGTGATGCATTGAAGCTTACTGATGTCTTTCGTCGGGGCCGCGCAGGCGCGTGAGAACGGCCGCGCGTGACGCGATGCGCCGCCGCGCGCAACCTGCATCCGGATGATACCGGTGCCGCGCGCGTGCTGCGCGAGATGCGCGCAGAACATGTCGGCCACCGCGCTCGAGTACGCGTCGATTTCCGCAGACGTGCGTTCGGTTTCCGAAAACGCCTTCGAAGCGTCGAAGGTCGCGCGGGCGCATGCCAATCTGGAGGCGGCCGGGCTGGCCGATCTGGTGGAGATCCGCGTAGGCGAGGCGTTGCACACGCTGACCGGCGATCTGCCGGATACGGTCGACCTGCTGCTGCTCGACGGCGCAAAGGCGCTGTATCCGGAGATCCTCGCGCGGGTCGAGCCGCGGCTGCGGCCCGGTGCGTTTGTCGTCGCCGACAACGCGGAAGTCAGCCCCGACTACCTTGCTTACGTGCGTGCGCCGCGCAACGGCTACCTGTCGGTGCCGTTCGGCGGCGATGTCGAGCTGTCGACGCGGATCGGCTGAGCCCGCGAAACGCATTGAACGTGCGGCGCCCGCTGCGGGCGCACCGATCCGTGCCGCCGATCGAACCGGCGGCAACGGGGTTACAGGCGGTAGCCGCCGCTCGCGTCGATGACCTGGCCGGTCGTCCATTGCGACGCCGGGCTCGCGAGGAAGCCGATCACGCCCGCGATGTCTTCCGGCGTGCCGACGCGGCCGAGCGGGCTGGCCGACGTCATCGTCGCGCGGCCGTCGTCGGTGCGCAGCCAGCTCGCGTTCATGTCGGTATCGACCGGGCCGGGCGCGACGGCATTGACGACGATGCCGCGTGGGCCGAGCTCGACGGCCCAGTGACGCGTCAGCGTATCGACGGCCGCCTTCGAGGCGGCATACGCGGAAATCGCGCTGAAATTGCCGCCGGCTTCGAACACGCGGCTCGACAGCACGCTCGACAGATTCACGATCCGGCCACCGCGCGGCATGCGCTTCACGGCCTGCTGCGTTGCGAAGAACACGGCTTTCACGTTCAGCGTGAACTGACGGTCGAACAGTTCGACCGACGTGTCGTCCAGCGTGCCGCCGTCGGCGACGCCGGCGTTGTTGACGAGGACGTCGAGCGTGGCCGGCAAGTTCTGTTCCGCGACGGCGCGGTCGAACGCGTCGAACAGCGTGGCGACGCCGTCCGGCGCGTCGAGGTCGGCCTGGATCGCGAAGCCGCGGCCGCCGAGTTCGCGGATGCCGGCGAGCGTCTGTTCTGCCGCCGCGCGGTCGGCGCGATAGTGAACCGCGACGATGTAGCCCTGTCGCGCCAGTTCGTACGATGTTGCGCGACCGATGCCGCGCGAGCCGCCGGTGACGAGGGCGAGTTTCGATGCTTGCGTGCTCATGCTCTGTTCCTGAAAAAAGGGGCGGTGCCACCGACCGAGGATGGCGACGCCGGAAAGGGAAACCATTGCTGCGGGCCGTTCGCCGGGCGCGTTGCAGGATGCGGGCGCGATGGCGTGTCGTTCGTGGTCGGCCATGGCCGCGCGTCGCCGCAACCGGCGGCGCCGCGCGAACCAACCGGACCTGCGTGCCGGATACCGCGGGTTACCGCACGATGCGTGTGGCCGGCACGGGCATCGTGCGGCTCGGGTTCACGCTCAGGCCGCGCCGGCCGGCGTCGGTGCGTGTTCCGCGATCAGGCGTTCGGCCTTCAGTGCGTCCCACAGGCCGGCCGGAATCGGCGCCGACGCGAGCCGCAGGTTCTCGTCGATGCGATCGGGCCGGCTCGCGCCGGGGATCACGGCCGCGACGGCCGGATGCGCGAGCGAGAACTGCAGTGCCACCGCACGAACATCGACGCCGAACTGCTCGGTGAGCTGCCTGAGGCGTGCAACTCGATCGAGCATTTCCTGCGTTGCAGGTTGATATTCGAAGTGGGTGCCGCCGGCGAGCACGCCGGAGTTGTACGGTCCGCCAACGATGATGCCGAGCCCGCGCGCGACACTTTCCGGCATCAGCCGTTCGAGCGCGTCCGCATGGTCGAGCAGCGTGTAGCGGCCGGCGAGCAGGAAACCGTCCGGGTCCGAACGTTCGAGCGCGAGCTCGCACGGTTCGATCCGGTTCACGCCGAGGCCCCAGCCCTTGATGACTTTCTCGTCGCGCAGCCGCGTGAGCGCCTTGGCCGCGCCCGACATCGCGACGTCGAACACGTCGAGCCAGCGCTCGCCGTGGAAGTCGATTGCCGGATCGTGGATCCACACGGTGTCGAGGCGGTCGGTGCGCAGTCGCTCGAGGCTCGCTTCGATCGAGCGCAGCGTGCCGTCTTCCGTGTAGTCGTAGACGATCTTGTTTGGCCGGCCGTGGCGGAATAGCCCACCCTTCTCGCCGAGATCGCGTTGCGATGCATCCTCGTGCTCGTCGAGCACGAGTCGGCCGACCTTTGTGCCGAGCGAGTATTCGTCGCGCGGGCGTCCAGCGAGTGCTTCGCCGAGGCGCAACTCCGCGAGGCCCGCACCGTACAGCGGCGCGGCATCGAAGTAGCGGATGCCGCTATTCCAGGCCGCGTCGACCGTGGCGAGTGCTTCTTCGTTCGGGATGTCCCGATACATGTTGCCCAGCGGCGCTGTGCCGAAACCCAGGCGGGAAGGGAGCGTGATTCTCATGTGAATTCTCCGGCAACCGGTAGACGAACGGCCCGCGGGATCAGCGGATCGCGACCGGGTTGATGTTGACCTGCGTGGAGCCGACGTACAGCGGCTGGCCGAGCACGAACAGGAATTCCCACGCCTTGTCGCGCACCAGCGCGCGGCTGTCGATCAGCTCCAGGTTGTAGATGCCGCGCTTCGCGAGCATGTACTGGTTGATCGGGAATTCGTCCTTCGTGTGCGGATTCGGATAGACCTCGGACGCCCATGTGTCGCCGCCGAACGCGACGATGCCCTGATCGGCGAGCCACTTCGCGGCTTCCATGCCGATGCCCGGCTCGACGTCGAGGAACTGCTTGTTGTCCTTGCTGATCAGTTCGAGCCAGCCGGTGTTGAACAGCACCACGTCGCCCTTGCGCAGCGTCAGGCCCTCCTTCTTCAGCACGGCCTGGATGTCCGCGACCGTGAACTCGGTGCCACCCGGCACGATCGGCTTGCCGTAGTAAGCGGTCATGTCGAGCACGACGCCGCGCGTGACGATCGGCGGCACCTTCTCGACGCCGAGCTTCTTCACACCGTCGACGGTCACGAAATCGGCCGCCTTGTTGCCGTTGTAGTAGACGTTGTCGATGCCGATGTGGCCGATGCCGTTGAGCTGCGTGCCGACGCCCGTCCATGCGTTGACGAGTTCGTCGTTGAACGTGAACTTGTTCGGGCCAAGGCTCTTGCCGGCCTGCTGGCCGACCTGCACGTTGTACAGCCGGAAGCTGCGATGGCGGAACGCCGGCAGGTCCTTGTCGACCGGCACGGCCAGCGGATAGGTCTTGCCGGCCTTCACGAGGCCGACCGCCTGCCTGATCACGTCGGGCGTCAGCAGGTTGGCCGCGCCGATCTCGTCGTTCGCGCCATACGCGGACGGATACCAGTCGGCCGCAGGGGCGGCCGGTGCGGCGTGCGCCGCCTGGGCAACCGTGAACGGCAGGATCGCGGCGAGCGCGAGCCGGGCGAGCATTGCTTTCATTCCGGACTCCCGTGGGTGGGTCAGGCCGCGGCTTGCGCGAGCGTCGGATAGTCGGTCAGGCCTGCTGCGCCGCCGCCGAACAGCGTGTTGCGATCGTGCGGCGCGAGCGCGGCGCCGGTGCGCAGGCGCTCGGGCAGGTCGGGGTTCGCGACGAACGGGCGGCCGAATGCGACGAGGTCGGCCCAGCCGGCGGCGATCGCTTCGCGGGCGCGCTCGGCGGTGTACGCACCGGCGTAGATCAGCACGCCGGGGTACGCGGCGCGCAGTTGTCGCTTGAATTCGACCGGCATTAGCGGCGCGTCGTCCCAGTCGGCTTCCGCGATGTGCAGGTAGCCGACGCCGAGTTCGCCGAGCAGCTTCGCGGCGGCGAGGTAGGTCGTTTCCGGATCGTCGTCGACGCAGCCATTCAGCGTGGTCAGCGGTGCCAGGCGGATGCCGACGCGCGATGCGTCGCCGGTGCCTTCGATCAGCGCCTGCGCGACTTCGCGCAGGAAGCGCAGCCGGTTTTCGAGCGAGCCGCCGTACGCGTCGGTGCGCGTGTTCGCGTTCGAGTCGATGAACTGGTTCACGAGGTAGCCGTTCGCGCCGTGCAGCTCGACGCCGTCGAAGCCGGCTTCGATCGCGTGGCGGGCGGCGGCGCGGTATTGATCGACGACCTCGCGGATTTCGTCGACGGACAGCGCGCGCGGCTCGGACGCCTGCACGAAGCCCGGCGTGCTGCCGTCCTCACCGGCGATGAACACGTTGACGCCCTTCGCCTGGATCGGCGACGACGACACGGGCTGCCGGCCGCCGAGCAGGCTCGTGTGGCTCAGCCGGCCGACGTGCCAGAGCTGCGCGAAGATGCGGCCGTGTGCTGCATGCACGGCGTCCGTCACCTTGCGCCAGCCGGCGACCTGCGACGGCGTGTGAATGCCGGGCGTCCATGCGTAGCCCTTGCCGAGCGGCGCGATGTAGGTGCCTTCGCTGACGATCAGGCCGGCGCTCGCGCGCTGTGCGTAATACGCGGCCATCAGTTCGTTGGCTTCGTCGCCGGGCTGGCTGGCGCGCGAGCGCGTCATCGGCGGCATCACGATGCGGTTCGGCAGCGTCAGCGCGCCGAATTGCAGCGGTTGGAAAAGCGGGTCCTGGGTCATGGTGGTGTCCTGTCGGTGCCGCGGCTGTCGGGCCGCGGCGAATCGGATAGCGAAGGGCGGGCGGTGCGTTCAGTCCCACTTCGGCGCGAGGCCGGCCGGGTCGACTTCGCGGCCGTTGCGCTCGAGCGCGGCGATCTGCGCCATGTCTTCGTCGGTGAGGCGCAGCGTCTGCGCGAGCAGGTTGCTCGCGAGGTTTTCGCGCTTGGTCGACGACGGAATCACCGAATAGCCGAGCTTCAGCGCCCACGCGAGCGCGACTTGCGCCGGCGTCGCGTGGTGACGTTGCGCGATCGCGCCGATCACCGGGTCGCCGAGCACCTTGCCGTACGCGAGCGTCATGTACGACGTCACGTGGATGCCTTCGCTGTTCAGGAAGTCGACCAGCTTGCGGTTCTGCAGGTACGGGCTCAGTTCGATCTGGTTCGTCGCGATTGCATCCTTGCCGACGGCCGCGATCGCTTCCTTCGTCAGTTCGATGTTGAAGTTCGAGATGCCGATCTGGCGCGTGAGGCCCTTCGCCTTCGCGTCGGCCAGCGCGGTCATGAATGCCTGGATCGACACGCCGTTGTCCGGCGCCGGCCAGTGGATCAGCGTCAGGTCGACGGTGTCGGTGCGCAGCTTGCGCAGGCTTTCCTCGAGGCTCGCGACCAGCTTGTCCGGCGCGTAGTTGTCGACCCAGATCTTCGTCGTGAGGAACAGGTCTTCGCGGCGAACGCCCGATGCGGCGATTGCTTCGCCGACTTCGGCTTCGTTGCCGTAGATCTGCGCGGTGTCGATCGCGCGGTAGCCGACTTCGAGGCCATTGCGGACCGAGTCGATGACGACCTGGCCCTGCAGGCGGAACGTGCCGAGGCCGAATGCGGGAATGTTGCTCATCGTGGGCTCCTGGGAGAGGGGAACGGTTGCGGTATGGAGGTCATTCTGGCGCTCGAGACTGATGAGATAAACGCCGTTAGAGGTCAAAAATATTTGATTAAAATTCAAATATGCGTCGTGAATCCGGCCGGCTGCCGGCATGCCAGTCTCAGGCGGTGCCCGTTCGCGCGTTCGTGCCCGCGGCGGCGTTCGCGTGGAACACCGGCAGCACGTCCGCGGCGATCTCCGACATCGTCTCGTCGAGCGGGCGGCGGTTGCGGCGGAAATGCAGGCCGATGTGCTGCACGCCCGCGTCGCGCATCGCCGCGAGTTCTTCCGTCAGCGCGATGCGTCCGGCGCGGGCGCCGAAGCGGTGCCGCTGCAGCGGTTCGTGCGGGTCTTCCGCGAGGTCGAGGTGGATGAAGCTCACGTACGGCTTGTTGCCGGCCACCGCGCGCCAGTTCGCGGCGCGCTGCAGGTGATCGGCCGGCGCGCCCGGATAGGCGAGGCAGCCGTCCATGTGTTCGCCGATCCATGCGGGCGTTTGCTGCGCGAGACCCGCGACGAGCAGCGGCACCGGCGAGCGTGCGGCGGGCAGCACTTCCAGGCCGGGCGGCAGGTGCTCGCGCGCGCCGTCGCGCAGCAGCGCGATCTGGTCGCGGAAATTCGCGCCGCGCGATGCGAAGTCGCGGCCGAACAGCGGATATTCGACCGGCCGGTCGCCGCTCGCGACGCCGAGCAGCAGGCGGCCGCCGCTCAGTTCCTGGATCGTCGCGGCCGATTTCAGCGTCAGCAGCGGTTCGCGCAGCGGCAGTACGACGGCCGCCGTGCCGAGCAGGATGTCGTTCGTGATGCCGGCGAGGTAACCGAGATACGAGAACGTCTCGAACACCTGCGCGGCATCGCCGAACGACGGGTCGTACACCGGCACGTCGCGTACCCAGAGCGCGCGAAAGCCGAGCGTATCGGCCAGTCGCGCGAGTTCCGCATGGCTTTCCAGGTCGGGCACGCCGGGGCGGCGGCCGTCATGCTGGCGCTTCGCGTCGCCGGCCGGCGACCAGTCGTTGTCGAGCGGCAGCTCGATGCCGACGCTGAAGCCGCCGTCGGCGAGCCTGTCGAGTGAAGTGGACATGATCGGGCGCCTCCGTTCAGACCGCGCGCAGGCTGCCTTCGAGCCGGTAGAAATCGAGCGACGCCGCGGTGAAGAACGAGCGCGACGTGCCGGCGGCGAAATCGTCGATGTGCACGACCGTCGCGCGGTCGGCTTCCTGCCACGAGATCGCGTAGGTTTCGCCGGCGACGTGCTGCCACGTGTACGAGACTTCGCCCTTCGCGCCGGCGTATGCGCCTTCGGTGATCTCGTAGCGCATGTGGAGGCCGTCCTCGTCATACGCGTTGAGGGCGGCCAGGCCGTCGTAACGGACTTCGAAAGTCTTGCCGGCGAACGGCGGACGTTGGGTCGATGCGTTCATGCTGATGGGCTCCTGCGAGAAAGTGACGTTCAATGTGCGAGTTCGACGGGTTCGGCCGTGCGTTCCGGCAAGCCTTCGCTGCGGTCCAGACGGCCGCTCAGCGCGGTTAGCGCGAACGCGCCGAGCGTGACGACGGCGGCGATCCACGGCGTATGGCCGAGGTCGACGTTCGCGACGATCAGGCCGCCGAGCGACGAGCCGCCGGCGACGCCGAGGTTGAATGCGGCGATGTTGAAGCCCGACGCGACGTCGGTGGCGTCCGGCGCGAAGTGGCGCGCCTGCTTGACGACATACACCTGCAGGCCCGGCACGTTGCCGAAGGCGACGGCGCCCCATGCGAGCATCGTCAGCACCGCGAGCCACTTCACGTGCACCGTGAAGGTCAGCGCGAGCAGCACGATCGCGAGCAGCAGGAAGATCCGCTTGAGCGCCTTGATCGGGCCGACGCTGTCGGCGAGCTTGCCGCCCCATACGTTGCCGAACGCGACCGACACGCCGTAGCCGACGAGCACGAGGCTGACCTGCGACGGCGTGAAGCCGGCGATCTGCTCGAGCAGCGGTGCCATGTAGGTGAACGCGATCAGCGAGCCGCCGTAGCCGACCGCCGTCATCGCGTAGACGAGGAGCAGGCGCGGCTGGGCCAGTACGCGGAACTGACGGGCGAGCGGTGCCGGCGGTGTCTGCGGAAGGCCGCGCGGCACGAACGCCACTGCGCCGAGGAACGCGATGAGACCGAACAGCGCGACGATCAGGAACGTCGCGCGCCAGCCGAAGTGCTGGCCGATGAAGGTGCCGAGCGGAATGCCGGCGACGAACGCGACGGTCATCCCGCTGAACATCGTCGCGATCGCGCTGGCGGCCTTGTCCTTCGGCACGAGCGTGGTCGCGATGATCGAGCCGACGGAGAAGAACACGCCGTGCGCGAGGCCGGTGAGGATGCGCGCGACGATCAGCGATTCGTAGCTCGGCGCCTGCCAGGCCACGAGGTTGCCGACGGTGAACAGCGCCATCAGTGCGGCGAGCAGCGTCTTGCGCGGCACGCGGCCGGTGAGCGCGGTCAGGAGCGGCGCGCCGATCGCGACGCTCAGTGCGTAGAGGCTGACGAGCAGGCCGGCCGACGGCAGGCTGACGCCGAGATCGGCGCCGATCGTCGGGATCAGCCCGACGATCACGAATTCGGTCGTGCCGATGGCAAAGGCGCTGATGGTCAGCGCCAGCAGGGCGAGTGGCATGATGGGATCCGGGTTCCAGTTAGGATGGATCGCAGTGTGCCGGCTTTACTTTTGCGGAAAAACGGGTCTATAAATCAAATTGTTTTGATTTGAAGTCAACAATGACGCGATGAAGATCACGCTTGACGAACTCCAGGCCTTTGCCGCCGTGGTCGACTCCGGTTCGATCACCGCTGCCGCGCAGCAGCTCGACCTCACCGTGTCGGCCACGAGCCGCACGCTCGCGCGGCTCGAGGAGAAGCTGAAGACCACGCTGCTGCGCCGGACCACGCGCCGGCTCGAACTGACCGAGGAAGGGCGTGCGTTCCTGCAGGACGCGCGCGCGATCATCGAGTCGGTCGAGAACGCCGAGGAGCAGATGCTCGCGCGGCGCGAGATGCCGTCGGGGCGGCTGCGTGTCGATGCCGCGACGCCGTTCATGCTGCACGTGATCGTGCCGCTCGTGCGCGGCTACCGCGAACGGTTCCCGAAGGTCGACCTGGAACTGAACAGCAACGAGGGGATCATCGATCTGCTCGAGCGGCGTACCGACGTCGCGATCCGCATCGGCCGGCTCAAGGATTCGACGCTGCACAGCCGGCGGATCGGCAACAGCCGGCTGCGCATGCTCGCGAGCCCCGCGTATATCGAAGCGCACGGCCAGCCGCGCAAGGTCGAGGATCTCGACAGGCACACGCTGCTGGGCTTCACGCAGCCCGAATCGCTGAACGTCTGGCCGATCCTCGGCACGGACGGCGAGCCGTGCCGCATCGAGCCCGGCATCTGGTCGTCGAGCGGCGAGACGCTGCGGCAGCTCGCGCTGGAGGGGGCGGGGGTCGTATGCCTGTCGGATTTCATGACCGCGCAGGATCGCGAGGCCGGTCGGCTCGTGCAGGTGCTCGCGCGGCAGACGCTCGACGTCGAACAGCCGATCAACGCGGTGTATTACCGGAACACCGCGATTTCGTCGCGAATCGCGTCGTTCGTCGATTACATGATCGAGGTGCTGGGTGGCGGGAGCGGCGGTAGCGGTGCACCGGCGCGGCGCAAGGCGGCGTGGATGGGGCCGCTGTAACGGCGGAGTGCCGGGATCGGCGGCCGGCGACCGGCAGCGGGCGACCGGCAGCGGGCGACGGGTGGCGGGCACCCGATCAGGCGCCCGGTGTGATCCGGCATGCCACCCGGCGCTTGCGCCGCGGGCATGCCGCCGTGTCGTGATTACGCTTCCTCGGACCACGACATATTGTCGCGCGCCAGCAGCGCCGACGATGCCGCCGGCCCGAACGTGCCGGCCGTATAGAGGCGCGGACGGTCGCCGAGCTGCTTCCAGCCGTCGAGGATCGGCTCGACCCACGACCACGCGGCTTCGAGTTCGTCGCGGCGCATGAAGTGCGTGAGACGCCCGCGGATCACGTCGATCAGCAGCCGCTCGTACGCTTCCGCGCGCCGTTCCGGAATCGCCTGCTGCAGGTCGAGGTTCAGGCTCACGGGCACCATCTTCATCCCGCTGCCCGGCTCCTTCGCGAGCATCTGCAGCTGGATCGATTCTTCCGGCTGGAGCTGGATCACGAGGCGGTTGCTGTAGTGGCGCGGGCCGCTCGGGATGATCGAGAACGGCATGTCCGCGAACTCGATCACGATTTCCGATTGGCGGCGCTGCAGCCGCTTGCCGGTGCGCAGGAAGAACGGCACGTTCGCCCAGCGCCAGTTGTTGATGTGCGTGCGCAGCGCGACGAAGGTTTCCGCGTGGCTGTCCGCCGGCACGTTGTCTTCCTCGAGATAGCCCTTGACCGGCTGGCCGTCGACCGCGCCGGCCGTGTACTGGCCGCGGACCGTGTCGCGCGCGACGTCCGACAGCGCCATCGGACGCAGCGAGCGCAGCACCTTCAGTTTTTCGTCGCGCACCGCGTCCGGGTCGAGCGACACCGGCGGCTCCATCGCGACGATGCACAGCAGTTGCAGCAGGTGGTTCTGCACCATGTCGCGCAACGCGCCGGTATGGTCGTAGAAGCCCGCGCGGCTGCCGACGCCGACCGTCTCCGCCACCGTGATCTGCACGCTGCGGATGCTCGGCGCCTGCCACAGCGGCCCGAAGATCGGGTTGCCGAAACGCAGCACCATCAGGTTCTGCACGGTTTCCTTGCCGAGGTAATGGTCGATCCGGTAGATCTGCGATTCCGCGAAATGCTTGCCGACCGCATTGTTGATCGCCTTCGCCGACGCGAGATCGTGGCCGAGCGGCTTTTCGAGGACGACGCGCGAGCGCGCATCGACGAGGTGCGCGGCCGACAGGTTGTCGCAGATCGTCGTGAACAGCTCCGGCGACGTCGACAGGTAGAATACGTGGATCGCGTCGCTGCGCGCCGCTTCGGCGAGCCGCGCATAGTCTTCCGGCGCGTTCACGTCGATCAGCACGTACTTGAACAGGTCGAGGAAGCGGGCCCACGCATCGGCGTTGAACGCCTTCTCGTCGATGAACGGGCGCGACTGCTCGTCCATGAACTTGCGGTAGCCGTCGATGCCCCAGTCGCGGCGGCCCACCGCGATGATGCGCGTCTGGGGCGGCAGGTTGCAGTGCAGGTGCGCCATGTAGAGCGCGGGCAACAGCTTGCGGGCGGCCAGGTCGCCGCCGCCGCCGAAGATGATCATGTCGACGGGCTGGTCGGCTTCGGTCTGGTTGGGCTGATTCGTCATGAGTGGTTCGCGGTCTGAAACGGGTGAGCGTGGAACGAACGTCGAAGCGCCGGCCGCCGGTGCATTGGCGTGCCAGTACGTGAAAACACTAATAGTGCACGGTTTTGAGCGATTGCGGATGGGTTCGCGCGTATGTAACAGGGCTTGCACTCCATCTGTCGGCACGACTATGATTGAGTGCTCACTCATTAAAGGAGTCGAACGTGGCCCGACCGCGCAGTCCCGACAAGCATGATGCCATTCTCGCGGCCGCCGCCCGTGCGCTCGCGGAGGACGGCGCGAGCGCGACCACCGCGCGCATCGCGCGGCTTGCCGGCGTTGCGGAAGGCACGGTGTTCACTTATTTCGACACCAAGGATGCGCTGCTGAACGCGCTGTACCTGAGCCTGAAGGGCGACATGCGCGACGCGATGATGACCGGGTTTCCGGAGCGCGCGCCGGCCGAGCAGGCAATGCGGCATGCGTGGAATGGCTACGTGTCGTGGGGCGTCGCGAATCCGGACGGGCGGCGCGCGCTGCAGCAGCTCGGCGTGAGCGGTCGCATCGACGACGCGCATCGCGCGGCCGGGGCCGAAGGGTTCGGCGCGATCAGCGCGTTGCTGCGCGCGCAGGTCGCTGCGGCGGGCGGGCTCGAGGCCGACGACGCGCATGCGTTCTGCGCGGCGCTGTTCACGTCGATCGCGGAAACGGCGATGGAGTCGATCGCACGCGATCCGGCGCGCTCGGATGCGTACCGGGAAGCCGGGTTTCGTGCGCTGTGGGCCGTGTTGCACGCAGTGTGAGCGAGCGGCTGGCCTGGCCGAAAGTTTGTGGCCGGGTGATCGGCGGCGCGTCCGTTTCGGGCGTCGCCGCGGCGATGGAAGGTGGTTTCAGGCAGGGCGACGCACGGTGAAATCGACCGTTTCGACGCCCATATTAATGAGTGAGTAATCATTCATTTTGTGGTTTCAACTTTGTCGAGGAGTGGGAAATGTCGAAAGTCTGGCTGGTGACAGGGGCCGCACGCGGCCTGGGGCGTGCCATCTCGGAAGCGGTGCTGGCGGCGGGCGACCGGCTGGTGGCCGGTGCGCGCGATCCCGAGCGGCTCGCGGATCTGGAGGCGCGGTACGGCGACCGGCTGCTGCCGATCGAGCTCGACGTGACCGACGCGGCGGCGGGCGCGCATGCGGTGGCGGCCGCGCGCGACGCGTTCGGCCGCATCGACGTGCTGGTGAACAACGCGGGCTACGGCCACACCATGCCGTTCGAGCAGATGGGCGCCGACGACTTCCGCGACCAGATCGAAACGAACCTGTTCGGCGTGGTCAACCTGACGCGCGCGGTGCTGCCGGCGATGCGCGCGCAGCGCGCGGGCCACATCTTTCAAGTGTCGTCGGTCGGCGGGCGTACGTCGACGGCCGGCCTGTCCGCATACCAGGCCGCGAAATGGGCGGTCGGCGGGTTCAGCGACGTGCTGTCGAAGGAAGTCGCGCCGTTCGGCGTGCGCGTGTGCACGCTGGAGCCGGGCGGCATGCGCACCGAATGGGCCGCGCGGGCGAAGCGTGACGTCGATGGGCTGCTGCCCGACTATCAGCCGTCGGTCGGGAAGATCCTCGAACTGTTCGGCGCGTACGGCGGCCACGAGGTCGGCGATCCCGCACGGATCGCGGCGCTGATCGTCGAGCTGTCGCGTCGCGACGACGTGCCGATGCGCCTGTTGCTCGGCGGCGATGCGCTGTTCGTGTGCGAGCAGGCGGAAACGCAGCGCGCCGAAGAGGCGGCGCGGTGGCGCGACACGACGCTGTCGACGATGTTCCCGGACGCGAAGCTGCCGGACGGGCTCCCGGCGTTGAAGAAGGTCGGATAGGCCCGGGAACGGCGGTATCGGGGGCGCGTGTGAGTGCCGCGCCGGACTTCCGCGGGCGCGCGCGGCGACCGGCGGAAGACCGGGCCCATGCATGCCCGGTCTTCGACAGCCATCACCGTTACGGAGGGCTTCAACGCCCCATCGCGTAGAACTCCGCGTTCGGCCGCATGTTCGTCACGTTCGCGATGCGATTGGACATCCCGAAGAACGCCGCGATCGCCGCGATGTCCCAGACGTCCTCTTCGGTGAAGCCATGCGACTTCAGCGTGTCGAAATCCGCTTCGCCGACCTGGTGCGCGGTCTGCGAAACCTTCATCGCGAAGTCGAGCATCGCCTTCTGCCGGACGGTGATGTCGGCCTTGCGGTAGTTGGTCGCGACCTGGTCGGCGATCAGCGGATCCTTCGCGCGAATGCGCAGGATCGCGCCATGCGCGATGACGCAGTACTGGCACTGGTTCACCGCGCTGGTCGCCACGACGATCATTTCGCGTTCGGCCTTGGTGAGGTTGCCCGGCTTGTCCATCAGCGCATCGTGATACGCCATGAACGCGCGAAACTCGTCCGGGCGATGCGCGAGCGTGAGGAACACGTTCGGGATGAAGCCCGACTTTTCCTGGACGGCAGCGATCCGTTCGCGAATGTCGTCGGGCAGGTCGTCGAGCGCCGGCACCGGAAAGCGGCTGACGGGCGCGTTGTCTGCAGCGGTCATGAGGTCTCCTGGATAAAGTGGCACGGGCGAACGCGATGCGCGAGCCGCCGGCCGAAAATGAAACGACGGGGTGCCGTTGCCGGCGTCATGCGTTGACGTCCACGACGATGCGGCCGCGCACCTTGCCGCCGATCAGTTCCTCGGCAAGCGGGATGACGTCTGCGAGGCCGACCTGATGACTGATCGCCCCCAGCTTCTCGACATCGAGATCGGATGCGAGCCGACGCCAGGCCTCCAGCCGCTCGGCGCGCGGGCACATCACGCTGTCGATGCCGACGAGCGTCACGCCGCGCAGGATGAACGGCGCGACGGTGGCGGGGAAGTCCATGCCGGCGGCCAGGCCGCAGGCCGTCACCACGCCCCGATAGCGCGTGGTCGCACACACGTTGGCGAGCACGTGGCTGCCCGCGACGTCGACCGCGCCGGCCCATCGCTCCTTGCCGAGCGGCTTGCCGGGTGCGCTGAATTGCGACCGGTCGAGGATCTCCGCCGCGCCGAGCTGTCGCAGGTAGTCGGCATCGGCCGGGCGGCCGGTTACGGCGACGACGCGATACCCGAGCCGCGCGAGAAGGGCGGTGGCGACGCTGCCGACGCCGCCTGCCGCGCCGGTCACCACGATCTCGCCGTCGTCCGGGCGCACGCCATGCCGTTCCAGCGCCATCACGCACAGCATCGCGGTATAGCCGGCCGTGCCGATGGCCATCGCCTGTTGCGGCGAAAACGCGGACGGCAGCGGCACCAGCCAGTCGCCGTCGACGCGCGCCTTCTGCGCCAGGCCGCCCCAGTGCGTTTCGCCGACGCCCCAGCCGTTGAGCACGACGCGATCGCCTGCGCGGTAATCCGGATGCGAGCTGTGCTCGACTTCGCCGACCAGATCGATGCCCGGCACCATCGGAAACTTGCGGACCACCGGGCTCTTGCCGGTGATCGCCAGCCCGTCCTTGTAGTTCAACGTCGAATAGCCGACCCGGATCGTCACGTTGCCCGCGGGCAACTGCGTGTCGTCCAGCGTTTGCAGCCGCGCGTGCTGGCCGGTTTCGTCCTTGTTGATCACGATGCCCTGGAACATCCGTCCTCCTTTTTAGACCGATCGTCTAGTTAATGGCAAAAAAATTCAGCGGCGAGGCAATCCATTGAAGAAGAACTGCGCGAACAGTGCGAGCGGCACATCGCTGCGTTCGAGCTTCGCGCGCAGCACGGCGCCTTCCCAGCCGATCCAGAAGAACGCGGCCAGCGCGGCGGGGTCTGCCGAATCTGCCAGCTCGCCGGCTTGCTGCGCGGCCGTCAGGCAGTCGGCCAGCCGGCGCTGCCAGTCCTCGAACGTCGTGCGC
Organism: Burkholderia sp. Bp9031; assembly: GCF_003857965.1. Lineage (NCBI taxonomy): Bacteria > Pseudomonadati > Pseudomonadota > Betaproteobacteria > Burkholderiales > Burkholderiaceae > Burkholderia > Burkholderia sp. Bp9031. The sequence continues at coordinate 273,452 of NZ_QTPW01000003.1, forward strand.
AGGCTCGCACGGAAACTCTCGGGCAGCGCGCCCATTTCCTGGCCGAGATTGCCGATCAGGCAGCCGCGGCTGTATTCGTAACGCGCCATGCCGTCGCGCGCATCGTCGACGAACGCGCGCACGCGCGCCAGCGGCGACTGCTCCGACTGGCTGAAATGACGGTCCAGCTTGCGCGCGAAGAACTCCGCGTAGCGATCGATCAGCTCGAGGCCGAACGCCTCCTTGCTGTCGAAGTAGTGATAGAACGAGCCCTTGGGCACGCCGGCGCGCCCGAGGATCTCGTCGAGCCCGGTGGCCGAAAAGCCCTTCTCGGTGAGCACTTCCAGCCCGGTGCGCAACAGCATGTCCCGCGTCGCGACGAGGTCTTCGTGCTGCTTCGGTGGCCTGCCGCGGCGGCGAGGCGGATCAGTTCGAACGTCCATGGGCGAATAATAGACCGTTCGTCTCAAAAATCAAGGGTTCGCGCGGCGAGTGCGTCGGACGAACGCATGCCGGCGACTCGTGACCGTATTAACCCTGATTAACAAAGCTTATCGCGGTGAAAAATTCCGCATCTTATTGAACCGATATCGGCTCGCTATAGTGGCTCGCTTTCCCGCACGCAATCGTCCGCGTGCGGCTGACACGCTGACGATCAGCAGGAGCCGCTTGATGACCACCGACGTCCGATTCACCGAAATCGAGGATCTGATGCCCGCCGCCGGCGGGCTGCGCGAGATTCGCCATCATATTCACCACCACCCGGAACTCGCGTACGAGGAGCACGAGACGGCCGCGCTCGTCGCGGACAAGCTCGAGCAATGGGGCTGGCAGGTGACGCGCGGGGTCGGCAAGACGGGTGTGGTCGGCACGCTGTGCGTCGGTGACGGCACGCGCAGCATCGGCATCCGCGCGGACATGGACGCGCTGCCGATCCTCGAGGCGACCGGCCTGCCGTATGCGAGCGGCACGCACGGCAAGATGCACGCATGCGGCCACGACGGCCACACGACGATGCTGCTCGGCGCCGCGCAACACCTCGCGAAGACGCGCAACTTCTCCGGCACCGTGCACCTGTATTTCCAGCCGGCGGAAGAGCACGGCGTCGACAGCGGCGCGAAGAAGATGATCGACGACGGCTTGTTCGAACGCTTTCCGTGCGATGCGGTGTTCGGCATGCACAACCATCCGGGCGCGGCGCCCGGCGTGTTCCTCACGCGGCGCGGCCCGTTCATGTCGGCCGGCGACAAGGCGATCATCTCGATCGAGGGCGTCGGCGGCCATGCGGCGCGGCCGCATCTGACGGTTGACCCGGTGGTCGTCGCCGCGAGCATCGTGATGGCGCTGCAGACGATCGTCGCGCGCAACGTCGACCCGTCGCAGCCGGCGGTCGTCACGGTCGGCTCGATGCACGCGGGTACCGCGAACAACGTGATCCCGAACGGCGCGCGCCTCGAACTCAGCGTGCGCTCGTTCAGCCCCGACGTGCGCGCGCTGCTCAAGCGCCGTATCGTCGAGCTGGCCGAATCGCAGGCCGCGAGCTACGGCGCGACCGCGCATGTCGAATACATCGAAGGCTATCCGGTCGTCGTCAATACGGATGTCGAAACGGATTTCGCCGCGCAGGTCGCGCGCGAGCTGGTTGGCGACGCGCATGTCGTCGAGCAGGCCGACCTGCTGATGGGCAGCGAGGATTTCGCGTTCATGCTGCAGCAGCGGCCCGGCTCGTTCGTGCGGCTCGGCAACGGCGAAGGCGAGGACGACTGCATGGTGCACAACCCGAAGTACGACTTCAACGATCGCAACCTGCCGATCGGCGCGGCGTTCTGGACGCGTCTCGTGGAGCGTTACCTCGGGCAGTAACCCCCGCAGCGGCGCGCGGCCGGCGCTTCCGGCCGCATTGAGAGGAGAAACGAACGATGCAGAAAGACCATCTCGCGCTGCACCCCGCGTCGACGGAGGCCGTCGAAACCGACACGCGCGCCGCGCCGGCCGTCACGAAGCGCGGCGCGATCGCGGCGGCCGTCATCGGCAACTGGCTGGAGTTCTTCGATTTCACCGTGTACGGCTTTTTCGCGGTGCTGATCGGCAAGCTGTTCTTCCCGTCGAGCGACCCGACCACGTCGCTGCTGCTGTCGGTCGCGACGTTCGCCGCCGGCTTCTTCACGCGGCCGCTCGGCAGCGTCGTGCTCGGCGTGTATGCGGACCGCAAGGGCCGCAAGGCCGCGCTGAACCTGACGATCATGCTGATGGCGCTCGGCACCGGCCTGATCGCGATTGCGCCGACCTATGCGCAGGCCGGCGTGGCCGCGCCGTTGCTGGTCGTCTGTGCGCGGCTGATGCAGGGCTTCTCGCAGGGCGGCGAGTTCGGCGCGGCGACTTCCACGCTGATCGAGCAGGGCGGCACATCGCGCCGCGCGTTTCGCGCGAGCTGGCAGCTCGCGACGCAGGGCGGCGCCGCGCTGATGGGCTCGGGTTTCGCGGCGCTGCTGTCGAACACGCTGACGAAGGATGCGCTCGAGAGCTGGGGCTGGCGCCTGCCGTTCCTTGTGGGCGTGCTGATCGCACCCGTCGGTATGGTTTTGCGCCGCCGGCTCGCGGACGATGCGCCCGGCGACAGCCATCACGGCATCGAGCGCGGCGTGCTGCGCGAGCTGTTCTCGCGGCACACGCGCACGGTGCTGCTGTTGATGCTGACGGTGATGGGCGGCACGGTGTCGACCTACATCCTGACCTTCTACATGCCGACCTATGCGATCCATACGCTCGGCTTGCCGATGAAGCTGTCGATGTTCGTTGGCGTCGCGTCGGGCTGCGTGATGCTGGTGACGTGTCCGCTGTTCGGCTGGCTGTCGGACCGCCTCGGCAGCCGGCGCATGCCGATCTTCGTCGGGCGCGGCGTGCTCGTCCTGCTGCTGTTCCCGGCGTTCTGGCTGATGAACCATCATCCGACGCTGTCGGTGATCCTGCCGCTGACCGCGCTGATGCTGCTGTTCTATTCGCTCGGGTCGGCATCCGAGATGGCGCTGATGTGCGAATCGCTGCCGCGCCACGTGCGTGCGACGGGCATCTCGATCGCGTATGCGCTCGCGGTGACGATTTTCGGCGGCACCGCGCAATTGATCGCGACCTGGCTCGTGAAGACGACGGGCAGCAAGCTCGCGCCGGCCGGTTACGTGGCCGCGTGCGTGGTGCTGTCGCTGATCGCGGTCGCGAGGCTGCGCGAGACGGCGCGCGAGTCGATGGACTGACGGGCCGCGCCGCGGGCGGCGATCTGCACCGGAATTACCGCCCGCGCACGGTCCGCAGGTACGACGCGAGCATCGTCGCCAGTTCCTGCGCGCCCGGCGTCAACGGCACGGCCGCGCGCTGCAGCAGGCAGACCTGTTGCGATTCCGCCTGCTCGCGCACCGGCACCTTCGCGAGCGCGCTTGCGAACGGCCCGTGCCGCGTGACGGCTTCGGATTCGAGCGCGAGACAGTCGGTCTGCGTGACGAGCTGCAGCGTCTCGAACATGCCTTCGACGGTGGCGATGATCTTTGGCGCCGGCTGGCCGTGCGCGTCGAAGTACGCGAGCAGCCGGTTGACGACCGGATCGGCGCTCAGGTTCGGCGAACGCGTCGACACCCACGCGTAGTCGGCCAGCTCGGCAAGCGATTGCGCGTGCCGCTGTGGATGGTCGCTGCGGCACACGACCACCGGCGCCGACGCATGCAGCGGCGTGACCGCGAGATCGGTCGTGTCGGTCTGCTTCGCGACGAGCGCGATCGCGAAATCCACCGCGTTTTCGCGCAGCCAGCCGATCATCATTCGCGACGTGCCGGTGCGCAGGTGCACGTCGACCTTCGGGAAACGCGCGCGGAACGCGCTCAGCACGGGCGCGAACGCATCGATCAGCGGTTCGGTCACGAGGCCCAGCGTGACGGTGCCTTCGAAGGCGCCGCTCAGTTGGCGGATCTCGTGCTCGACCTGCTCGCATTCGCCGAGGATCGCACCCGAGCGCGCGAGCAGCCGCTGGCCGACGGCGGTCGGCACGATCCCGCGATTGGTGCGCGTGAACAGCGTCGCGCCGAGCGTCGCCTCGAGGCTCTGCAGTTGCTGCGTGACGCCGCTTTGCGCGAGATCGAGCGCGCGTGCGGCGGCGCGCAGGCTGCCGTGTTCGACGACGGCCTGGAAGATGCGGAGCTGGGACAGCGTGAACGCCATGATCGAGCGCGAGGCCGGTGATCGGAAATACTGATCATGATAAGGCAGCGGGCGATTCCGGCGGCGGCGCGCGCGCACTACGATCGCAGGCAGTCCGGCTCATGCCGTTTGCCTCTCTTCCTGCCTTTCGTCGACCATGAAACGCTTCCGCCGCCTCTTCGTTCCGCTGGTTTCCCTGTGCATCGGCTTCGCGGCGACGTCCGCGCATGCGCTCGACGCGCATGTGGTGCGCCTCGGCATCGATCCGACCTATCCGCCGATGGATTCGAAGGCGCCCGACGGCAGCCTGAAGGGCTTCGACGTCGATCTCGGCAACGAGATCTGCCGCCGCGCGCAGCTGCGCTGCCAGTGGGTCGAGCTCGAGTTCTCCGGGATGATTCCGGCGCTGCAGGCGCGCAAGATCGACGCGATCCTGTCGTCGATGGCGATCACCGAGAAGCGCGAGAAGCAGATCCTGTTTTCGTCGAAGCTGTTCCGCTTCAAGTCGCGGCTCGTCGCGCGTCCCGAGCGCGGGCTCGGCAGCACGACCGCGTCGCTGGCCGGCAAGCGCGTCGGCGTGCAGTCGGGCACGCAGTTCGAATCGTGGGCGCTCGCGCACTGGGCGTCGGCCGGCGTCAGCGTGGTGCCGTACAAGAGCCAGGACGACGTGTTCGCCGATCTCGTCAACGGCCGGCTCGACGCCGCGCTGCTCGGCTCGGTGGAGGCCGATTACGGATTCCTGCGCCAGCCGAAGGGCAAGGGTTTCGCGTTCGTCGGCGCACCGCTCGACATGGGCGATCGCGGCGTCGGCATCGGGATGCGCCCGTCGGACACGGCGCTCAAGGCGTCGATCGACGGCGCGATCGCATCGATGCTGAAGGACGGCACGTACGACCGGATCGCGAAGCAGTACTTCGATTTCAACCCGTACGGCGATTGAGCCGCGCGCGCCGCTTCTCCCCGTTTCCTTTATTCGAGACCACCGATGCAGATTCGCACCACGCCGCTCCTGTCGCCATCGATCGGCACGCAGCGCACGCTGACGAGCTTTCATTTCGGGCCGGCCGACGCCGGCCGCAAGATCTACCTGCAAGCCGCGCTGCACGCGGACGAGACGCCCGCAATGCTTGCCGCCGTCGTGCTCAAACAGCGTCTCGCGCGGCTCGACGCGGACGGCCGGCTCGCGGCCGAGGTCGTGCTGGTGCCGGTCGCGAACCCGGTCGGTCTCAATCACCATCTGCTCGGGCAATTCATCGGCCGGTTCGATCTCGCGAGCGGGCGCAACTTCAATCGCGGCTTCCTGCCGCTCGCGGACATCGCCGCGCGGGCGCGCGACCGGCTCGGCGCGGATCCCGAACGCAATCGCGCGATCGTGCGCGAATGCGTCGGCGCGGCGCTCGACGAGATCGCACCGCGCACCGAATTCGATGCGTTGCAGCTGGCGCTGCTGAAGCTGTCGCATGACGCCGATATCGTGATCGACCTGCATTGCTCGCTCGAAGCGGTGATGCATCTGTACACGAGCGACACCGCGTGGCCGCAGGTCGAGCCGCTTGCGCGCTATCTCGGCGCCGAGGCGTCGCTGCTCGCCGAGGATTCCGGTGGCCACGCGTTCGACGATGCGCATCACCTGCTGTGGACGCAGTTGCGGCAGCATCTGCCGGAACGCACGCCGATGGCGGCGGGCACGGTGGCCGTGACCGTCGAATGCCGCGGCCAGCGCGACGTGACGCATGAATACGCGGCGCGTGACGCCGATGCGCTCGTCGACTATCTGGTGTGGTGCGGCGCGGTGCGTGGCGAGCGCCCGCCGCTGCCGCCGCTCGCCGCGCCGGCCACGCCGCTCGCGGGCAGCGAGCAGTTCTACGCGCCGGTGAGCGGGATTCTCGTGCACCGCGCGGCGATCGGCGCGACGATTCGCGCCGGCGATCCGCTGTTCGACATCGTCGATCCGCTGACCGACGCGATCACGACGGTGTCGAGCGGCACCGACGGCGTGTTCTACATGCGCCGCGCGATCCGCTTCGTGACGGCCGGCGCGCCGCTCGGCCGCGTGACGGGCATGGTGCCGGTGCGCAAGGGGATGCTGCTCGGCGCGTGAGCAGCGGGTACGGTGTCCGAGAGGCGCCGTGCAATTTCGTTCTCGTCAAATTGACCGGGCTGTGCCGCGTCACTAAATTGAGCGGTGCGGAGTTCGCTCCGCGTTCCGTGAGAAGGCGTTACAGCAGAGTCAGAGTTGAGCGGGCGGCCCGGTGCCGCCCGTCTTTTTATGCGTGAATTATCGTATTGCCGACACGACAATCGAAGCTGACGCCGCGGCGCTCCGGCTTTGGGGAGAATGCCCAGCCGCCGGCTGCTGCTGGTCCGCCGGCCTGCCCCTCACCCGCGTCGCGCCACCAGCTCCGACACCGTCTGCGCGGCCTGCTGCAGCGGCCCGAGAAACTCCTTCACCATCTGCTTCGCGGTGTGCCGCTGCGCATTGCCGCTGATGTTCATCGCGGCGATCACCTGCCCGCGCCGGTTGCGGATCGGCGCGGAGATCGACATCAAGCCCACTTCGAGTTCCTGATCGACCACGGCCCAGCCCTGCTGGCGCACCTGTGCGATCGTCGCCTTCAGTTCGCCGAGGTCGGTGATCGTGCGCGGCGTGTGCGCGCGGATGCCGCTTTGCGCGAGCGTTTCGTCGAGCGCGGCGTCGTCGAGCGCGGACAGCAGCACGCGGCCCATCGACGTGCAGTACGCGGGCAGGCGGCTGCCGATCGACAGGTTGATCGTCATGATCTTGTGGGTCGGCACGCGCAGCACGTAGACGATCTCGGTGCGGTCGAGCACGGCGGCCGAGCAGCTTTCGTGGATCTGCGCGGACAGCTGCTCCATCACCGGGTCGGCGAGATTCCAGAACGGCATCGACGTGAGATACGCGAAGCCGAGCTCGAGGATCTTCGGCGTGAGCCGGAACAGCCGGCCGTCGGCCTCGACGTAGCCGAGCGTCTGCAGCGTCAGCAGGATCCGGCGCGCGCCCGCGCGCGTGAGTCCGGTGGCCGACGCGACCTCGGTGAGCGTCTGCTCCGGGCGCTGGGCGTCGAACGCGCGGATCACCGCGAGGCCGCGCGCGAACGACTGCACATAGGAGTCGCCGGGTTTCGTCTGGATGTCTTCGGTTGTCATGAACGGTCGGATTGTCGTGCAGCCGAGAAGATAGCGCATGGGGCCTGACACGCCAACCGCCCCGCGGACCGGGCGCTTGACAGGTCGTCCCCGCACTCCCTATGATGCGTTGAACGTTCGATACACGATCTTATGTTCGTATATAGAACATTTAAGCGCATCCCGGCGGGCAATGCAAGGGGCGCGTTTTCTTCACTTCCCAGCCTTGCATGAGACCGGAGACATTGATGACCGAAGCTTTTCTGTGTGATGCGATTCGTACCCCGATCGGCCGTTACGGCGGCGCGCTGTCTGGCGTGCGCGCCGACGACCTCGGCGCGGTGCCGCTCAAGGCGCTCGTCGAGCGCAACCGCGACGTCGACTGGACGGCGATCGACGACGTGATCTACGGCTGCGCGAACCAGGCCGGCGAGGACAACCGCAACGTCGCGCGCATGTCGGCGCTGCTCGCGGGCCTGCCGGAAGGCGTGCCGGGTTCGACGATCAACCGCCTGTGCGGTTCCGGGATGGACGCAGTCGGCGTGGCCGCGCGCGCGATCAAGTCGGGTGAGGCCGCGCTGATGGTGGCCGGCGGCGTCGAAAGCATGACGCGCGCGCCGTTCGTGATGGGCAAGGCCGCGAGCGCGTTCGCGCGTCAGGCCGACATCCACGACACGACGATCGGCTGGCGCTTCGTCAATCCGCTGATGAAAAAGCTGCATGGCGTGGATTCGATGCCGGAGACGGCCGAGAACGTCGCGGTCGACTACAACATCAGCCGCGCCGACCAGGACCTGTTCGCGCTGCGCAGCCAGCAGAAGGCCGCGCGTGCGCAGCAGGACGGCACGCTTGCCGAGGAAATCGTGTCGGTCACGATTCCGCAGAAGAAAGGCGATCCGGTCGTCTTTTCGCGTGACGAGCATCCGCGCGAAACGTCGCTCGAGACGCTCGCGAAGCTGAAGGGCGTCGTGCGCCCGGACGGCTCGGTGACGGCCGGCAACGCGTCGGGCGTCAACGACGGCGCGGCCGCGCTGCTGCTCGCGAACGAGGCCACCGCGAAGCGCTTCGGCCTGACGCCGCGTGCGCGCGTGCTCGGCATCGCGACGGCCGGCGTCGCGCCGCGCGTGATGGGCATCGGCCCGGCGCCCGCCACGCAGAAACTGCTCGCGCGGCTCGGGATGACGATCGACCAGTTCGACGTGATCGAGCTGAACGAAGCATTCGCATCGCAAGGCCTCGCGGTGCTGCGCATGCTCGGTGTTGCCGACGACGATCCCCGCGTGAATCCGAACGGCGGCGCGATCGCGCTGGGCCATCCGCTCGGTGCGTCGGGCGCGCGCCTCGTGACGACCGCGATGTACCAGCTGCATCGCACCAACGGCCGCTTCGCGCTGTGCACGATGTGCATCGGCGTCGGTCAGGGCATCGCGATCGCAATCGAACGCGTCTGATCGCGTCATGCGGTGAAGCGTGCGCGGGATGCGCGCCGCTTCGCCGTGTTCCCTTCCGGGCGATATGGCCGGCACGAGCGCTTCGTGCCGGCCATATTGTCATTCAGCCTGCGAATGTTGCGCGAGGCGCGCGGCGAGTGCGTCGATCTCGGTGTGTGCGAATACCTCGACGCCATGCTGGCGCAGCAGCGCCGCCGTCACGCCCGTGCCGGCCTGCCGACGGCCCGCAAAACTTCCGTCGTAGAGTTTCGCCGCGTGCAACGGCCGCCTGGATTGGCACGTCGTCTGGCGTAATCCCATAAAGCATTGGGCTTCATCCGCAAAGCGCCGGGCTCGATTATCGGCCGATTATTTGATCGAAATCATCCCGACGACCGAATTCGATATTTTATGTGCTCCCGGATTAAGGTTTTCCCGGAAATTGCCGACAGCAGGGGCGAGACCGTCGTAAAGCGATAAACCGTTTTTCGGCTACTGAGCGTGATTTCCGCGCCGCGCGGATCCAGCATCCGGATCCGCCTTTCGGAGCCCTGCATGCGCAACAACCAGCCTGTCACCCAACAAGAATTCGAATTTCCCGACGACGTCACGCTGATGTCGACCACCGATGCCGACAGCATCATCACGTACGCGAACACGACGTTCGCATATGTGAGCGGCTTCTCGACCGACGAACTCGTCGGCCAGCCGCACAACGTCGTGCGGCACCCGGACATGCCGAAGGAGGCGTTCGCCGACATGTGGGCGACGCTGAAGAACGGGGAGCCGTGGACGGCGCTCGTGAAGAACCGCCGCAAGAACGGCGATCACTACTGGGTGCGCGCGAACGCGATACCCGTGATGCGTAACGGCGCATCGCACGGCTACATGTCGGTGCGCACCAAGGCGCCGCGCGACGAGATCGCGGGCGCCGACGCGTTGTATCGCGCGTTCCGCGAAGGCAAGCAGGGCCAGCGCCGGTTCCACAAGGGCTTGATGATCCGGACCGGGCTGCTGCGCATCGCGTCGCTGCCGCAGACGATGTCGGTGCGCGCGCGCGTGCATTCGACACTGTGCGTGCTGGCACCGGTTGCCGTCGGCGCGGGCTGGGCATGCGGGCTGGCCGGCGGCGGGCTCGCGGCGTTCGCTGCCGTCACGGCCGGCGCGTCGGTGGCGGCCGGGCTGTGGCTCGATGCGCAGATCGTGCGTCCGCTGAAGCGGTTGCATGACCAGGCGCTGAACGTCGCGACTGGCGAGAGTCGCCGCGGGGTGCGGATGAACCGGGTGGACGAGATCGGCATGACGCTGCGCACGATCAATCAGCTCGGTCTGATGTTCCGCTGGCTCGTCGATGACGTCAGCGAGCAGGTGCACAACGTGCAGCGCGCGAGCAACGAGATCGCGCAAGGCAACAACGACCTGAGCGCGCGTACCGAACAGGCCGCGTCGAGCGTGCAGGAAACCGCCGCATCGATGGCCGAGATGACGGCCACCGTCGACAGCAATGCGGAGACCGCGCTGCAGGCGAACCGGCTCGCCGTGTCCGCGAGCGACGCGGCCGAGCGCGGCGGGCAAGCGGTGAGCGAAGTCGTCACGACGATGCGCGACATCACGGCGAGTTCGCGCAAGATTGCCGACATCATCGGCGTGATCGACGGGATCGCGTTCCAGACCAACATCCTCGCGTTGAATGCGGCGGTCGAAGCGGCGCGCGCGGGCGCACAGGGGCGCGGTTTCGCGGTAGTCGCGGGCGAGGTGCGGGCGCTCGCGCAGCGCAGCGCGAATGCGGCGAAGGAAATCAAGACGCTGATCGGCGCGAGCGTCGACCGGGTCGAGTCGGGTGCGCGGATCGTCGACGGCGCCGGCAAGACGATGGAGGACATCGTCACGCAGGTGAAGCGCGTGTCGGACCTGATCGCGGAGATCAGCTCGTCGACGGCGGAGCAGAGCACCGGCGTCGCGCAGGTCGATCAGGCGGTCGTGCACCTGGACAACATCACGCAGCAGAACGCCGCGTTGGTCGAGCAGAGTGCGGCGGCATCGGAAAGCCTGAAGCAGCAGGCGACGCGGTTGGTGGATGCGGTCAACGTGTTTCGGTAATCGCCGGGAGCGCGCGCGAGCTTGCGCGCCCCGTCGGAGCGAGGCGGCGAATCTCCGGTTCCGAGCGGGTTCGATTCGACGAATCGAATGACAGGAATTCGCATTCACGATTCCGGATTGACTCGCCAATCTGGCCAAAAAAATCGTGTCGAATAATCAGGGAATTGTCGCCCGGATATTTGATAAAAACCGATTTCCATTCATCCATGAACAAAGTTTTCAGATAGATCAAGATGATGCAAAATTAATGCATATTTACCTGTTGGCGGCATAATGTTTTCGCCGAATTTGCCGAAAGCGCAGGAGTGTGATCGAACGCATGCGGGCCGACCGCGATGCGGACGGTCCCGATCCAATCCACAAGCGGACGCAAGATCCGCAACCCGGAACTCCACACCATGCGCAATAACCAGCCTGTCACGCAACGCGAATTCGAGTTTCCCGACGACGCAACGCTGATGTCGACCACCGACGCGAACAGTTACATCAAGTACGCGAACGCCGCATTCATCCAGGTCAGCGGATTTTCCCCCGAAGAGATCGAAGGTCAGCCGCACAACGTCGTGCGGCATCCGGACATGCCGAAGGAGGCGTTCGCCGACATGTGGGCGACGCTGAAGAGCGGCGAGCCGTGGACGGCCCTCGTGAAGAACCGCCGCAAGAACGGCGATCACTACTGGGTGCGCTCGAATACGGTGCCGGTGATGCGCAACGGGCAGCCGACGGGCTACATGTCGGTACGCACGAAGGCATCGCGCGACGAGATCGCGGCCGCCGATGCGCTGTACTGCGCGTTCCGCGAAGGCAAGGCGGGTAACCGCCGTTTCCACAAGGGGTTGATTGTCAGGACCGGGCTGCTGCGCGTCGTGTCGCTGTTCCAGACGATGTCGGTGCGCGCGCGGCTGCATTCGACGCTGTGCGTGCTGGCGCCGGCCGTCGTCGGCGCGGGCTGGGCGTGCGGGCTGGCCGGCGGCGGGTTTGCGGCGTTCGCTGCCGCGACGGCCGGCGTGTCGGTGGCGGCCGGGCTGTGGCTCGATGCGCAGATCGCGCGTCCGCTGACGCAATTGCGCGACCAGGCGTTGCGCGTCGCGACCGGCGAAAGCCGCACCGGCGTCGCGATGAACCGGGTGGACGAGATCGGCATGACGTTGCGCACGATCAACCAGCTCGGGTTGATGTTCCGCTGGCTCGTCGATGACGTCAGCGAGCAGGTGCACAACGTGCAGCGCGCGAGCAACGAGATCGCGCAAGGCAACAACGACCTGAGCGCGCGCACCGAACAGGCATCGACCAGCGTGCAGCAGACGGCCGCGTCGATGGCCGAGATGACGGCCACGGTGTCGAGCAATGCGGAGACGGCGCTGCAGGCGAACCAGTTGTCGGTGTCCGCGAGCGACGCGGCCGAGCGCGGCGGGCAGGCGGTGAGCGAGGTTGTCACGACGATGAACGACATCACGGCGAGTTCGCGCAAGATTGCCGACATCATCGGCGTGATCGACGGGATCGCGTTCCAGACCAACATCCTCGCGTTGAATGCGGCGGTCGAAGCGGCGCGCGCGGGCGATCAGGGGCGCGGTTTCGCGGTGGTCGCGGGCGAGGTGCGGGCGCTCGCGCAGCGCAGCGCGAACGCGGCGAAGGAGATCAAGACGCTGATCGGCGCGAGCGTCGAACGGGTCGAATCGGGCGCACGGATCGTCGACGGTGCCGGCAAGACGATGGAGGACATCGTCACGCAGGTAAAGCGCGTGTCGGACCTGATCGCGGAGATCAGCTCGTCGACGGCGGAGCAGAGCACCGGTGTCGCACAAGTCGATCAGGCGGTCGTGCACCTGGACAACATCACGCAGCAGAACGCGGCGCTGGTCGAGCAGAGTGCGGCGGCATCGGAAAGCCTGAAGCAGCAGGCGACGCGGTTGGTGGATGCGGTGAACGTGTTTCGGTGAAGGGCGGGAACGGGTGAGGTAGAGGAGGGCGGCCCGCATTGTGCGGGCCGGCGAGGGGATGGCTGCTACGTCATTGCGCCTTGGGTATGGGATTCAGGTTCGGGCAACAGTGGTCCGGGCATCCCGGACTGACGTTCACTTCGACGCGTCGCCCCGATTGGCCGAATTCGTCCGGCTTGAAGATCTTCCCCGCCAAGGCATTTTTCTCGCCACGGATCGAATACTGATTCAGGACCGCCATCACGTTTTCCGCTCGTTGCGTTGCAAGCTGTTGCGCGCCGCGTTCGGCTTGTTCGGCCAGTCCGATAAGCCACACCGTATCAATGATCGGAAAGCGCTTGTGCATATCGTTCGACCATGCCGACAGCCGCGACAGTTCGGTCGAAGAAATCGCGCTTGAATTTGCGTCGAAAACAATAGCGATGTAATGGGCCGGCATGTTCGACGCGCCGTCGCATGCGAATGCCACGCGTGCGCAGCTCAATGCGAGCGCGGCGGCTGTTAGGAGCTTGGTCACCGTTGACAACGTACTCCGCGTTACGTCACTGCGCCTTCGGCACCGGGTTTAGGTTCGGGCAACAGTGATTAGGGCACCCTGGGCCGAACGTGATTTCGACACGCCGCCCTGTATCGTCAAATTCGCTCGCGGGAAACGGTAACTTGTAGATGCGCGCGATCATGGAGTTGCGTTCGCCTCGAATCGCAAATTGATCTAACGCGGCCTTAACATTCGCAGCACGTTGGTGCGCAAGAGCTGCCGGCTTTCTCTCTGTTGGTTCCGCTAGTCCAACGATCGACACCACATCGACAATGGGGAAGCGATCGCGCATGTCGTTTGACCATACGGAGAGCTTCGCCAATTCGGCGGTAGATATGTCGCTTGAGTTGTTGTCGAATCGAACATCAAAATCCCAACCGGGCATGTTCGACGGACCATCACATGCGGACGCCGTATGTGCGCAGCTCAATGCGAGCGTGATGGCAGTTATGAACTTAGTCAATGTCAATGACGTACCCCGCGATGCTGTCGGCGTTGTTGATTGCCAAGTCAGGGTTTGATCGGCCCCAACCGGGGAGCAACGGTGTAATCGTGTATTGGTCATCGGTTGACGACATCGTGTCGTGAAAATGAGTGGCTTCGTGAATGATAGTTGACACGTGCGAATCAGCGTTCGCCGTCCATGGGCGCATCGTGCAGAATCGTTCACTGATGGCGATGGTATGTGTTGCCGTGTCCGGCGCGCATACGTGGGCGGCTTCGTTTGTCGTTCCTCGTGGGTGAGGGGTGCAACCCGTCGCAAGATCGCCAGCGCTGCCGCTTCGAACTACGTTGTTTTCGTCGAATGCGCGAACCACGGTAAGCACTTTCGTCAGGCCGGTGAGTAGGTGCATACGCGTGCGCTCGTCGTTTCGACCGAACCACTTGAATACCCGATCCTTATCAACCTTCGACCACTTTTGCAAATCAGCAATGCGGGTCGTCAATCGGTCAACCGCTCGTCCTTGCGCCACTGCAAAAACCTTGCGGAATTCCGAGTTGGTCATGTTTTCGCAGATCGGTCGCAAGTCAACATCCGCGAATGTCTGCGATCCTGCGACGGTATTTGTTGTCGTCTCGGCGACAGTCGTTTGGTTTGCCATCGTTTCAGTCCTCGACTACAAGCGTCAATGTCTGTGCGCAGTCGGTCCGCACGCGCACGGTACAGCCGCGCCGATCACTAACGCCAGATGCAAGCACGTTACCGGATCGATCCTTGATCCAATAGCGCACGTTGCTTAACGGCTGTTTTGTCCTCACGTCGCGGATCACAAATTGATCGTCATGAATGTCCGACGCCGGCGCGTATCGCGTCGGTGCGAGGCCCGAATATCTGGGGAAGGGATTCGCCGAGCAATGGCCGCCGCCCCCTCCGATGAAAAACGTACAGTCGCTTCCCGCGACTAAATGGTTTTGCCCGCATGGACAAAGTACCGCGTCACCTTCCACCGCTACGGCACGTCCGCGTCCGACGACGGATGTTGCGCTTCCTGCTATCGGAAACGTGCCCTCGCAATTTCCACATGTCGCTTTGTCACCGTCCAAGGCAATGTGCTTGTTGTTCACGAATATGCTTGCGGTGCCCGCGATGACGATTCCACCTGTTGTCGTTGCGTCGCCGTTCCTGATCGCTCGTCGGCTCATGATCATGTTCTCGATCGAAGTTGGAAAGTACCCAAGCGACTGACTCCGGGTCATAAACCGCGCATTGATCGATCACGGCATCTTCAATGGCGATGGTCGGCGGCCTGCACGCCAATGACTCGACTCAGATATCTTGTGCATGGATGAGTCATAGACAGTGGCCGGCAAGATTAACTTTGTATATAGGATGATTATGATTTTTAATTCGGATTCCAACTTAAGAAGAAGCTTTGATGCGATCAGCGAGATCGAGGAGAGGAGGCGAGCGGAGGGTAGTGGCGTCGGAGACACCCGGAGCAATAGGTGATGTGGCGGTGGAGGCGACGAACGTGTTTTTCGCTGAATATGCAAGGAGACGGCACATGCGCGACCGGGAGGTCGTCGGCTCATGCGTCGTGGCGGTGACCGATGACGGGCGTCGAGTCAGTACCGGCTGCATCGGCGCCGGTGCGCGCAGGGTCTTCGCGTACCGGGCCGTGCGGTGAAGTGCTCATGTGCGGGCAAACCGGATCGAGGCGGAACGAGAAATGAGACTTGAACGACGTTCGCGTGCGCGATGTCGTTCGGCAGAAGGGAGCATCGCAGTTACGCACTCGGAATGTGCCGACGTCGGCTCGGATGCGTAGAGATGACGCGGGCACGGCGGAGAGGGGCACCGGCCCGCGTCGTGACCGCCCGGTTCCGGCCGGGCGGTCAGGGCCTGTCACCAAAGCGGCGCCAGGCTCCGAACCGTCAGACGGCCAGGCAGAGGTACTTGATCACGACGTAATCGTCGATGCCGTAGTGCGAGCCTTCGCGGCCGAGGCCCGACTGCTTGACGCCACCGAACGGCGCGACTTCGTTCGAGATCAGGCCCGTGTTCACGCCGACCATCCCGTATTCGAGCGCTTCGGCCACCTTCCACACGCGGCCGATGTCGCGGCTGTAAAAGTATGCGGCGAGACCGAACTCGGTGTCGTTCGCGAGACGGATCACTTCGTCGTCGCTGCCGAACTTGAACAGCGGCGCGAGCGGCCCAAACGTCTCTTCCTTCGCGACCTTCATCGCCGGCGTGACGCCCGTCAGCACGGTCGGCTCGAAGAAGCCGTGGCCGAGCGCATGGCGCTTGCCGCCCGTCACGACGGTCGCACCCTTCGCGAGCGCGTCCTCGATGTGCGCCTCGACTTTCAGCACGGCCGCTTCGTTGATCAGCGGACCCTGCGTCACGCCCGGCTCCGTGCCGCGGCCGACCTTCAGCTGGCCGACGGCTGCCGCGAGCTTCTGCGCGAACTGGTCGTACACGGCTTCGTGCACGTAGAAGCGGTTCGTGCACACGCACGTCTGGCCGCTGTTGCGGTACTTCGACGCGATCGCGCCCTGCACGGCCGCATCGAGATCGGCATCGTCGAACACGATGAACGGTGCGTTGCCGCCGAGTTCCAGCGACACCTTCTTGACCGTCGCCGCGCATTGCGACATCAGCAAGCGGCCGATCGGCGTCGAGCCGGTAAACGACAGCTTGCGCACGATCGGGTTTGACGTCAGTTCGCCGCCGATCGCCTTCGGGTCGCCCGTGACGACGCTGAACACGCCGGCCGGCACGCCCGCGCGCTCGGCCAGCACGGCCATCGCGAGTGCCGAGAACGGCGTCGCTTCGGCCGGCTTCACGACGATCGGGCAGCCTGCGGCGAGCGCCGGGCCGACCTTGCGCGTGATCATCGCCGCCGGGAAGTTCCACGGCGTGATCGCCGCACACACGCCGATCGCTTCCTTCGTCACGACGATGCGCTTGTCGCTCGCCGGCGTCGGGATCGTGTCGCCGTACACGCGCTTGCCTTCCTCGGCGAACCACTCGAGGAACGACGCCGCGTAGCCGATCTCGCCCTTTGCTTCGGCCAGCGACTTGCCCTGCTCGGTCGTGAGGATCAGCGCGAGGTCGTCGGCGTTTTCCATCATCAGGTCGTGCCACTTGCGCAGGATGACCGCGCGTTCCTTCGCGGTCTTCTTGCGCCATGCCGGCCATGCGGCGTTCGCGGCTTCGATCGCATGACGCGTCTCGGCCGTGCCCATCGCCGGCACGGTGCCGAGCAGGCCGCCGGTTGCCGGGTTGCGGACGTCGAACGACTCGCCGTTCGCCGCGCCTTGCCATTCGCCGTTGACGTACGCCTGCTGGCGGAACAGCGACGGATCTTTCAGTGCCAGGGTTTCCTGAACAGTGCTCATGTGAATCACCTGCTTTGAAAAGGACGGATGAAACGGCCGCCGCCGTCATGAAGACGGCGGCGGCGCATTCAGTGGAAGGTGACGGGAACTCAGGCCGGCACGCCGACCGTTTCCTTCAGCACTTCCTCGAGGATCACGAGCGCTTCGTCGAATACGGCTTGCGGGATCGTCAGCGGGAACAGGAAGCGCACGACGTTCGAGTACACGCCGCACACGAGCAGCAGCAGCCCGCGCTCGAGCGCACGCGCCTGCACGCGCTTCGTGAAGTCAGCATCCGGTTCGCCCGAACCCGGCTTCAGGAATTCGACCGCGATCATCGCCCCCGGGCCGCGCACGTCGGCGATCTGCGGCACGTCGGCCTGCAGCGAGTTCAGCTTCGCCTTCAGCACGTCGCCGAGTTGCGTCGCGCGCTCGCACAGCTTCTCTTCGTCGATGATCTCGAGCACCGCGTGTGCCGACGCGACGGCCAGCGGGTTGCCCGCGTAGGTGCCGCCGAGGCCGCCGGGGGCTGCTGCGTCCATCACGTCCGCGCGGCCGACGACGCCCGACAGCGGCATGCCGCCTGCCAGGCTCTTCGCCATCGTGATCAGGTCGGCCAGCACGTCGTAGTGCTGCATCGCGAACAGCTTGCCGGTACGCGCGAAGCCCGTCTGCACTTCGTCGGCGATCAGCAGGATGCCGTGCTCGTTACAGATCTTGCGCAGCGCGCGCACGAATTCCGCCGGCGCCGGGTTGAAGCCGCCTTCGCCCTGGACCGGTTCGAAGATGATCGCAGCGACGCGCTTCGGATCGATGTCGGCCTTGAACAGCATCTCGATCGCCTTGATCGAGTCGGCCGTCGTCACGCCGTGCAGCGCGTTCGGGTACGGCGCATGGAACACGTCGCCCGGGAACGGGCCGAAGTTCAGCTTGTACGGGGCGACCTTGCCGGTCAGCGCCATGCCCATCATCGTGCGGCCGTGGAAGCCGCCCGAGAACGCGATGACGCCCGGACGGCCGGTCGCGGCACGCGCGATCTTGATCGCGTTTTCGACGGCTTCGGCGCCGGTCGTGAAGAACGCGGTCTTCTTCGGGAAGTCGCCCGGCGCGCGCGCGTTGATCTTTTCCGCCAGCTCGACGTACGACGCGTACGGGACGATCTGGTAAGCGGTGTGCGTGAAGCTGTTCAGTTGGTCCGCGATCGCCTTGACGATCTTCGGGTGACGGTGGCCCGTGTTCAGCACCGCGATGCCGGCGGCGAAATCGATGAAGCGGCGGCCTTCGACATCCCACAGCTCCGCGTTCTCGGCGCGGGCTGCGTAGAAATCGCACATCACGCCGACGCCGCGCGGGGTGGCGGCGTTCTTGCGGGCCTGCAGGTCGGCATTCTTCACGGTCATCTCCTTGATGTTCTGTCCGGTGGGATAAAAATCGGCCGCATTGGCAGCCCATGGAGGCGACTATAATCACATTTGGCTCTGGCAATCAGAGCCATTTCAATAAATATTCAGGAGCCAATCATGCGCGCAAGCGTGTTGTCGGACTGGCTGGCGCAGCGCCTCGTGCGCGGCGGCGAACAGCCGATCTACCGGCAGCTGCACCGGCTGCTGCAGCAGGCGATCCTGTCGCGCGAACTGCCGGCCGGCACGCGCGTACCGTCGTCGCGGCTGCTCGCGGCCGAGCTCGGGATCGCCCGCAACACGGTCACGCAGGTTTACGAACAGCTTGCGCTAGAGGGCTATGTGAACTCGGCGACGGGGCGCGGCACGTTCGTCGCCGACAGCGCACCGGACGAGATCGTCGGCGCGCCGACCGACCCGGCGGCCGGCCCGGCGGTCGTGCCGTCGCCCGCGCGGCGGCTGTCCGCGCGCGGCACGCGGCTCGTCGAAGGCGCGGGCGTGTCGAAGCGTCAGGGCGGCGCGTTCATGCCCGGCGTGCCCGATGTGTCGCGCTTTCCGGCGCGCGTGTGGACGCGGCTGCACAACAAGTACTGGCGGCGCCTGCGCCCGGACCTGCTGACCTACGCGCCGGGCGGCGGGCTCGCGCTGTTGCGCGAGGCGCTGGCCGACTACCTGCGCACGTCGCGCTCGGTGCGCTGCACGCCCGAGCAGATCGTGATCACGACCGGGATCCACCAGTCGATCGACCTTGCGGTGCGGCTCCTGACCGATCCGGGCGACGCGATCTGGACCGAGGATCCGTGCTACTGGGGCGTGCGCAGCGTGCTGAACGTGTCGGGGCTGACCACGCGGCCGATTCCGGTCGACGACGAAGGGATCGCGCCGTCGGCCGCCGATCTCGCCGAGCCGCCGAAGCTGATGCTCGTCACACCGTCGCACCAGTATCCGCTCGGGATGGTGATGAGCCTCGCGCGGCGCCGGATGCTGCTCGAATATGCGCGCCAGCACGGCTGCTGGATCATCGAGGACGACTACGACAGCGAATTCCGCTACGGCAGCCGGCCGCTCGCGTCGCTGCAGGGGCTCGACACGGCCGGGCAGGTGATCTACGTCGGCAGCTTCGGCAAGACGCTGTTTCCGGGGCTGCGGGTCGGGTATCTGGTCGCGCCGGAACCGCTCGCGGAGAGTTTCGCGACCGCGAGCGCCGAGCTGTATCGCGAAGGGCAGTTGCTGCAGCAGGCCGTGCTCGCCGAATTCATCGCGGAAGGGCACTTCGTGTCGCATATCCGCAAGATGCGCACGCTGTACGGGCAGCGCCGCGAGGTCCTGCTCGATGCGGTTGCGCGCCGCTATGGTGACACGCTGCAGGCGCTCGGCAGCGATGCGGGGCTGCATCTCGTCACGCGGCTGCCGGACGGTGTCGACGATCGCGCGGTCGCGCAGGCCGCGCTCGAACGCAACATCGTCGTGCGCCCGCTGTCCGGCTATTACGCGGAGCGCGAACGCGCGGCATCGGGCTTGCTGCTCGGCTATGCGTGCGTGCCGGAGGACGAGATCGCGACGGCGTTCGCGACGCTCGCGGAAGCGATCGACGAGCGCGCGTTCGACAAGGTCGTGGCGACGGTTTGACGGGAAGGGGGCGACGGCGTGACCGCGATGCGATGCGCGCGGTCGACAGGGGAAAGGATGATCGGCTCCCTCCGCGATGCGGAGCCAGGCATTCGCGTGCGTTACAGCCGGATCAACGCCGCACCCGCGACCACCAGCGCGCACGCGACGAGCCGCTGCGCGCCGGGCCGCTCGCGCATCACGAACCAGCCGATCGCGACCGCGAAGATCGAGCTCGTCTCGCGCAGCGCCGACACGGTCGCGACCGGCAGGTGCCGGTACGCGAGGATCACGATCCCGTATGCGGCGAGCGAGATCGTGCCGGCGATCGCACCCTGCGTGAGCGCCGCGCGCGATCCGAGCACCGCGCGCGGGCCGCCGCGCACCGCGCAGACGAGCACGAGCTGTGGCGCGCTCCACAGCAGGTACACCCACGCGATGTAGCCGAGCGCGCTGCCGGACACGCGCGAGCCGATCCCGTCGCAGATCGAATACGCGGCAATGAACACGCCGGTGAGCAGCGCATACGGCACGCCTTCCGCGGAGAACCGGAAGCCGCGCCGCAGCGCGAGCGACATGATCCCGAACGACACCAGCGCGATGCCCGCGAAGCCGAACGGCGTCGGCTGCTCGTGCAGCATCGCCAGCGCGAGCACCGATACGAGCAGCGGCGATATCCCGCGCGCGATCGGATAGATCTGTCCGAACTCGCCGCTGCGGTATGCGCGCGCGAGCGTGAAGCAGTATGCGACCTCGAGCACGGCCGACGCGGCGATGTACGGCCACGCGGCGGGCACCGGCGCGGGCAGCAGCGCGGCGCCCGCCGCGCCGAACGCGAGATACGGCAGCGACATCGTGCCGAGCTGGACGAGCCGGTCCTCGCTGACATGCAGGAACGCGTTCCAGATCGCGTGCAGCAGGGCGGAGCACAGCACGAGGCCGATGAAGAGATGGTCCATCAATGAAGGTGCGGGCGAAGGCGGGAGCGGGCAAGCGCCGTCAATTATGTGGGTATCGGGCAGATTCGCGCGGAATTGTCGATAATGGAACGTTGTTATTCACCGGATGCCGACGATGACCGAAGCCACCCCCACCCCGCCCGCCGTTCCGCGCCTCACGAGCCTGTCGCACGGGGGCGGCTGCGGCTGCAAGATCGCGCCGGGCGTGCTGTCCGAGCTGCTGAAGCGGGCGACGCCGCCGGCGCTGTTCCCGGATCTGCTGGTCGGCACCGAGACCTCCGATGACGCGGCCGTCTATCGGCTCAACGATGAGCAGGCGATCGTCGCGACGACGGACTTCTTCATGCCGATCGTCGACGATCCGTTCGACTTCGGCCGCATCGCGGCAACCAATGCGCTGTCGGACGTCTACGCGATGGGCGGCAAGCCGATTCTCGCGCTCGCGCTGGTCGGGATGCCGATCAACGTGTTGCCGCACGAGACGATCGCGGCCGTGCTGCGCGGCGGCGAATCGGTGTGCGCGGATGCGGGCATTCCGGTTGCGGGCGGCCATTCGATCGATTCGGTCGAGCCGATCTACGGGCTCGCGGCGATCGGCGTCGTGCATCCGTCGCGCGTGAAGCGCAACGCAGCCGCGCGTGCGGGCGACGTGCTGGTGCTCGGCAAGCCGCTCGGCGTGGGCGTGCTGTCGGCCGCGCTGAAGAAGAACCAGCTCGACGATGCGGGCTACGCGCAGATGATCGCGACGACCACCAAGCTGAACCGGCCGGGCGCCGAGCTTGCCGCGCTGCCGGGCGTGCATGCGCTGACCGACGTCACGGGCTTCGGGCTGCTTGGCCATACGCTCGAGCTCGCACGCGGCGCGAACCTCACCGCACGCGTGCATTACGCATCGCTGCCGTGGCTCGCGGGCGTCGAGGCGTTCGTCGCCGACGGCGTGTTTACCGGCGCATCGGGGCGCAACTGGGCCGCGTACGGCACCGACGTGCGGCTCGCCGATAACCTGCCACCTGTCGCGCAGGCGCTGCTGACCGATCCGCAGACGTCCGGCGGCCTGCTGGTCGCGTGCGCGCCGGAAGCGGTCGACGAAGTCCTCGCGTGCTTCCGCGCCGACGGTTTCGACCGCGCGGCCGTGATCGGCGAGATGGTGGACGGGCCTTCGCGCGTCGACGTCGCCTGACGCGGCTTTCTCACGCCGGATCGCTGTCGGTGGCCAAAGTCGATGCCTTTCCCCGAAGGCATCGACGACCGATGAACGATTGCCTGTTCGTGCCGCTGATCGCGAACCAGGCGATGCGCGTCGTGTCCATATCGAGTCATTCACGTCGACGGTGCGTGTGCCGACATCGGCGTGTATGTCGGTCGATCCAATAGTATTCCTGATGTTATTGCGCGACGCGCATGTCGATGCCGTCGTGCATTCATGCGTGCCACAGGCACACTCGAACACCGCTCCGGCCGTTTCGTAGTCGGGTTCCGCATCCAGTACGTGCGTTCTATACTCCCTCGCGCAGTCTCCGAGAGCCGTTCTCACCCAACATCACCGAAACAAGGAACGCCGATGCTGACTCGCTCCATTCTTTCCGCAGCCGCATTCTCGCTTGCCGCCTGTGCGACCGCGCCGTCGATCGCGCAGGACAACCAGGGCAGCAATGCGGGCAATGCGGCATTTGCCGAGACCGGTGCACCGGGCCGCCCGGTCAAGGTCATGATCGTCACGATGTTCGGTCCGGAAGGCCAGGCGTGGCTCGACCGGCTCGGCCCGTGGCGCGACATCACCGTGCCCGGCCTGTCGCCCGACTATCCGGCCGTTCACTGCAACAAGCAGGACGTGTGCGTGGTGACGACCGGCATGGGCTACGCGAACGCGTCGGCGACGATCATGGCACTCACGTTCTCGCAGCGCTTCGACCTGCGCCGCACGTACTTCCTCGTGTCCGGCATCGCGGGCGTCGACCCCGCGCAAGGCACGGTCGGTTCCGCCGCATGGTCGAAATACCTGGTCGACTTCAGCCTGCAGTGGGAGCTCGATGCGCGCGAGATTCCGGCCGGCTGGAACACCGGCTATCTCGGCATCAATACGAAGAGCCCGAACGACAAGCCGCCGCTCGACTATCGCACCGAAGTGTTCCAGCTCAATCCGCAACTGACCGATGCCGCATATGCGCTGTCGCGCAACGTCGTGCTTGCCGACAGTGCGCAGGCCCAGGCCGCACGCGCGAAGTTCACGTATGCGCCGGCGAACCGGCCGCCGACGGTGATCCAGTGCGACACGTCGTCGGGCAATACATGGTTCTCGGGTACGCTGATCGGCGAGCGTGCGCGCCAGTGGACCAAGATCCTGACTGACGGCAAGGGCACCTACTGCATGACCGCGCAGGAAGACAACGCGACGTATGAAGCGCTCAAGCGCGCGGCGAGCGTGAAGCGGGTCGACCTGTCGCGCGTCGCGGTGCTGCGCACGGGTTCCGATTTCGATCGGCCGTATGCGGGGCAGACGAGTGCCGACAACCTGCTGAACTACGCGGATCAGGGTGGCTTCGCCCCGGCAACCGAAAACCTCTATCGCGCAGGCAACCCGCTGGTGCAGGACATCGTGACGCACTGGGGGGAATGGCGCGACGGGGTGCCGCGCCGGTAACGGTGTGGCGACGCGCCGAAGTTATTCCGTCATCCACGCATAGCGGGGCTCCGGGCGCGTCGATATTGCCCGGAGCGATCGGATTGAGGCTTGTGGGAACCGTGCTGAGGATCACCGCCCGGGTTGGGCCAGCTTGAGTTCGATGCGCGTGTATTCGGGGCCCAATAACTGCATGGTCGCCGTTTCGCCGTGCTCGTCCGTCATACCGATGTATTGCGTTGCACTGGTGCTGACCCGGTAGCAGGTGTGCATCAACGGCTTCCGGTCTCGATCACGAAAAAGCAATGTCTGATTGCGTGTGCGTGCAGTCCAGCGTTCCATCGTCACAAAACGTGCCGGTGCGGGCTCTCGGATGTCGCCGCACGAAAAGTGGATCGAGTCGGGCTCAGGCCCGGGCGTTGCTGGTGTCAGTGCATGACTCGCGACACCCGGTGTACCTGCCGAGCTGCAGAGATATTGACAGCCTGCTGGCGGGCATTTCGGGACGAACTGGATCCAAAGCTGCTTTTTGTCGTCGGAATCGAGCCTGCCGTTCCTGCCCGATACGATTCGCTCGTCGACATAAATGTCATCGGGCGACATACCGAGTTGCACGAGAAAGGATTTCATCTGCGCACCGCGTTGTCGCGCGAGCTCCTTGGGCCGGTTTTCCCAATCGTAGGCGGCCGCGTCGATCGAGGCCGTCGCCCCTTCGCGAGTCCATTCTCGGGCGGTCAGGTAGTGCCTGGCGACGGCGAGCCTGTCGCTATTGGCGATCTCGGCCGAATTCAGTGGCAGTTCCATGCTGTCGGTCAACAAGACCTTGCACGCATCGGCCTGGATCGGAAGTGACAGGAAGGCGCCGAGTATGACGGCGAGGGCATGTTTCATCGGTCGCTCCAGTTCACCGCGCCAGAATGAACCACGCGATGTTGTCTGCGTTGCCGATCGCCATGCCCGGATAGCGTTTGGCGAACTGGGCGCAGGCCCGGCGACCGTATGCCGCCGGGTGATCCCCGGCGTCGAAGGTGTCCGCAAAATGGGCGCATTCATGAACAATCGTTAGTTGCTGCGAGGAGAGGTTTCCAGCCGATCGCTCTGGTAGCGAGCAGAACGGGAGACTGATGGCGATCGTATGAGTTGCCGTGTCGGGGCGACAGACATGCGCAACCTCGATGTCGACATTTTCCATGTTCGGCAGACATTCTGTTGCTCGGTCGGCATCGGAACCGACGCGGACGAAGTTCCTTGGGCCGAGGCGAGCCATTACTCTGGCAAGGGCGTCGAGCCCCGTCGTGAGTTTGCGTCGTGTATCCATGTTTGCCGAGCCGAACCACTCGATGACTCGAGCTTCGGTGGCTGGATTCCATCGCATCAGTTCCCGGCGCCGTTGCAGTGTGATCTCGACGGCTTCGTCCCGCAATTCAAGCAACCGTTTCCTGAACGCAGAATCCGTCATGTTCGGGCAGATTGGCGGTTCGTCGAGCGATACATCGAGCTGTGGCGACGCATTCATAGGCACGCTCCATAGGGACATCCTTTGGAGTGCCGATGCTAAGTGCCCGAAGCGGCCCGATGATGCGCCCAATTGCGGTGGACGGAACGAACAAATATTGGGAAGTGTGAAGGAGAGGTGGGAAAGGCCGCGGTTTTTCGTGGCGCACACGTGTTCTTGCGCCTGCTCAACCGGCGTGAACGATCGAGATTGAAACAGCTTGGGCACGGTGGCCAATGGAACATCGGGAATGATGGCGAGCGCAACGCGGCTGAGTTATTGGCCGGTGTCAATCGATGTGACCGTCCCTGATGGGACTCGTCCACTGGATTTACTTCGGAGAACGTTGCCAATTGTGCCGCTACGCCCATTGCTGCAACTAACGCACGATATGCCGTACTGGCCGGCGGCATCGCCCCTGGTACAGGGCATCGTCACGTACTGGAGCGAATGGCGCGACGGGGTGCCGCGCCGTTGATGGCCGGACGATCCCGTCGACGGGTCAACGCACGGGTCAGTGCGATTGCGGCATGGAACGGAACGGCGTCCAGACGGGCGTCGTGTCGTCCCAATGATCGAGCGGCGAAGGAAGTTGATCGTTCATCACAGGCTCCTGCAACTAACTGACTAATAGAGTGTTCGACAGCGGTATCGCGACGCCGCGCACCGGATCATCCGATGCGCGGCGTTGCACGTTTACCGGCCTCCGCCTGCGAGCTGGTTGCTCTCCGGCATCGAGCGATACGGGCCTTGCGCGAGTTCGAGCCCTTGCGGATACGAATTTGCCTTGCGCAGCCAGGCCAGCGTGCCGTCGCGACGGGCCTGCTCGACTTCCGCGCGGACTTCGGCGCGGGTGCGCGGGCCGTTGCTGTGCTGCGTGTACCACGACGTGTTGCCGTATTCGCCCGCGTGCGGAGCGTTCGTATCGGCGAAGGCCGGTGCGGACACGGCGAGTGCGAGGGCGACGGCGGAGAGAAGATGGCGGCGGTTCATGACGTAACTCCTGTGTTGGTCGGAGTCGGCGCATGAGCGCGTGCTCCGGTCCCGTCAAACGGGGGCTGTTCGATGCGCAACGAGGTGCGCGACAGGGTTTACTCTAGGTGTCTGTTCCGTCGCGATAAATGCGGCTGACGCGAATTGAATAGTCGCGATCGAGGAACAATCGCCCTCCGTAACGTCGGCAGGGGTATTCGAGATTCGCGCAAAGCCGCCTGCGGCGGGGCTCGCGGCGATGCGGGGCGACGCGCGACGATGCGCACGGACGATTGCCGCGCGTGGTGAAAAGGTGTGATGCGGATTCAGGAAAGACGCTGTGCGTGCAGGCGCAGGCGGTGTGCCGGCGCGGCACGAAGGCGGGACGGCGCGCGGGCCGGACAGCCCGCGCGCCGCGGTTCAGACGCGGTTCAGAGGATCAAGCGACCCACTCGTTGATGACCGGCGTGTCGAGGGCCGGTGCGCGCTCGGCTTCCTCGAACGTGCGCTTGCTGCACGTCGCGTCGAGGCTGCCCTTGCCGCTCAGCAGCGGGCAGCGGTCGAACACTTCGGCGATCCAGTCGACGAATACGCGCACCTTCGGCGACAGGTGCCGGCTGTGCGGATACACGACCGAGATCGGCATCGGCAGCGGCTTCAGGCCGGGCAGTACTTCCTTGAGCCTGCCGTCGCGCAGGTGCGGCAGCACCATGAACAGCGGCGGCTGGATCAGCCCGAAGCCTTCGAGCCCGCACGTCACGTACGCATCGGCGTCGTTGACCGACACGATCGCGTTCATCTTGACCTCGACTTCCTTGCCGTCGGTCAGGAACGTCCAGTCGATCGTGCGGCCCGTCCGGCTCGAGAAGTAGTTGACGGCCTTGTGCTCGCTCAGGTCCTCGATCGTGTGCGGTTCGCCGTACTTCTCCAGATACGCGGGTGCCGCTACCGACACGCACTCGAACAGGCCGACGCGGCGCGCGACGAGCGACGAATCCTGCAGCGCGCCGACGCGGATCACGCAGTCGACGCCTTCCTGCAGCAGGTCGACAGGCCGGTCGGACAGGCCGAGCTGCAGGTCGATGTCCGGATAGCGCGTGTGGAACTCGCACAGCGACGGAATCACGAGCAGCCGCCCGATCGAGCCCGGCATGTCGATACGCAACTTTCCGTGCGGCTTCCGGTTGTTGTTCTGGAAGCTTGCTTCGGTTTCCTCGACATCGGCGAGGATCCGCACGCACCGTTCATAGTACGCGGCGCCGTCGGGCGTGAGCGACAGCCGGCGCGTGGTCCGGTGCATCAGGCGCACGCCGAGGAATGCTTCGAGATTCTGGATGATCGTCGTGACGGACGCCCGCGGCAGGCTGAGCGTTTCCGCTGCCTTGGTGAAGCTGCTTGTATCGACGACGCGAGTAAACACCTGCATGGCCTGAAGCCGGTCCATCACAACCTCCGCAATCTAATGAGCCGCCGGAACAAAGAGGCTGCGTCGCTTTGTAGGCGACGCAGCCTGCGATTGTTCGGGGGCGTTGAATTGTGTTGCCGGATTATAGGCATTTATCCCAATGTCTGCCGGACCCAGAATTCGTTCCATCTCGAAATGGATGCTGCATCGTCATGGACGCTTCTGAATTCAGCAAATTCCTGAAAGCCGCATTGCCCGCCGAAGCCAGAGCAGGCGCGGCACTGACGGTCGCGGAGGTGGAAATCCCCGGCTACGCGCAGGACATCGTGCTGCGCCTCTATCGGCGCGCGGACAAGACCGGATTGCCTGTAGTGCTTTATTTCCACGGTGGCGGCTTCGTGCGGGGTACGCTCGACGACGCCGACTTCGCCGCGCGTTTTTTAGCAGAACGCTTACCAGCTCTCGTAGTGTCGGTCGATTATTCGCTCGCGCCGGCCTTTCCTTTTCCGGCGGCGCCGGAGGATGCGTATCGCGCGGCCGTATGGGCCGCGACGCGCGCCCGCGCGTTCGGTGGCAATCCGAAGAAGATCGGTGTCGCGGGGCACGATGCGGGCGGCCAGCTCGCGAACTGCCTCGCGTTCATCGCGCGCGATCGCGGCGAAGTGTCGATTGCCGCGCAGGCGCTGTTCGGGCCGATGCTCGACCCGAGCATGACGCGCATCGGCGACGCCGACCGCCTGTCCTCCGACATCACCGCGCGCGAATGCGCGGCCTGTTATCGCGCGTATCTGCCGCAGGCGGCGCAACGCATGCATCCGTATGCGGCGCCGCTCGAATCGGTGCGCCTCGCGGGCCTGCCGCCGACGCTCGTCGTCACCGCGCAGAACGACGTGCTGCACGTCGAAGCGGAGAAATATGCGGGCTGCCTGATCTCGTCGGGCGTGCTCACGCAGGTGATCCGCTACCCGGACGTCACGCACGCGGCGCTCGCGACGCACGAGGCCGCGCTCGAGGAAGCCGTGCGCTTCCTCCAGTGCCGCTTCCAGGCGCGCCAGCCGAACCGTTCCGAATAACCAGACCAATCCACGCTTACTGGAGATCCACATGGCCATCCTACGCACCTCCCGTTCCCGAATCGCGACCGCGGCGATCGTCACGCTCGCCGTCGTCGGTCTCGGCACGTTCGGCGCGATGCGCGTGAACGCGAACGCACCCGAAAAGGCGGCGGCGCCGCTGCCCGAAGTCGACGTCGCGACCGTCGTGCCGCAGACCGTCACCGACTGGCAAGGCTATTCGGGCCGCCTCGAGGCGGTCGAGAAAGTCGACGTGCGCCCGCAGGTGTCCGGCACGATCGTCGCGGTGAACTTCAAGGACGGCGCGCTCGTGAAGAAAGGCGACGTGCTGTTCGTGATCGATCCGCGTCCGTATCAGGCCGAAGCCGACCGCGCGGCCGCGCAGCTTGCCGCCGCGCAGGCACGCAACGGCTACGCGCAGAGCGACTGGCAGCGCGCGCAGCGGCTGATCGGCGACAACGCGATCGCGAAGCGCGACTACGACGAGAAGCAGAACGCCGCGCGCGAGGCGAATGCGAACCTGAAGGCAGCCGATGCCGCGCTGGAAACGGCGCGCATCAACCTCGGCTATACGCGGATCACCGCGCCGGTATCGGGCCGCGTGTCGCGTGCGGAAATCACGTTGGGCAACGTCGTGTCGGCCGGCGCATCGGCCGCACCGCTGACGACACTGGTGTCGGTGTCGCCGATCTACGCGTCGTTCGACGCGGACGAGCAGACCTACCTGCAATACATCAACGGCGCACGCAACGGCCGCAAGGTGCCGGTCGAGCTCGGCCTTGCGAACGAATCCGGCTACTCGCGCAGCGGCGAGATCGATTCGGTCGACAACCGGCTCGACACGTCGTCCGGCACGATCCGCGTGCGTGCGCGTTTCGACAACGCGGACGGCACGCTCGTCCCGGGCCTCTACGCACGCGTGAAGGTGGGCGGCAGCGCACCGCACCAGGCACTGCTCGTCGACGACGCGGCGATCAACACCGACCAGGACAAGAAGTTCGTGTTCGTGGTCGACCAGCAGGGCCGCGTGTCGTATCGCGAAGTGCAGCAGGGCATGCAGCACGGCAACCGGCGCGTGATCGTGAGCGGGCTTTCCGCCGGCGATCGCGTGATCGTGAACGGCACGCAGCGCGTGCGCCCCGGTGAACAGGTGAAGCCGCACATGGTCCCGATGACGGGCGGCGATACACCGTCCGCGCCGCTCGCGAGCACCGCGAAGCCGGCCGCACCGGCGAAGGCGGATTCGTAAGCGGCCAGCCGCTTCGCATCCGCGTTCAACCAGACAGAGCAACCCATGAACATTTCCAAATTCTTTATCGACCGGCCGATCTTCGCAGGAGTCCTATCGGTGATCATCCTGCTCGGCGGGGTGATCGCGATGTTCCTGCTGCCGATCTCCGAGTATCCGGAAGTCGTGCCGCCTTCCGTGATCGTGAAGGCGCAGTACCCGGGCGCGAACCCGAAAGTGATCGCCGAGACGGTCGCGTCGCCGCTCGAGGAGCAGATCAACGGCGTCGAGGACATGCTCTACATGCAGTCGCAAGCGAACAGCGACGGCAACATGACGATCACCGTCACGTTCAAGCTCGGCACCGATCCGGACAAGGCCACGCAGCTCGTGCAGAACCGCGTGAACCAGGCGCTGCCGCGCCTGCCGGAAGACGTGCAGCGGCTCGGCATCACGACGGTGAAGAGCTCGCCGACGCTGACGATGGTGGTCCACCTGATCTCGCCGGACAACCGCTACGACATGACCTATCTGCGCAACTACGCGCTGATCAACGTGAAGGATCGCCTGTCGCGGATCCAGGGCGTCGGCCAGGTGCAGCTGTGGGGTTCGGGCGACTACGCGATGCGCGTGTGGCTCGATCCGCAGAAGGTCGCGCAGCGCGGGCTATCGGCCGAGGACGTCGTGCAGGCGATCCGCGAGCAGAACGTGCAGGTCGCGGCCGGCGTGATCGGTGCATCGCCGTCGCTGCCCGGCACGCCGCTGCAGCTGTCGGTGAACGCGCGCGGCCGTCTGCAGACGGAAGACGAGTTCGGCGACATCGTCGTGAAGACGACGCCGGACGGCGGCGTCACGCACCTGCGCGACATCGCGCGGATCCAGCTCGACGCGTCCGAATACGGGCTGCGCTCGCTGCTCGACAACAAGCCGGCCGTCGCGATGGCGATCAACCAGTCGCCGGGCGCGAACTCGCTGCAGATCTCCGACGAAGTGCGCAAGACGATGGCCGAGCTGAAGCAGGACATGCCGGCGGGCGTCGACTACAAGATCGTCTATGACCCGACGCAGTTCGTGCGTTCGTCGATCAAGGCTGTGGCGCACACGTTGCTCGAAGCGATCGCGCTGGTCGTGATCGTCGTGATCGTGTTCCTGCAGACCTGGCGCGCATCGCTGATTCCGCTGATCGCGGTGCCGGTGTCGATCATCGGCACGTTCTCGCTGCTGCTCGGCTTCGGCTATTCGATCAACGCGTTGTCGCTGTTCGGGATGGTGCTCGCGATCGGTATCGTGGTCGACGATGCGATCGTGGTGGTCGAGAACGTCGAGCGCAACATCGAAAGCGGGATGAACGCGCGGCAGGCGACCTACAAGGCGATGCAGGAGGTGAGCGGGCCGATCATCGCGATCGCGCTGACGCTCGTCGCCGTGTTCGTGCCGCTCGCGTTCATGTCGGGCCTGACCGGCCAGTTCTACAAGCAGTTCGCGATGACCATCGCGATCTCGACGGTGATCTCGGCGTTCAACTCGCTCACGCTGTCGCCGGCGCTGGCCGCGATCCTGCTGAAGGGGCATGGCGACAAGGAAGACTGGCTCACGCGCGTGATGAACCGCGTGCTCGGCGGCTTCTTCAAGCGCTTCAACAAGGTGTTCCATCGCGGCGCGGAGAACTACGGCCGCGGCGTGCGCGGCGTGCTGTCGCGCAAGACGCTGATGCTCGGCGTGTACCTCGTGCTGGTGGGCGCGACCGTGCTCGTGTCGAAGGTCGTGCCGGGCGGCTTCGTGCCCGCGCAGGACAAGGAATACCTGATCGCGTTCGCGCAGTTGCCGAACGGCGCGTCGCTCGACCGCACCGAGAAGGTGATTCGCGACATGGGCTCGATCGCGCTGAAGCAGCCGGGCGTGGAGAGCGCGGTGGCGTTCCCGGGGCTGTCGGTGAACGGCTTCACCAACAGCTCGAGCGCGGGCATCGTGTTCGTCACGCTGAAGCCGTTCTCGGAACGGCACGGCAAGGCGCTGTCGGCCGGTGCGATCGCCGGTGCGCTGAACCAGAAATACGGTGCGATCAAGGACTCGTTCGTCGCGGTGTTCCCGCCGCCGCCGGTGCTCGGCCTCGGCACGCTCGGCGGGTTCAAGATGCAGATCGAGGATCGCGGCGCGGTCGGCTACGCGAAGCTGTCGGATGCGACCAACGACTTCATCAAGCGTGCGCAGCAGGCGCCGGAACTCGGTCCGCTGTTCACGAGCTACCAGATCAACGTGCCGCAGCTGAACGTCGATCTCGACCGCGTGAAGGCGAAGCAGCTCGGCGTGCCGGTCACCGACGTGTTCAACACGATGCAGGTGTATCTCGGTTCGCTGTACGTGAACGACTTCAATCGCTTCGGACGCGTGTACCAGGTGCGCGTGCAGGCCGATGCGCCGTTCCGTCAGCGCGCGGACGACATCCTGCAGCTGAAGACGCGCAACGACAAGGGCGAAATGGTGCCGCTGTCGTCGCTCGTCACCGTGACGCCGACGTTCGGTCCGGAAATGGTCGTGCGCTACAACGGCTACACGGCGGCCGACATCAACGGCGGCCCGGCGCCGGGCTTCTCGTCGGGGCAGGCGCAGGCCGCGATCGAACGCATCGCGCATGAAACGCTGCCGCGTGGCGTGCGGTTCGAATGGACCGACCTCACGTACCAGCAGATCCTCGCGGGCGATTCGGCGATGTGGGTGTTCCCGATCAGCGTGCTGCTCGTGTTCCTCGTGCTCGCCGCGCTGTACGAAAGCCTGACGCTGCCGCTGGCGGTGATCCTGATCGTGCCGATGAGCATTCTGTCGGCGCTCACGGGCGTGTGGCTTACGCAGGGCGACAACAACATCTTCACGCAGATCGGCTTGATGGTGCTGGTGGGGCTGTCGGCGAAGAACGCGATCCTGATCGTCGAATTCGCACGTGAACTGGAGCATGACGGCAGGACGCCGCTCGAGGCCGCGATCGAGGCGAGCCGCCTGCGGTTGCGCCCGATCCTGATGACGTCGATCGCATTCATCATGGGCGTCGTGCCGCTCGTCACGTCGACGGGCGCGGGCTCCGAGATGCGGCATGCGATGGGTATCGCGGTGTTCTTCGGGATGCTCGGCGTGACGCTGTTCGGGCTGATGCTGACGCCGGTGTTCTATGTCGTGCTGCGCACGCTGGCGGGCGGCAAGATCCACGTCGCCGGCAAGGACTCGGCCGGCTATGGCGTGTCGCCTTCGGGTGCGCCGGCTACGGGCGTGCCGGCTTCGGATGCTTGAGGAAAACAAGATGGACAACATGTACAACTCGATTGGCCTGATGCGCTTCGCGAAGGTGGCGGCCGCGAGCACCCTGCTCGCGACGCTGCTCGCCGCGTGCGCGGTGGGGCCCGACTACAAGCGCCCGGATGTGTCGACGCCCGCGGCGTTCAAGGAAGCGCCGACGCTCGCGGCCGGCGAACAGGCCGGCACGTGGAAGACCGCCGAACCGGCCGACGGCGAGCATCGCGGCGAATGGTGGAAGGCGTTCGGCGATCCGGTGCTCGACGCGCTCGAGTCGCAGGCGCTCGCCGCCAACCAGAACCTGAAGGCCGCGGCCGCGCGCGTCGAGGAAGCGCGTGCGGCGACCCGCACCGCGCGCTCGCAGTGGTTCCCGCAGGTCGGCGCCGGGTTCGGGCCGACGCGCGAGGGGCTGTCGTCGGCGTCGCAGTTCCAGCCGCAGGGCACGGGCCCGACCACCGCGACGCTGTGGCGCGCACAGGGCACGGTGTCCTACGAGGCCGACCTGTTCGGCCGCGTGAGCCGCAACGTCGAGGCGTCGCGTGCCGACCAGGCGCAGAGCGAAGCGCTGTTCCGCTCGGTGCAGCTCGCGCTGCAGGCGGACGTCGCGCAGAACTACTTCGAATTGCGCCAGCTCGACTCGGATCAGGACCTGTACCGTCGCACGGTCGAACTGCGTGACCAGGCGCTGAAGCTCGTGCAGCGCCGCTTCAACGAAGGCGACATCAGCGAACTCGACGTGTCGCGTGCGAAGAACGAGTTGGCGACCGCGCAGGCCGATGCGGTCGGCGTCGCGCGCCGCCGCGCGGCGTCCGAGCATGCGCTCGCGATCCTGCTCGGCAAGGCGCCTGCGGACTTCGCGTTCAAGGAGACGCCGATCGTGCCGGTCGCGGTGAAGATCCCCGCGGGCCTGCCGTCCGCGCTGCTCGAACGGCGCCCGGACGTGTCGGCGGCCGAGCGTGCGATGGCGGCCGCGAATGCGCGGATCGGTCTCGCGAAGTCGGCGTACTTCCCCAAGCTCGATATCACGGGTGCGTTCGGGTATGAGGCGTCGACGCTCGGCAACCTGTTCCTGTGGTCGAGCCGCACGTTCCTGCTCGGGCCGTTCGCCGGTACCGCGCTGACGCTGCCGCTGTTCGACGGCGGACGGCGTGCGGCCGGCGTGCAGCAGGCGCGCGCGCAGTACGACGAGCAGGTCGCGAACTACCGGCAGCAGGTGCTCGTCGCGTTCCGCGAGGTCGAGGACAATCTCGCCGATCTGCGTCTGCTCGACGACCAGATTCGCGCACAGGATGCGGCGGTCAATGCGTCGCGCCGGGCGGCGACGTTGTCGCGTACGCAGTATCAGGAAGGCGAAGTGGCCTATCTCGACGTGATCGACAGCGAGCGCTCGGTGCTGCAGTCGCAATTGCAGGCGAACCAGCTGACCGGTGCGCAGGCGGTGTCGACCGTGAACCTGATTCGTGCGCTGGGCGGCGGTTGGGGGGCGGCGCCGGTGGCGGTCGGCGATGCGGCGACGGGCCAGGCGGAGGTGGCTGCGCGCTGAGCGTGAACGGCGGCGATTCGTCGCCCCGGCCGTCGGTCGCGAATCGAAGCCCCCGGCATGCAGGCTCAGGCCTGCGTGACCGGGGGTTTTTCATGGAGCGTCGGGCTGATATCGCAACTAACGGTCAATCTCGTGCAGCACCGGCGAACGGTGCGTGCGGCGGTGCCCCGCCGCACGCACCCGTGGGAACGTCGGCGAGCGGAAACCACGCGCACCGTCGGGCGGCGCGTCTGGCACGCGATCGGATTCCAGATCGCTGGTGACGTGCCTGATCCCGCTGAGCGCGTGGTGGCTCGACGTGTCGCTGCCGCAGGCGTTCCGCTACGATGCGGTGCCGATCGTGTTCTTCCCGATCTTCACGTTCGCGTGCAACGGGTCGTTCGACAGCGTGTTCGGATTGCCGGATGCGGTGACGCGCAAGGCCGAGCCGGTCGCGTAACGGATAGGAAAACGAATCGACACGGGCCAGCCCGCATCGTTTCGTTTCGGAAGAGAGGGGGGTAACGGGCGGCGCGCATGCCGCCCGCGAGCCGCGCGTGAACCTTACGCGGCGACGAACTCGTGCACGTAACGGTTGAACACCGCGGGGCTCGCCGCGTTCATCCCGTGCGACGCACCGGCGACGGTCTGCCGTTGTGCATCGCCGATCCACTGCGACAGCGTGTCGACGTTGTTGCGGAACATCTTCGGGCTGCGCTGGCCGTCGATCAGCAGCGTGCGGCATGCGATATCCGATGCCGTGTGCTGCGAATAGGCGGGCAGCGGATCGCGCAGCTGCTTCGGCAGCGTGCTTGCGTTGTCGATCGCCATCGTGCGAAAGCGCGACGTGCTCTTCTTCCATGCGCCGGGCAGGCTCACCGAATCGACGAACATCTCGAGGCCGGTTTCGACTTCGCCTTGACCGATCAGGTTCACGGCCTTCGTGCGCAGTGCGATCGCGGCAGCCGGCAGCGCGGCTTCGCGCACGCCCGGCTGCTGCTGCAGCGGGCCGCCCGGATCGGCGAGCGTGAGCGTGTCGACGAGCTGCGGATGCTGGCGTGCGACGTTGAACGCGATGCTGCCGCCACGCGAATGGCCGACCAGATGCACGGGGCCGAGATCGAGCGCGTCGATGAATTCGGCGAGCTCGTCGACGTGGTTCTGCCAGCTGAACTCGTCCTGGATGCCCGCTTCGACGGCCGGCCAGTAGTGGCTCAGGCTTGGTGCGATGCAGCGGTAGTGCGCCGACAGCGAGGCGAGTTGCGGATCCCAGTAACGGTAGTCGCACAACGATCCGTGCACGAACACCATCGGCGCGCCGCTGCCCCGCTCGACATACGGCAGGCTGATGCCCGACGAAAGCGTCGCAAATTGCAGGTCGGGGTTCGCGAGCACCGAAGGCTCGATTCGCATGTTCATGGCTGAAAGACTCAAAGGTGCGTCAACACGACGCAACTATGCATCACGGCGACCTGCAAGGAAAACGCATAATTTTCATCGTCACGATCAATTTTATTGATGGCTCGGCTGAAAACCCTTGTCGGGGCGTGGTGATGTGTCGAATCTTTCAATCATCCGACGATTGATTTCTCGGTTGAAAACGCGTGCGAATGCCTGCGCACACGCGCATCGGGGCGCGAGGAAAAAGGGGAGAAAGGGAGAAAGAAGGGCCGCCGAACGCGGCCCGCCCGTCACCGCACCGCCAGCGCGGGCGCGGTCTGAAGCTCGACGGGAAGGTCGTTGTCGGCGGCGAACTGCATCGCGAAGTCGAACGCATCCGCACACACGTCGCGCAATTCGTCCGACACGACCAGGCATTTGACGCCGCCGTCGACGACCGGCATCGCGAGCCGCGACAGCGCGCACGGATAGCCGGGCCGCCGTTCGCCGACGAACAGCGTGATGACGCCCGCGAGCCGTTCGGGCCAGTCGCTCGGGCGGAAGGTCTTCTGCGCGCGGGTCACGCCGCGGATCAGGTGGCCGCGGGGTTGGCCCATGAGGCGGTCGTGTTCGGTGATGTCGATGCGATCCATGCTGATGTGCGTATCCTCGTTCGCGTCATTCGCCGCCGTCGGCGGCAGCGTCGCCGCGCGCGGGAATCCGCAGGTTGCGCAGCTTGTGATAGAGCGTCTTCTTCGGCATGCCGAGTGCGACGCTTGCGTCCGCAACGTTGCCGTTGTGACGCCGCAGCATGTCCTCGATCAGCATCCGCTCGAAATACGCGAGCTGCTCCGCGAGCGTGCCGCCCGTCGCGGGTGCGCCGCCCGACGACAGCAGGCTGTCGCCGGTCAGGCCGAGCACGAAGCGGTCGGCCACGTTCTGCAGTTCGCGCACGTTGCCGGGCCATGCATGCGTCATCAGTTCGGACACCTGCGCAGCCGTGACGATGGGTGCCGGCTGTCCGAAGCGCCGCGCGGCCGCGAGCACGAAATGCTCGAACAGCAGCGGCACATCCTCGCGCCGCTCGCGCAGCGGCGGCAGCTCGATCTGCGCGACGTTGAGCCGATACAGCAAGTCGGCGCGGAAGCGTCCGTCGGCCGCGAGCTCGGCGAGATCGGCCTTCGACGCGGCGACGACACGGCAGTCGACCGGAATCAGCTCGTTCGCGCCGAGCCGCTCGACCACGCGCTCCTGCAGCACGCGCAGCATCTTGATCTGCAGCGGAATCGGCATCGTCTCGATCTCGTCGAGGAACAGCGTGCCGCCGTGCGCCCATTCGATCTTGCCGATGCGCTTCTTGATCGCGCCGGTGAATGCGCCGGCCTCATGGCCGAACAGCTCGCTCTCGAAGACCTGCTCGGGCAGGCCGCCGCAGTTCAGCGCGACGAAATGCGCATCGCGCCGTCCGCCGAAGTCGTGCAGGCTGCGCGCGATCAGTTCCTTGCCGGTGCCCGTCTCGCCGGTGATCAGCACCGACACCGACGTATCGGCGAGGCGCAGGATCTTCTTGCGCACGTCGGCCATCGCGGGCGACTTGCCGAGCACGAACGCCTCGATGCCCTGCCAGTTGTTGAGCGCCGCGCGCAGCCCCTGCACCTCGAGCGTGAGCCGGCGCTTTTCGACCGCGCGCGCGACGCGGCCGGCGATCACGTCCGACGAAAACGGCTTCTCGATGAAGTCGTACGCGCCGTCCTGCATCGCGCCGACGGCCGTCGAGATGTCGGCGTGGCCGCTGATCAGCACGACCGGGATCTGCGCATCGACGGTCATCACGCGCTCGAGCAGCTGCAGCCCGTCGATGCCCGGCATCCGCACGTCCGACACGATCACGATGGGCGCGCCGGGCGCGACGTGCGCGAGCGCGTCGGCGGCCGACGCGAACGCGTCGACCGGGAACCCGGCGAGCGCGACGGCCTGCTCGACGCCGATCCGGACGTTTTCATCGTCCTCGACGACCAGCACGCGAATCTCATCTTCCATGCTCTGTCCTTTGTTGCGGCGTCGCCGCCGCGAATTCGATGGTGAACTGCGCGCCGCCTGCGTCGCGGTTCGTCGCGGCGATCTTCGCGCCGAACGCCTCGACGATGCGGGACGTGATCGCGAGGCCGAGCCCGAGGCCCTGGCCGCGCGGCTTGGTGGTGACGAACGGCTCGAACAGGTGCGGCAGCACCTCGGGCGCGATGCCGGCGCCGCTGTCGGCGATGGTGAAGCGCACGCGACCGGCTTCGTCCGCATCGTCCGAATCGTCGGATTCGTCCGCCTTGGCGGCTTCGATGACGATGCGCCGCACGGGCGCGTCGTGCACCGCGTCGAGCGCGTTGCCGAGCAGGTTCACGATCACCTGCTGCAGCTGGCTCGATTCGGCGGACACCGTCGTGCCCGGCACGATGTTCACGTCGAGCTGCACGCTTTCGTCGCGGATCCGCGCATCGTAGATGAGCCGCGCATGCGCGACGGCCTCGTTCAGCGACACGGCGACGCGCTCGACGTCGGGCTTGCGCGCGAAGGTCTTCAGCTCGCCGGTGAGCACGGCCATGCTGTCGACGAGCTTGCCGATTCGTTCGAGATTGGCGTACGCCGGTGCCGGCTGGCCGCGCTCGAAGAACGTGCGCGCGTTGTCGCACAGCGTGCGGATCGCGACGAGCGGCTGGTTCAGCTCGTGCGTGAGGCCGGCCGCCATCTGCCCGAGCACCGCGAGCTTGCCCGCATGCACGACTTCCTGCTGCGAATCGCGCAGCCGCTGCTCGGTGCGTTCGCGTTCGACGATCTCGCGCTGCATCTGCTCGTTCGCGGCCGTCAGCGCAGCGGTGCGCTGCGCGACGGTCAGCTCGAGCCGGTCGTTCGCGCGGCGCAGCGCGTCCTGCGCGTTCAGCCGCGCGACGATCGCCCGGCGGCGCTGGATCGCGTAGCCGACCAGCAGTGCGGCGATCAGAAACGCGCCGGTGACGAACACGAACGCGGTCTGTTGCTGGCGCCGCGCGCCGGCGATGTCGAGCAGCACCATCAGCGAATCGCCAGCCTGCGGTGCGGGGCGCGACATCACGAGATAGCGCGTGTTGCGGCCGGTGTGACGCGGGTCGGGGAACGTGCCGAACCACGCGGCAGCGCTGCGGTCGCCGATGTGGCGGTACGGCAGCACGTCGACCGTGCGGCCCGCGTATTGCCGCGACGCCTGGATGTCGCGCTGCTGCTGCGCGGTGATCGGGCGCAGCGCGGTGAATTTCCACGCCGGCTCGGTCGAGATCACGACCACGCCGTTGCCGTCGACTACCATCGCCGCGACGCCCGGCGCGCGCCACGCGGATTCGAGCGGGTCGACGCTGATCTTCACTGCCGCCGCGCCGATCGGCACGCCGCCGTCGCGCACCGC
Source organism: Burkholderia sp. Bp9031 (assembly GCF_003857965.1). Classification (NCBI taxonomy): domain Bacteria; kingdom Pseudomonadati; phylum Pseudomonadota; class Betaproteobacteria; order Burkholderiales; family Burkholderiaceae; genus Burkholderia; species Burkholderia sp. Bp9031. The sequence goes on from NZ_QTPW01000003.1 coordinate 312,976, forward strand.
GCTCGCGAAGTAGACGCCCGGCACGCCGGTATTGGTGCCGATCCCGAAGAAGCGGCCGCTGCCGTGCGCGAGGGCGTCCTTGAAGTACGGCCGGTATGACACGTTCGTGCCGACGAAGCTGATCGTCTCGTTCCAGTTGCTGGCGGCGATCACTTCTCCGCGCAGGTCGATCACGTCGACGGCGCCGCTGCCTGCGTCGCGGTTCACGGCCTCGAGATACGTGTTCACCGTGTGAGCGAGCGCGGTGCGGTCCTGCGGCGCGGCCTTCAGCAGCGCGCGCACGCCATCCTGTCGCGCGACCAGGCCGGGCAGGATCTCGAAACGGCCGAGCTCGCTCTTCAGGCTCGACGCATACAAGTCGAGCCGGTGCGCGCCGGTTTCCTCGAGCGCGTCGATCGCGCGTTCCCACGCGAAATCGACCGCCGCGCCCGCCACGCCGACATACAGCACGGCGGCCGACGCCCAGCCCCACCACGGGATTCCCTTGAAGCTCTTCTGCACGTTCGCCCTCATCGAAGCCCGCAACCGGCCGTCCGCAACCGGCCGTCCGCAACCGGCCGTCCGCAACCAACCTTTCGCGACCGGCCCTCCGCAATCGCCCCGCTGGAACGACGCGCGCCGCGCGCCGGCAGAGCCGGCGGCGGCGCGTGCGAAGCAGCCTGCGCGACGGTGCGCGCGGCCGCGCATCATCCGAAGTGCGCGACCAGGATCAGCGTTACCGTGACGACGATCGCGCCGCCGATGCGCGTCGCGATCTGCGCGAACGGCATCAGCTGCATCCGGTTCGCGGCGGTCAGGATCGCGACGTCGCCGGTGCCGCCTTGCCCGCTGTGGCAGGCGTTCACGATTGCGGTGTCGATAGGGTACATCTTCAGCAGGCGGCCGACCACGAAACCGGTGCCCATCAGCGTCGCGACGGTCGACACGATCGTGACGACGTTGACGATCGTGAAGGCGGCGGTCAGCTTGTCCCACGGCGTCATGGCGACGCCGATCGCGAACAGCAGCGGATACGTGACGGCGGTCGAGAAGAACTTGTAGACGACGAATGCGCCTTCCTGCAGCGGCGGCGACACGGCGCGCGCGAGCTTCACCAGCACTGCGAGGAACAGCATCGCGACCGGCGCGGGCAGGCCGAACAGCTTGTGTGCCATCAGGCCGACGAGGTACAGCGTGATCGCCGTGATGCCGGCGCCCGCGATGTGCGTGACGTCGACGTGGCCGCGGATCTCTTCGTTTTCCGGCGTCATGTCGCCGTTTTCGCCGACCTGCAGGCGGCCGTTGCCGGTCAGGTGCGGCAGGCGCTTGCCGAGCATGTCGAGCGCGCCCGACAGGATGATCGCGGTCAGGCTGCCGAGCATCACCGGCGGCAGCACCATCGCGAACATCTCGCCTTGCGGCAGGTGCATCAGTTCCGAATAGCCGATCGACAGCGGAATCGCGCCTTCGCCGACGCCGCCCGCCATGATCGGCACGACGATGTACAGCAGCGTGTGGCGCGCGCCGAGGCCGAGCGCGGTGCCGACCGCCGTGCCGACGATCGCGGCCGCGACCGAGCCGGCGGCGAGCGGGATGAAGATCTTCACGAAGCCCTGGATCAGCACGCGCCGGTCCATGCTCAGGATGCTGCCGACGATGATCGACGCGATGAACAGGTACAGGAAGTTCGTCGACTTCGTGAACTCGACGGTGAGGTTCAGCACCGGCTTCGGCAGCACGTGGTAGTAGGTGAGCGCCGACGGCACGAAGGTCGCGAAGATCGCGGCCGCGCCGATGTTGCGCAGGAGCGGCAGGCGCTTGCCGAGTTCCGCGCATGTGAAGCCGAAGAACGCCAGCACGGCGATCGCCATCGAAATCTCGCCGGGCACCTTGCCCGTGACCGCGAAGCCGACGATCAGCCCGAACAGGATCACGTAGACCGGCAGCGGGATGATGCCGATGCGGATTTCCATCAGCTTCCACCAGCCTTCCGGCCAGAAGCGTTCGCGCGTAGCGGGACCGGCCTCGGAAATCGGCTCCGGACTGGATTGGGTATGGATAGATGTCTGCAAGACGTGTCTCCTGATGTTGGAATGCCAGCATGGCTTCGCGGCATCGTGTGCCGTCTATTACGCAACCCCCGTGCCAGAAATCCGGTCTGCCGGAATATTTTTAATTCTTTGATTCATAAGGGATTTGTGTCGTCTGATGAAATGGCTTCAGCCCAGGCTGGCCGAGATTTCGGAATCCGCCCGGCGCACAGGCCGAGATTTCGGCCGGGCGGCCGGGCGGCCGGCCCTGATCGCGTGCCATATCGCCGCGCGCGATTTTCTTCGCACAATCGCTTCGTAGACCGCCTTCCCGCCGCTCTCTATCATCGGCTGATCCTTTTCCGATGCGACGACGACTGTCCGGAGAACGCCCGCGCGTTCGCCGCGGCGTCGCTCATCCGTCGATACCGTCTTTGGACAGGAGAGTGGTCCCATGCTGCATGCCGTTTTTTCCGCCCCCTTTTCCGCCAGCCGTGTCGTAAGGCTCATCCGGCCGGCCCGGCTGCTGACGGCCGCGCTGCTCGCGGTGTTGCTCGGCGTCGCGCTGCCGGGCGGCGCGCGCGCCGACACCGCGCCGCTGAAGGTCGGCATCTCGACGAGCCCGCAGATCGAAGCGCTGAAGATCGCCGCGAAGGAGGCGAAGGCGCAGGGGCTCGACGTGCGGATCGTCGAGTTCACCGACTGGAATACGCCCAACGCGGCGCTCGCGAACAAGGACATCGACGTCAACTACTTCCAGCACATCCCGTTTCTCGAGAACGCGAAGAAGCAGGGCGGCTACGACTTCGTGTCGATCGCACCGGGCACGATCATGAAGATCGGCCTCTATTCGAAGAAGGTGAAACGTTTCGCCGAGCTGAAGGACGGCGCGCGCGTCGCGATCGCGAACGATCCGGTGAACGGCGGGCGCGGGCTGTTGCTGCTGCAGCGCGCGGGCCTCATCACGCTGAAGCCGGGTGCCGACTACCGCGCGACGACGCACGACATCGTGTCCAACCCGAAGCACCTGAAGATCATTCCGCTCGAGGCGTCGCAGCTCGCGCGCTCGCTCGACGACGTCGACCTCGCGCAGGGCTACCCGAGCTTCATCAAGCTTGCCGGCACGGCCGACCCGAACAGCGCGCTGCTGTTCGACGGCACCGAGAACAAGAATTTCGCGATCCAGTGGGTCGTGCGGCCCGAGAGCGTGAACGATCCGCGCATCCGCCAGTTCATCGCGATCTACCAGCACTCGCCCGCGGTGCGCCGTGCGCTCGACAACGCGTTCGGCTCGCTGTACGCGATCGCGTGGTGACGGAGGCGACATGACGACGGCGAACCGCAAGAAGATCCTGCTCAACGCGTTCAACATGAATTGCGTCGGGCACATCAACCACGGTCTGTGGACGCATCCGCGCGACCGCTCCGCGCACTACACCGATCTCGACTACTGGGCCGATCTCGCGAAGACGCTCGAACGCGGCAAGTTCGACGGGATCTTTCTCGCGGACATCGTTGGCGTGTACGACGTGTTCGGCGGTGGCCCGGATGCCGCGCTGCGCGAATCGGTGCAGGTGCCCGTCAACGATCCGCTGCTGCTCGTGCCCGCGATGGCGCAGGTCACGCAACATCTCGGCTTCGGCGTGACCGCGAACCTGACCTACGAACCGCCTTACCTGTTCGCGCGCCGGATGTCGACGCTCGACCACCTGACGAAGGGGCGCGTCGGCTGGAACATCGTGACCGGCTATCTCGACAGCGCCGCACGCGGAATGGGCCTCGCGCAGCAGATCGGTCACGACGACCGCTACGAACGCGCGGACGACTACATGGACGTCGTCTACAAGCTGTGGGAACGGAGCTGGGACGACGACGCGGTGATCCGCGACACGCAGGCGCGCGTGTTCGCGCAACCGGGCAAGGTGCGGCGCGTGAAGCACGACGGGCCGTTCTATTCGATCGATGCGATCCACCTGAGCGAACCGTCGCTGCAGCGCACGCCGGTGCTGTACCAGGCCGGTTCGTCCGCGCGCGGCGTCGAGTTCGCGGGGCGGCATGCGGAGTGCGTGTTCGTGAACGGGCAGAGCAAGGCTGCTGCGCGCGCGGCGGCGCTCGACATCCGCGCGGCCGCCGTGCGGCAGGGGCGCGATCCGGCGTCGATCAAGATCTTCGCGGGCGTGAGTGTCGTGACGGCGGAGACCGAGCGGCTCGCGCGCGAGAAGTTCGACGAATACCGGCGCTACGCGAGCCCCGAAGCCGGCCTCGCGCATTTCGCGAGCTCGACCGGCATCGACTTCGCGAAGTACGGCCTCGACGAACCGATCTCGTACGTGAAGACCGATTCGATCCAGTCGGCCGTCGACGCGATCTCGCGCAAGAGCACGACCGGCACGTGGACCGTGCGCCGGATGCTCGAACAGATGTCGCTCGGCGGCCGCTACGCGCCGATCGTCGGTTCGCCGTCGCAGGTCGCCGACGAACTGCAGTCGTGGATCGACGAGACGGGCATCGACGGCTTCAACCTGACGCGCACCGTGATGCCCGAGTCGTTCGAGGATTTCGTCGACTGGGTCGTGCCCGAGCTGCAGAACCGCGGCATCTACAAGGAAGACTACGATCCCGCGCCGACGCTGCGCGAGAAACTGTTCGGCGCCGGTGCACGGCTGCCGGCCTGGCATACGGGCGCGCAGCACCGGCTGCCCGCCGTGCCGGCAACGGAACCCGCGCATCCCGCGCATGCATGAACGTGACGGAGCGAAGCGATGACGCAACTGTTCGATACGCTGGGTTTCATCGAGACGTCCGCCGTGCGGGCTGGCGCCGGTGTCGGCGCAGAGGAGCATGAGTCGCATGACGTAGCGGCCGCGCCGGCCGACGGCGCCGCCGTGTCGCTCGCACACGTCGGCAAGGTATTCGCGACGCCGCGCGGCCAGGCCGCCGCGCTGCGCGACGTGACGCTCGACGTGCGGCGCGGCGAAGTGTTCGGAATCATCGGTCGCAGCGGCGCCGGCAAGTCGACGCTGCTGCGGCTCGTCAACGGCCTCGAGCGCCCGAGTTCGGGCAGCGTGCGCGTGCAGGGTATCGACGTCGGCACGCTCGACGAGGACGGGCTCGTCGCGCTGCGCCGCCGCACCGGGATGGTGTTTCAGCATTTCAACCTGCTGTCGGCGAAGACGGTGTTCGAGAACGTCGCGCTGCCGCTGAAGATCGCCGGCGTGCCGAAGGCCGAGCGCACGCGCAGGGTCGATGCGCTGCTCGATCTCGTCGGGCTCGCCGCGAAGCGCGATGCGTATCCGGCGAGCCTGTCGGGCGGCCAGAAGCAGCGCGTCGGCATCGCGCGGGCGCTGGTGCACGATCCGGAGGTGCTGCTGTGCGACGAGGCGACGTCGGCGCTCGATCCCGAGACGACCCAGTCGATCCTCGCACTGCTCGCCGACATCAACCGCCGTCTCGGGCTGACGATCGTGCTGATCACGCACGAGATGGAAGTGATCCGCGCGGTATGCGACACGGTCGCGGTGATCGAACAGGGCGAGGTCGTCGAAACGGGCCCGGTGTGGCGCGTGTTCGGCGATCCGCGCCACGGCGCGACGCGCGCGCTGCTCAGCACGCTCGTGCACGACCTGCCGGCCGAACTGGCCGCGCGCGTGCAGCCGTTGCCCGAAGAGGCCGCGCTGCCGGACGGTGCACAGGTCGTGCTCGACATCCGCTATACGGGCGAAAGCGGCGGCGAGCCGGACGTCGGCGCGCTCGCGGCGGCGCTCGGCGGCTCGGTGCGCTTCCTGCACGGCGGCATCGAGCGGATTCAGGGGCATGCGCAGGGGCGGCTCGTGATTGCTGCCGCGCCGCGCGCGGATGAACCCGGGCAGGCGCCGGCACGCGGCGGCGCGGTCGCCGCGTTGCTCGAACGCGCGCGCCGCCATGCGAATCGCGCGGAGGTGCTCGGCTATGTTTGAGCTCTGGTGGCCCGAACTGCTCGACGCGATCCGCGACACGCTGTCGATGGTCGCCGCGTCGGCCGCGGTTGCTGCGCTGATCGGCATCCCGCTCGCGGTGATCCTCGTGACGACCGCGCCCGGCGGCATCTACGCGCGGCGCGGCGTGAACGCCGTGCTCGGCGCGCTCGTCAACGTGTTCCGCTCGACCCCGTTCATCATCTTGCTCGTCGCGCTGCTGCCGTTCACACGCGTGCTGATCGGCACGACGATCGGCGTGTGGGCGGCCGTCGTGCCGCTGTCGATCGCCGCGATCCCGTTCTTCGCGCGGATTGCCGAAGTGAGCCTGCGCGAAGTCGATCGCGGGCTGATCGAGGCCGCGCTCGCGATGGGCGCGAAACGCCGCCATATCGTATGGCACGTGCTGCTGCCGGAGGCGCTGCCCGGCATGCTTGGCGGCTTCACGATCACCGTCGTCGCGCTGATCGGCTCGACCGCGATGGCGGGCGCCGTCGGTGCGGGCGGGCTCGGCGATCTCGCGATCCGCTACGGCTACCAGCGCTTCGACACCACCGTGATGGCAACCGTGATCGTGATCCTGATCGCACTCGTATCGGCCGTGCAGATCACGGGCGACCGCCTGGTCCGACGCGTGACCCGGCGTACCTGAGCGGTGCCACGAGCGCCGGCTCCCTTCCTTCAAGACCCTGAGAGAACGATACCCATGACCTTGCCCATCGGCGCACCGCGCGACTGGAACGGACAATTCGAGGAAGCGCTGTTTCTGGACGTGGCGCGACGCCATCGTCCCGGCTTTCCGGCCAAGCTCGCGACGCCGCCGCGCGAACCGCGCGGCGAAGACGAACTGGCCGCCGTCGCCGACTACTACACGAAGATGGCGTCGCACGACCTGTTCATCGTGCAGGTCGTCGCGAAGGCGATCGACACGCTGTTCCGCGACGATCCGCATTTCCAGCTGATCCTGTCGCGCCAGCTCGGCGACGACGGCGCGCATGCGGCGATCGGCCGCGAGCGCGTGACCGAACTGACGGGACGCGATCCGCTGCCGGAGGTCGAGCGGCTCGTTGGCGCGCACTGGGCACGCATCGGCGACATCGCGGTGCGCGACGTCGCGGGCTTCCTCGCGTTCGAATGGCATTACGAGCTGCACATCCTCGCGAAGCTGTGGATTCAGCGCAAGACCGGCCGCATCGCCGACGGTGCGATGCGCGAGCACGGCGAAAACCGGATCCGTCCGGACGAGGAGTGGCATCGCGTGCAGATCGTCCGGTGGTGGTTCGACACGTTGAAGGCGCTGCCGACCGCCGAGCGTGACGCGCTGATCGACCGCGTGATCGCGGCCGACGAGGAAACGCAGATACGGCTCGACGGCTACTTGCATGACGAATACGCGCATACCGCGCACGTGTTCGGTGCGGATATCGACGAATACCGCGCGATCTACGACGACTGGCGGCGCGAGATCCTGTCGCGGCTGACTGGCCGCAGGCTCCCTGCGCTGGTGCCGCTGTCCGGCGAAGTCGTTGCGCACGCAACTATTGCGCAGGAAGCCGTCGCATGAACGATCCCCGCGGCCCGGCGACGTTTGCGCCGGATCCCGATGCACGTGCGATCGACGCCGATGCACTGACGCATGCGCTCGACGCGCTGCGCGCGACGGCGGCCGCGCGCGACCGCGCGGGCGGTCACGCGGCCGACGCGAAGCAGCGGCTCGCCGATGCGGGCCTGCTGACGCTCGCGGTGCCGCGCGAATTCGGCGGACAGGAAGCCGCATGGCCGGCGATCTACGACACGATCCGGCGGATCGCGCGCGTCGACAGCGCGCTCGCGCATCTGGTCGGGTTTCAGGTCCTGCAGGTCGTGAGCGTCGACGTATGGGGCAGCGCGGCGCAGCGCGAACGCTATCTGCGCGGCACGGTCGAGCATCGCTGGTGGTGGGGCAATGCGGTCAATCCGCTCGACACGCGGCTGGTGGCGACCGCGACGCCGGACGGCGGCTATCGACTCGACGGCGTGAAGGGCTTCTGCTCGGGCACGCGTGGTTCGCAGCGGATGACCGTGTCCGCGCACGATCCGGAAACGGGGCGCGCCGTGTTCGGCGTGGTGCCGACCGATCGTGACGGAATGACGGTCGACGAGGACTGGGATCCGATCGGCCAGCGCCAGACCGACAGCGGCAGCGTGCGCTTCGACGGCGTGACGCTCGCGCCGGACGATGTACTGCACCGGTCGGAGACGCCGCCGACGCCGCGCGCGACGCTGCGCACGCTGGTGTCGCAGCTCGTGCTGACGAACCTGTTCGTCGGGCTTGCGGAGGGCGCGCTGGCCGAGGCGCGCGACTACGTGCTGAAGCACGGCCGGCCGTGGATCCACTCGGGTGTCGCGCGGGCGAGCGACGATCCGTACACGCTGCAGCGCTTCGGCGACATGCGCGTGCAGGCGGTCGCGGCGGCATCGCTGGCCGACCGCGCGGCCGTCGAGTTGCAGCGCGCATGGACGCGGCGCGAAGCGTTGACGGCCGGCGAACGGGCCGAGGTGGCGCTCGCCGTGTCGGACGCGAAGATCGTCGCGCAGCGCGCGGCGCTCGCCAACGGCGAGGCGCTGTTCGATGCGTGCGGCGCCCGCGCGACGGCTGCATCGCTCGGCCTCGATCGCTTCTGGCGGAATGCACGCACGCATACGCTGCACGATCCGCTCGACTATCGGCTGCGCGACGTCGGCCGGTTTGCGCTGACCGGGGAGTTGCCGCCGGCGTCGCTCTATACGTGACGGTGGCCCAGGACGATCATCCAGTCGTCACGCCATCGGCGCCGCCGCGCCGGTGGCCGGCTTTCCGCGTCAGGAGGCTGCTCCCTGACGCGTCGCCGCTGCGGGTGGATTACCTGCGGTAGCCGACACCGGCAGCGAAGGCGACCATGGATGCGCTGCTCGCCACCGGCCGGTCGGCACGATGGCTGGTGGGGGCCCGAGCGCCGGAAGCATCGGTTCTTCGTTCGCCGTGCATTACTGCGCTGGCGACGCGTCCGCCAGTGCCCGCATCGCGTCCGCCGTCTCCGGATTCGCCGGGAAAAACGCCTCGATCGCGAGCTCCGACAGCGTGACGTCGACCGGCGTGCCGAACACCGTCGTCGTGCTGAAGAACGTCAGCTCGCCGGCCGCTGTGCGCAGCCGCAGCGGCACCGCGATGTCCGCATAGTCGGTGCGTGCAAGCGTGTCGTCGGGCTGCCCGGCCGGCGCTGGATACGCGGCGAGTTCGTCGCGCAATGCGTGCAGCGTGCGGTCGCCGCTCGCGTCGATCTGCCGTTGCAGCCGATGCAGGATGTGCGCGCGCCATTCGTGCCAGTTGACGATCTGCGACGCGAGGCCGTCCGGATGCAGGCTCAGGCGCAGCACGTTGACGGGTGGCTGCAGCAGCGCCGGATCGGCCTGCGCGACCAGTGCGCCGAGCATCCGGTTCGCGGCGAGCAGCGTCCAGTGGCGATCCACGGCGAGCGCCGGGTAGGGCTCGTGGCCGCGCAGCACGGCCTCGACCGCGTGGCGCGCCGCATCGAGCTGCGGATCGGAGAACGGCCGCTCGCGAAACAGCGGCGCATAGCCGGCCGCGACGAGCAGCGCATTGCGCTCGCGCAGCGGCACGTCGAGGCGCTCCGCGAGATGCAGCACCATGTCGCGGCTCGGCTGTGCGCGGCCCGATTCGACGAAGCTCAGGTGCCGCGCGGACACCTCCGCTTCCAGCGCAAGCGCCATCTGGCTCAGGCGCCGGCGTTGACGCCAGGTGCGCAGCAGCGGGCCGATGCCGGCCGCGCGGCCGGCGGACGGGGGGAGCGAATGGAGGGCGGCGGTCGAGTTCATGGTCACGATGATAGGCAATCCCGCGCGCGCCGGGCATTACCTGCGAGGTAAGCATTCCGCACCGGCGCGCGTCGCCGAATCCGCCGGCCGCCCCCGAGGCGTCCTTCCACCCCCGCATTTCGTTCCCGGACGCTCTCCGGCGCTGCGTTACCATAGCCTCCGTGCCATCTGAGAGGCGGCGCCGGACCCGCGGCCACGAAGCCCCGGGCCGGACGCCGCGCACATTCACGACAAGGCAATCCAGGGGAATCCAACAATGAAAAGACTCGCCGTCCGACTCGCCTGCGTGGCGATGCTCGCACTCGTCGCGACCAGCGGCCATGCGCAAACCGAAGCCGCACAGGTCGAAATGAGGGCCGCCGCCGCGGCCGCCAACAAGGCCGTCGTGAACGGGCCGACCGATATCGACGTGAAGCACGAAGCCGTGCTGAAGCTGAAGGAAGGCGAATCGTTCGTACCGGCGGCCGAAGCCGGCCGCTACCTGCGCTCGATGGGCAACTCGATCGACGAGTCGAAGCTGGTCGGCCTCGTGCTGCCCGAGGATCCGGACGCCGACTGGATTTCGGTCGTGTCGTTCGAGCCGAGCGGCTACATCCGCGACGACGACGCGAAGGACTGGAAACCCGACGAATTGCTGAAGAGCCTGCAGGCCGGCACCGAGGAAGGCAACCCGGCGCGCAAGGAACGCGGCCTGCCCGAAACCGAGGTGGTCGGCTGGGCGAAGGCGCCTGCGTACGACGCCGCGACACACCGGCTCGTGTGGTCCGCGATCATCCGCGACAAGGGCGCGGCCGCGAACGCAGAGATCGACGGCGTGAACTACCGGACGCTCGTGCTCGGCCGCGACGGCTACCTGTCGCTGACGATGGCGTCGACGCTCGCCGATCTGCCGAAGTACAAGGCCTCGGCCGATGACCTGCTCGCGAACATCCGCTTCAACGACGGCAAGCGCTACGCCGATTTCAACAAGTCGACCGACCACGTCGCCGAGTACGGCCTCGCGGCGCTGATCGTCGGCGTCGGCGCGAAGAAGCTCGGCCTGCTCGCGGTGATCGGCGCGTTCGCCGTGAAGTTCTTCAAGATCGGCGCGGTCGCGCTGCTCGCAGCCGGCGCGGGGCTGAAGCGCTTCTTCGGGCGCAAACCGAAGGCAGCCGCGGTACCGGTCGTCGCCGATGCGTCCGGCGCGCCGGAGACGGAGCGCAAGGAATGACGAAGCTGCTGCTACTGATCTTCGGCGGCCTGAAGCTCGGCAAGGTGCTCGTGTCGGCGGGCACCATGCTCGCGTCGATCGCGGTCTACGCGCTGTTCTACGGCTGGCGCTTCGCGGCCGGCTTCGTCGCGCTGCTGTTCGTGCACGAAGCCGGCCACTACCTGGCCGCGCAGCGGCGCGGGCTCGACGTCGGGCTGCCGACGTTCATCCCGTTCGTCGGCGCATGGATCCAGCTGAAGGAGATGCCGCACGACGCGGAAACCGAGGCATACGTCGGGCTGGCCGGGCCGTTCGTCGGCACGCTCGGCGCGCTGGCCTGCTACGCGGCCGCGCGGCACTACGACAGCAACCTGCTGCTCGCGCTGTCTTATACGGGCTTCTTCCTGAACCTGTTCAACATGATTCCGCTGTCGCCATTCGACGGCGGGCGCATCACCGCGGTGCTGTCGCCGCGCATCTGGTTCGCCGGCGTGCCCGTGCTGATCGCGCTGTTCGTCTACCGCCCGAGCCCGCTGCTGATCGTGATGGCGATTCTCGCGCTGCCGCAGCTGAAACGCGCGTGGCGCTACGATCCCGCCGCGCCGGAGAACCGCGTGTACTACGCGACGTCGGTCGAGACGAAGACGACCTACGCGCTCTGCTACGTCGGCCTGCTCGCGTTTCTCGCGCTGATGACGTCCGGCGTGCACGACATGCTGCGTGTCGCGCATTCCGCGGCCTGATGTAAAAACGGCGGCGCGCTTGCGCGCCGCCGCCGTCGTCTTCCTTCCATTCCCGCCGATGCTCAGGCGTCGCGATGACGCAGCTCGACGCGCTTGATGTCCTTCACGATTACGAGATAGCTGAACACGGTGACGAGCGCGTTCAGCCCGACGAACACGAGCGCGCCGTTGAACGAGCCGCTCGTGCCGACCAGGTAGCCGATCGCGATCGGCGCGACGATGCCGGCCGTGTTGCCGAACATGTTGAACAGGCTGCCCGACAGGCCGATCGCTTCCTTCGGCGCGGTGTCCGCGACGACGGCCCAGCCGAGCGAGCCGATGCCCTTGCCGAAGAACGACACGGCCATCAGCACGATCACCAGCACTTCGCTGTCGACGTAGTTGCAGCCGATGATGACCATCGACAGCAGCATCCCGCCGACGATCGGGATCTTGCGTGCGAGCGTCAGCGACACGCCGCGACGGATCAGCGTGTCCGACAGCATCCCGCCGAGCACGCCGCCGAGGAAGCCGCAGATCGCCGGCAGCGACGTCATGAAGCCGGCCTTCAGCAGCGACATCCCGCGTGCCTGCACGAGGTAGATCGGGAACCACGTGAGAAAGAAGTACGTGAGCACGTTCACGCAGTACTGGCCGAGATAGACGCCGAGCAGCATCCGGTTCGACAGCAACTGGCGCACGTAGTACCAGCCCGCGACGCGGCTGCCCTCGGATGCCGTGCCGGTGCCGCGCGCCGCGGCCGGCCGGCTCGTCGTGCGCACGAGGCCGCCGCCCTGCTCGATATGCTCGAGTTCCGCGCGGTTCACGCCGGGATGGTCGGCCGGGTCCTTCATCACGCGCAGCCACAGGAACGCGAGCGCGATGCCGGCGAGGCCGAGCCACAGGTACACGTGGTGCCAGCCGTACGCATGCGTGAGCCAAGCCATCAGCGGCGAGAACACCACCGCCGCGAAATACTGCGCGGCGTTGAAGATCGCCGACGCCGTGCCGCGCTCGGCAGTCGGGAACCAGCTCGCGACGACCTTCGCGTTCGCGGGAAACGCCGGTGCTTCGGCGATGCCGACCGCGAAGCGCATCACGAACAGCGCAGTCACCGCGAACGCGGCGCTGCCGCCGAGGCCGATCGTGCTTTGCAGCAGCGTGAACGCCGACCACAGAAAGATGCTCGTCGCATACACGCGGCGCGCGCCGAACCGGTCGAGCAGCCAGCCGCTCGGCAACTGCGCGAGCACGTACGCCCAGCTGAACGCCGAGAAGATGTAGCCCATCGTCACCGGATCGATGCCGAAGGCCTTGCGGATCGGCGTGCCGGTGATCGATAGCGTCGCGCGGTCCGCATAGTTGAGCGTCGTGACGACGAACAGCATCGCCAGGATCCAGTAGCGCACGGCGGTGCGGCGCGCACTGCCGGCGAGATCGATCGGAAGATCGCGGGGAGGGAGGGGATTGTTCACTTTAAATATACGTCGTCGTATGACATGGTGGGAAGTTTATTGACAATGCCCGAATTCAGAAACTTCGGGTTTTCCCTTTGCAGATCGTCGTCACAGTGTGGGAAAGTCATGCTGCGCTGGCCGGACAAGGCTTTCGCGTGTATCGTCGGCGCCTTCGCAGGCGGCGAGAATGATGCAATGCTGTCGGCAGACATCGTATCTGTTGAGATACAATGGACGAACCATTCCCGAAGAACCACGGAGCACATACCCCATGCAACTGACTGGAGAAATGCTGATCGGCGCCGAAGCGGTGGCCGGCTCGGCAGGTACCTTGCGCGCGTTCGACCCGACGAAGGGCGCACCGATCGATGCGCCGGCATTCGGCGTCGCGACGCAGGCCGACGTCGAGCGCGCGTGCGAGCTCGCGCGCGACGCCTTCGACGCGTACCGCGCGCAGCCGCTCGCGGCCCGCGCGGCGTTTCTCGAGGCGATCGCCGACGAAATCGTCGCGCTCGGCGACGCGCTGATCGAACGCGCGCACGCCGAAACGGGCCTGCCCGTCGCGCGGCTGCAGGGCGAGCGCGGCCGCACCGTCGGCCAGCTTCGCTTGTTCGCGCGCGTCGTGCGCGACGGGCGCTTCCTCGCCGCGTCTATCGATCCCGCGCAGCCCGCGCGCACGCCGCTGCCGCGCGCGGATCTGCGGTTGCAGAAGGTCGGGCTCGGGCCCGTCGTCGTGTTCGGTGCGAGCAACTTCCCGCTCGCGTTCTCGGTGGCCGGCGGCGATACCGCGTCGGCACTGGCGGCCGGCTGCCCGGTGATCGTGAAGGCTCACGAGGCGCACCTCGGCACGTCCGAGCTGGTCGGTCGCGCGATTCGCGCGGCGGTGGCCAAATGCGGGATGCCGGCCGGCGTGTTCTCGCTGCTGGTCGGCCCCGGCCGCGTGATCGGCGCGGCGCTCGTCAGCCATCCGGCGATCCAGGCCGTCGGCTTCACCGGGTCGCGGCAGGGCGGCATGGCGCTCGTGCAGCTCGCGAACGCGCGCCCGCAGCCGATTCCCGTCTATGCGGAAATGAGCAGCATCAACCCGGTCGTGCTGTTCCCGGCCGCGCTGGCCGCGCGCGGCGACGCGATCGCGACCGGCTTCGTCGATTCGCTCACGCTCGGCGTCGGCCAGTTCTGTACGAACCCGGGCCTCGTGCTGGCGATCGACGGCCCCGACCTCGACCGCTTCGAGTCGGTCGCCGCGCAGGCGCTCGCGAAGAAGCCGGCCGGCGTGATGCTGACGCGCGGCATCGCCGACGCGTATCGCAACGGTCGCGGCAAGCTGGCCGAACTGCCGGGCGTGCGTGAAATCGGCGCGGGCGAGGCGGCGCAGACCGAATGCCAGGCAGGCGGCGCGCTGTACGAAGTCGCCGCGCAGGCGTTCCTGGCCGAACCGGCGTTCAGCCACGAGGTGTTCGGGCCGGCATCGCTGATCGTGCGCTGCCGCGATCTCGACGAAGTCGCGCGCGTGCTCGACGCGCTGGAAGGCCAGCTGACGGCCACGCTGCAGATGGACGCCGACGACAAGCCGCTCGCGCGCCGCCTGCTGCCGATCCTCGAACGCAAGGCCGGGCGTCTGCTCGTCAACGGCTACCCGACCGGCGTCGAGGTGTGCGACGCGATGGTGCACGGCGGGCCGTTCCCGGCGACGTCGAACCCGGCCGTCACGTCGGTCGGCGCGACCGCGATCGAGCGTTTCCTGCGGCCCGTGTGCTACCAGGACTTCCCGGACGACCTGCTGCCCGAAGGGTTGCAGGAAAGCAACCCGCTCGAGATTCCGCGGCTGCGGGACGGGAAGGCGGAGTGAGGATGCGGCGGCTCGGTGCACAAGCCCGGCCGCTTGCTGAATGAAAGCGGAGGTGGCCGGCTGGCTGCCTCCGCTTTTTTCGTGACGGCTTCCGCGTCGCCGGAATTTCTCCTACAGTAGCGAAGCCTCGGGCCGCCCGGCCCGCAGGCGAGCCTGAGAGACCGGTAAAAAGACCAACAAGGAGCCATCCGATGAACATCAGCAAGCGCGGCGATCACCTGTTCGCCGCCGGATTGTGGAAGGCGATCGGCGACGTCGCGCATGCCGTGCGCAGCCGGATCGGCCAGTACAGCGAAGGCCGCGTGCTCGCGAATGCGCTGCTGGAATTCCAGCGCGACCTGGGCGGCAGCGAATTCGACGTGACCATCAACCAGGGGCGGCCCGTCACGGGCTCCGACGCGCATTCGCTCATGTTCGGCCTCGCCGTGCGGCGCTTCAGGCAGGACATGGAAGCGCTGGTGTTCGCGCTCGAGCATCGCCGCAGCATTGACGAGCGCGACCAGAACCTGCGCACGGAAGCGCTGATGCAGGCCAACAGCCAGCTCCTGACCGCGAAGCAGTCCGCGACGATCACGGTCGGCCGGTTCTTCGATGCGGTCGTCGACCGCGACGTGCTGGGACAGATTCTGGGCGGCGAGTCGAACGCCCGCACGCGTGCGGGTGCGCAGGGACAGATCGAGGCGACCCGGATCAAGCTCGGCAACGTGCGTCACCGGATCATCGGCGTCATCGCGCAGATGTGAATGGCGTGCTGCGCGGCGGGGCGTGTCGCGCGGCTGTCGTCACAAACGACTGCGGCCGGCAAAAGCCGGCCGCGACGCAAAACAGGCAACCAGGCCGGCCGCGGCGCCGCAGAGCGCACCACGTCGGCCGCACCCGCTTACTGCGGGCCCATCTTCTTGATCAGCACGTCCAGCTCGGCCACTTCGGCGTCGGTCAGGTCGACGAGCGGTGCGCGCACCGGGCCCGCATCGTGGCCGACGAGCTTCGCGCCCGCCTTCACGATGCTGACCGCGTAGCCCGCGCGACGGTTGCGGATCTTCAGGTACGGCAGGAAGAACTCGTCGATCAGGCGGCCGACCGTTGCGTGGTCGTCCTTGGCGATCGCTTCGTAGAATTCCATCGCCGTCTTCGGGATGAAGTTGAACACGGCCGACGAGTACACCGGCACGCCGAGCGCCTTGTACGCGGCTGCATAGACTTCGGCCGTCGGCAGGCCGCCGAGGTACGCGAAGCGGTCGCCGAGGCGGCGGCGGATCGTGACCATGCTCTCGATTTCGCCGACGCCGTCCTTGAAGCCGATCAGGTTCGGGCAACGATCGGCGAGGCGCTCGAGCATGTCGGCGTTCAGCTTCGAATTCGCACGGTTGTACACCACGACGCCGATCTTCAGCGCGCGGCACACCTGCTCGACGTGCTCGGCGATGCCTTCCTGGCTGGCTTCGGTCAGGTAGTGCGGCATCAGCAGCACGCCGCTCGCGCCGAGGCGCTCGGCTTCCTGCGCATATTCGATCGCGACGCGCGTCGCGCCGCCGGCGCCGGCCAGGATCGGAACCTTGCCCTTGCAGGTTTCCGTCGCGACGCGGATCACGTCCGAATACTCGCGCTGCGTGAGCGAGAAGAATTCGCCGGTGCCACCGGCCGCGAACAGCGCGGTCGCGCCGTACGGCGCCAGCCATTCCAGACGCTCGGCATAGGTCGTCGGGCGGAAGCTGCCGTCAGCGTCGAAATCCGTCAGCGGAAACGACAGCAGGCCGTGGGAGATGATCTGTTTGAGTTCTTGCGGTGAAGTCATGGTTGGGTCGTCCGTCTAGCGCGAGTGCTGGGTTCGTCGGGCACGGCATCCGAGTCATATTGGCGATGTCGTTGTATGTCATCGTACAACGCAAGCAAGGGCGGCGCAAGCGGTTTGCTGGCTGGCAAAGGGTAGGGTCTTTCCGGATAAGGGTTTACGCAGCATCACGGATGGGTGTTCAATGTCGTATGATGACTAACGATTTGACGGTAGCCCTCCCAGGAATTCCGATGACTGCTTCCCCTCTCTATATTCGCGTGCATCCGGACGACAATGTCGCGATCGTCGTCAACGACGGCGGCCTGCCCGAAGGCGCGACGTTCGCCGACGGCCTGACGTTGCGCGAAGGCGTGCCGCAAGGTCACAAGGTCGCGCTGACCGACCTCGCGGCCGGCGACCCGATCGTCCGCTACAACGTCGTGATCGGCTACGCGCTCACGGAGCTGCGCCGCGGCAGCTGGGTCAACGAGCGCACGATGCGCATGCCCGAGCCGCCGGGGCTCGACGACCTGCCGCTCGCCACGCGCGCCGCGCCGCCGCTGGCGCCGCTCGAAGGCTATACGTTCGAGGGCTTCCGCAATCCCGACGGCTCGGTCGGCACGCGCAACATCCTCGCGATCACGACGACCGTGCAGTGCGTGTCCGGCGTCGTCGAGCATGCGGTGAAGCGGATCAAGGAAGAACTGCTGCCGCGTTATCCGAACGTCGACGACGTGGTCGGGCTCGAGCATACGTATGGCTGCGGCGTCGCGATCGATGCGCCCGATGCCGACATCCCGATCCGAACGCTGCGCAACATCAGCCTGAACCCGAACTTCGGCGGCGAGGTGATGACGGTGAGCCTCGGCTGCGAGAAGCTGCAGCCCGAGCGCCTGCTGCCGCCCGGCGCGATTCCGGTGGCGGCCGACGGCGCGACGGACAACGGCGGTGTCGTGTGCCTGCAGGACGCCGCGCACGTCGGCTTCAACTCGATGATCGACTCGATCATGACGATGGCCGAATCGCACCTCGAGCGGCTGAATCGCCGCCGTCGCGAGACCTGCCCGGCGTCGGATCTCGTCGTCGGTGTGCAGTGCGGCGGCAGCGACGCGTTCTCGGGGCTCACCGCGAACCCGGCGGTCGGCTTCGCGGCCGACCTGCTCGTGCGCGCGGGCGCGACGATCATGTTCTCGGAAGTGACCGAAGTGCGCGACGGCGTCGCGCAGCTCACGTCGCGCGCCGCGAATGAGGACGTCGCCCGCGAGATCATCCGCGAGATGGACTGGTACGACCGCTATCTGCAGCGCGGCCGCGTCGATCGCAGCGCGAACACGACACCCGGCAACAAGAAGGGCGGCCTGTCGAACATCGTCGAGAAGGCGATGGGCTCGATCGTGAAGTCGGGCAGCGCGCCGATCGCCGGCGTCGTGCGTCCCGGCGATCGCGCGCGGCAGAAGGGGCTGCTGTACGCGGCGACGCCCGCGAGCGACTTCATCTGCGGCACGCTGCAACTCGCGGCGGGGATGAACCTGCATATTTTCACGACGGGCCGCGGCACGCCGTACGGTCTCGCGCAGGTGCCGGTGATCAAGGTCGCGACGCGCAGCGATCTGGCGCGCCGCTGGCACGACCTGATGGATCTCGACGCGGGGCAGATCGCGACCGGCGCGGCCTCGATCGAGGACGTGGGCTGGGAGCTGTTCCGGCTGATGCTCGACGTCGCGAGCGGCAAGCGCCGCACGTGGGCCGAGCAATGGAAGCTCGCGAATGCGCTGGTGCTGTTCAATCCGGCGCCGGTGACCTGAAGCGCGGTTGCCGTGGCAGACGATGCGGGCGCCTTCGGGCGCCCGTTTTCATTTTCATTGCGACGAAGCAAACGTCGGCTGCATGTCCAATCCACGATGAGGAAAACCATGCTTCATCGCAGGTCGCGCGCGGAGCGCGGAGCGGCCCTCACGCTCGAAGCGGCCGGCGCGATTTCCTTACCCCGCACGTAATCGACCGCCCGCGCGAGGCCGGCGACGATGACTGCACGCGAATACGCAACACGCCACGTTCGCGCCATCGTCCCCTCATCGACACAAGGAGCCTCGCCATGAACACCGCCCAATCCGCGTCGTCCGTTTACACCGATCTGATCGACCGCTACTTCGATGCATGGAACGAACCCGACGTCGCGCGGCGCCGCGCGCTGATCGATGCGACCTACGCGAGCGACGCGGCCTATCGCGATCCACTGATGACCGGCGACGGCCACGCGGGCATCGACGCGATGATCGCAGCCGTGCAGGAGCGCTTCCCCGCGTTCCGCTTCCGCCGCACGACCGACGTCGACGCATTCGGCCAGCACCTGCGCTTCTCGTGGGCGCTCGTGTCGTCCGACGGTGCGGCGGTCGTGAAGGGTTCGGACTTCGGCATCGTCGACGCGTCGGGCCGCCTCGCATCGGTCACGGGTTTCATCGACGAAATGCCGGTCGCGGCGTCGTGATGCATGCACAAAGGCCACCGGGATCGGGTAACGTTATGCGGTTCGTTCCTGATCCCGGAGACTAGCCGACATGCTGAAGAATCTCGACCCGTTGCTGCACGCCGACATCCTGCACACGCTGCGCGCGATGGGTCACGGTGATGAAATCGCCATCTGCGACGCGAATTTCCCGGCGGAATCCGTCGCGGAGCACACGGTGGTCGGCCGCGCATTGCGGATCGACGGCGCCGATTCGGCGCGCGTCGTGCGGGCGGTGCTGTCCGTGCTGCCGCTCGACTCGTTCGTCGACACGCCCGCGTGGCGGATGGAAGTCGTCGGCGACGCGGCCGCGGTGCCGCCCGTGCAGCGCGAGGTGCAGACCGAGATCGACCGTGCGGAAGGGCGCGCGGTGCCGCTCGCGGGCATCGAACGGTTCGCGTTCTACGAGCGCGCGCAGCAGACGTACGCGGTGATCGTCACCGGCGAGCTGCGCGGCTACGGCTGCTTCATCTTCAAGAAAGGCGTGTTGTTGAGCGACGCGGGCTAAACGCCTTTCACGTCCCGCCGCCTTCGGGCCGCGCGGCGGCCGCCGTGTAAAGATTTGCTACAACCTTTTTCTTGGACACGGCCGAAACTCTGTCTATGCTGGCCCATTTGCCGCGGGCCCCCGCAGGGCCGCGCGGCGCCGAATCGCACGGGCGCGCTCCGTGCGGACGGCCGAATTGCATACGAGGAGAGAGGCATGACGCGTTCCGTCGATTCCGGCGTCATTTTTTTCGCACGCCTGGCGCTGGCGGCGTTGTTCTTGTGGGGTGGCGTGATGAAACTGCTCGGCTACAGCGATTTCATCGGCTATCTGCACGGGCTGAACGTGCCCTATCCGCAGGTGATGGGGCCGGTCGTCGTCACGATCGAAGCGCTCGGCGGCCTGCTGCTGATCGTCGGCTACAAGGTGAGGCCGCTCGCGTTGCTGATGGCGTTCTATACGATCGCGACTGCAATGATCGGACACAATTTCTGGGACGCGACGGATGCCGCGATCCAGCATGACATGGTGATCCACTTCTGGAAGAACGTCGCGATCGCCGGCGGTTTCCTGCTGCTGTACGTCACGGGCGCCGGTGGTGCGAGCATCGATGCGCTGCGCCGCCCGAGTTCGTCGTACGGCGCGCTGCGCTGAACCGAGCCGGATCAAACCGAACCGGGCAACGCGCGTACGTCGTTGCGCTGAAGCAAGACAAAAGGGCCGAATCCCGCACGCCGCGGGATTCGGCCCTTCGTTCATCCAGCCGGCGCGTGCGCGCCGACGTTCAGTGTGCGTCCTTCAGGTCCTTCGCATCCTTCGAGAACTGCACGGCGATCGCGCCGAGCACGCAGATCGCCGCGACGTACGCGACCGGTGCGAGCGGATTCGACTTCATCATCAGCGACACGATCACCGGCGTGAGGCCGCCGAAGATCGCATACGCGACGTTGTACGAGAACGAGATGCCCGAGAAGCGCACGACGGCCGGGAAGCTCCTGACCATCACGAACGGCACCGCGCCGATCGTGCCGACCGTGAAGCCGGCGATCCCGTAGTACAGCGGCAGCGTCGACGCGTCGGCCGCGACCTGCACGAACAGCAGGTAGTAGCACGCGGCCAGCACGAGGCCGCCGATGCCGAGCACGCGCTTCGCGCCGATCCAGCCCGCGAGCGAGCCGGCGGTGATGCAGCCGGCCGTCAGGCACAGCGTCGCGATGCTGTTCGCGAACAGCGTGGTCGCGGGCGTCAGGTGGAACTGCTTCTGCAGCAGCGCGGGCGTCATCAGGATCACGACGACGATCGCCGCCGACAGCATCCACGTGAGCAGCATCGACACGATCACCGCGCGGCCGTGGTCGCGCAGCACGGCCTTCAGCGGAATCTCTGCCGCCAGCGCCTTCTTCGCCTTCATCTCGGCGAACACCGGCGTCTCGTGCAGCCAGCGGCGCAGATACACGGAGAACAGGCCGAACACGCCGCCGAGCAGGAACGGAATGCGCCACGCGAACGCGATGACCTCGGCGCCCGAGTAACGGCTGTTGATGCCCGCCGCGACCAGCGAGCCGAGCAGGATGCCGGCCGTGAGGCCCGCGGTCAGCGTGCCGCACGCATAGCCGATGTGGCGCGACGGCACGTGCTCGGACACGAACACCCATGCGCCCGGCACTTCGCCGCCGACCGCCGCGCCCTGCAGCACGCGGAACAGCAGCAGCAACACCGGCGCGAGGATGCCGATCGAGTCGAAGGTCGGCAGCAGGCCCATCAGCAGCGTCGGCACCGACATCATCAGCACGCTCAGCGTGAACATCCGCTTGCGGCCGAACAGGTCGCCGAAGTGCGCCATGATCACGCCGCCGAGCGGGCGCGCGAGATAGCCGGCCGCGAAGATGCCGAACGTCTGTAGCTGGCGCAGCCAGTCGGGAATGTCGTGCGGGAAGAACAGTTGCCCGATTGCGGGCGCGAAGAACACGAAGATGATGAAGTCGTAGAACTCGAGGGCGCCGCCGAGTGCGGCAAGGCCGAGGGTTTTGTAGTCGCTGCGCGTGAGTGCGCGTTCGGCGGCGCGAGGCACGCCGCTCAATTCGGAAGCTTGCATGGTCAGGACGATCGGTTTTCGAATGTTGTTGTCGGTGCTGCGTCTCCAGAGCCCGCTATCGGCATGGACTGGCAAGGCGCGGCCTGCGTCGTCGAGCGTGTGCCGAGCGCCGGATAGGGCGCGTGACAGGCGCCGTCGCACCGGGATGGGGCACGACGGAGACGAAGCGTCAAAGCGGGTGGGAGGATTCTACAGGAGCGCGAAATGCGCGAGCGCGGGGCTGCACCGAGGAACGCTTCGGACTTCGTCGAGCGTGAAATGCACACGGCGCGGCAGGCGGGTGAACCGCTTGCCGCGCCGTGTGTGTCAGGGGCTGCGCGATCAGTTGCCGGCGATCGTGTCGACCGGCTTGAACGCGCCGCGCTCGACCTTGTAGATCGTCACCGGCGCATCCTTCAGGTCGCCCTTCGTGTCGTACGCGATGCTCGGCGCCGATACGCCCTTGATCGACACCTTGCCCAGATACGGCGTATAGACCTTCGGGTCGGTCGAGTTCGCGTCCTTCATCGCGGTGAGCAATGCGATCGTGCCGTCGTACGAATAGGGCGAATAGGTGATCACGTCTTCGTTGAAGCGTGCCTTGTAGCGCGACGCGTAGCCGGCGAAGCCGGGCATCTTTTCTTTCGGCAGCCCGCCCATGTAGACGATCGCGCCTTCCGCCGCTTCACCGCCGACCTTCAGGAACGTTGGCGAGCGCGACATCTCGCCGGTCACGAATGCCGACTTCATCCCGAGCTGGCGCATCTTGCGGATCATCGGCGAAGACTGTGCATCGCCGCCGCCGTAGAAGATCGCGTCCGGGTTCATCCCCTTGAGGTTGGTCAGGATTGCGGAGAAGTCGAGCGCCTTGTCGTTCGTGAAGTCGCGCTTGACGATCGTGCCGCCCGCCGCCTGCACGGCCTTCGCGAATTCGTCGGCGATGCCCTGGCCATAGGCCGTGCGGTCGTCGATGATTGCGATGCGCTTGAAGTGCAGCGTCTTCACCGCATACGTGCCGACGATGCGGCCGGCCTGCGCGTCGCTCGTCAGCAGCCGGTAGGTTGTCTTGTAGCCGCGCGCCGTGTATTGCGGCGACGTCGCCATCGAGATCTGCGGCAACCCCGCGCGATCGTACAGGTCGGACGCCGGAATGCTCGTGCCCGAGTTGAAGTGGCCGATGACCCCGCGGACGTTGTCGTCGATCAGCCGCTGCGCGACCGTCGTGCCGGTGCGCGGGTCGGCCTGGTCGTCCTGCGAGTCGAGCTGGAACGTGACCGGCTTGCCGCCGATCGTCGGATGCGTCGCGTTGAAATCCGCGATCGCGAGCTGCACACCTTTCTGCATGTCCGTGCCGTAGTTCGACTGCGGCCCCGTCAGCGGTGCGGCGAAACCGATCTTGACGACGTCGGCGGCGATGGCGTGTGCGCCCGACAGTGCGCAGGCAGCAGCCAGCGCGACGTGCGATACCTTCAGCTTCACTTTCACTTCCCCTTGATGGCGTGGTTGGGCCGCAGCCGGCCAGCGGGCCGCTGCGGTAAACCGGGCGAGACGTATCGGTTTGCACGCCGATGCGAGGGCGGTGCAGGCTCGCCGCGCGCCGGTGGCTGTGCCGGAATCGGCTTGCGCGGCGACGACGGGATGTCATCTCGTAACCGTTGAATGAAGTCTAGGTAGCGAAAATGCACGCGTCTTGCGCGTTCGGTGCGTGGCCGGCGACGATTTCGGCATATCGTCGATAACCCTGATATATGCCGAAATCGTCATGCCTAGTGCGCAATCGCGCCAAGACGCGACACGCCGGCATTTTTAGGATGACGGTCCGGGCGCGTGTTGTCCCGGCGCCAGCGGGGCGCGCTGCCATCGCCGCCGGCGCTGCTCGATGCGCGGCGACATGCAGCCTGCCGACGCGAAATCGTCAGTGCCGGTACGCGAGCGGCGAGATGGTTGTGCACACAACTACAAGCGCACTGCGCGCCAACGTATGCAATCGCTCGATCACCGCCGATCGGCGGCGCGTTGCACGGGCCGCCGTGCGCCGAGTCGCCGGCCCGCTTGCCCGAGATCGCCGCGACGCGTTCGAAAGGGCGCTCCTATAATCGACGCCATCAGCCACTCCCTTCGCAGACGCCGGGATGACGTCCTTCCTTGCCGCACCACCCATGAGCCTGTCCGATACGTTGCGCTACCAGCCCGACAACACCGATCTCGGCGCGATGCTCGCGCACTTCCGCCTGCTCGAGCCGGTGTTCGACGCGCTGCCCGACGTCGCATTTTTCGTGAAGGATGCGAACGGCCGCTACGCGCTCGTCAACCGCACGCTGGCGATGCGCTGCGGCTACAAGGACAAGCGCGACCTGCTCGGCAAGACGACCGACGAAGTGTTTCCGCGCCGCTTCGGCCGCACCTATTTCGAGCAGGACATGGCGACGATCAACGCCGGCCAGCAACTGATGGACCAGCTCGAGCTGCATCTGTATCCGGGCCGCCAGCCGGGCTGGTGCCTGACCTGCAAGGAGCCGCTGCGCGACGCGGCCGGCAAGGTGGTCGGCCTCGCGGGCATCTCGCGCGACCTGAAGGCGCACGAGGGTTCGCATCCGGCCTACAGCAAGCTCGCCGACGTGGTCCAGCATATCCAGGATCACTACGTGCAGCCGCTGAACCTGAAGCAACTCGCGCAGATGGCCGGGATGTCGGTCGCGCAGCTCGAACGCTACTTCCACAAGGTGTTTCACCTGACGCCGCGCCAGGTGCTGCTGAAAACGCGGCTCGACGCGGCCACGGCGCTGCTCGTCACGCACGACAAGGTGACCGACGTCGCGGCGCTATGCGGGTATACGGATCACAGCGCGTTCACGCGCCAGTTCAAGGCGACGGTCGGCGTGACGCCGACCGAATACCGGCTGATGCTGCAGGACCGGGCGGGGTGAGGTGACGCGCCGGCCGGGCCGACGGGTCGGGATGATCGGGGTGGTACGGGGGCGGGGAACGGGAAAGCGGCGGCTCAGCGGTAGCCGAGCCCTTTCAGGACGGCCGTGCCGTCTTCGGTCAGCCGGAAGCTCGGTGCCGTGTCGGCGTCGAGCTTGACCATCTCGACGAGGCCGGCTTCCTGCAGCGCCGGCAAGTCGGCTTTGGCATTCGCGCCGATCGGTGCGTGCAGCAGCACGAGCAGCGTCGCGATCTCGTGATGGCTGAGCAGGCGGCGCAGCATCGTCTTCTTTGCAGGGGGGGCGGCCGGGCGGCCCGCGGGTGCATCTACGGCGCTCATCGCTGTCCTCCTTTTCGGGATATCCATCGGGTTACTGGTTGCGGATGGTGCCGAGGAAGACTTAAGCGATTCTTAAAACCGCGGTGACCGCTTGGATGGTGCGGTGCGGCAAACATTACCGGATGTAACCCCCGCCGAGCGGCCGTTCCGGGACGCGGGCGGTCAGCCTTGCCGGACGGGGCGCCGTCGCGACATTCACCACGATGGTGCGTCCGCCCGGCGGGGGCGGTGAGGTTGCTCCATTCAATCCGACCCCGAAATGGAACGCCGGTGCGCCCTTATTTCCTGCGCTGGGCCTGCGCGGCGAGCCGCACGGCCGCGTTCGTCGCGCCGTAGCCGTCGTAGCCGCCGCGCCGCTCGACGATCTCGAGCGAGAAGCGGTTGTCGACCAGTTCCGTATACGCGTGCAGGAATTCGCCGCCGTTTTCGTCGCGGTCGTACAGCAGATGGTGGGCGCTCAGCGTGTCGATCAGCTCGTCCGGCAGCGCGTAGCGCGCGGCGAGATCGTCGTAGTAGTTCGGCGGGATCCGCAGGAACGGCACGCCGTCGGCTGCGAACGCGGCGACCGTCTTCACGATGTCGTCGGTCCGGAACGCGACGTGGTTCAGCCCCGTGCCGTGATAGCGGTCGAGCGATTCGGCGACGGCCGTATGGCGGTCGACCGACGCATTCAGCGCGATCCGCACCGAGCCGTCCGCGCTACGCACCGCACGGCTGCGCATCAGGCCGTACGGATCGGGCACGAGCCAGCTGCGCTCGGCCTCGAAGCCGAATGCCGTCTTGAAGAAGAGAATCCACGTATCGAGCGCGTCGGCCGGCAGCGCGAGGCAGACGTGGTCGATGCCCGTCAGCGGGCCGACCTCGCTGGGGCCATCGATGTCGGTCAGCACGAAATCCGATTCATACAGCGTCGGCGCGTTCGGCGCCTCGTCGACGAAGTATTCGAGGCTGCCGTCCGGCGCCTGCACGCTCGGCAGCACGCGCTCTTTCGGCCCGACGCGCCCGGAAAACGGCGCGTAGCCGAAGCCGGCCGCGCGTTCGAACGCCACCTTCGCATCGTCGACGCGGAACGCCGACGCACACAGCGACAACCCGTGCTGCTGGAAGAACGCATCGGCGAACGAGTCGCGCTCGGCGTTCAGCACGATCGATGCGGCGCCGTGCTGGAACAGCGTCACGTCCTTCGAGCGGTGGCGGCCCGCGAGCCGGAACCGCATCCGGCCGAGCCATTCGCCGACGGTGGCCGCCGCCTGTGCGTCGACCGCGAATTCGATGAACTGGAACCCGACGTGCGCGGGCGGCGCCGGCGGCGCGAACAGCGGCTGGTCGGCGGCCGGCGTGCGGCCGTCCTGCGCGAGCCGTGCGCGCGTCAGTTCTTCCAGATAGAGCAGCGAGCGGTGGCCGTCGGCGGCCGTGATCGCGGTCGGCGCGGCGCGGAAGCCGTCGTTGAAGATCTCCAGCGACAGCGGCCCCGTATAGCCGGACTCGATCACGCGGGCCGTGAAGCGCGCGAGGTCGAAGTCGCCCTGGCCGGGGAACGAGCGGTAGTGGCGGCTCCATTCGAGCACGTCCATCGCGAGCTTCGGCGCATCGGCGATCTGCACGAACGCGATCCGGTCGCCGGGGATGTCGGCGATCGCGTCCGGCGAATCGTCGAGCGACAGCGTATGGAAGCTGTCGAGCGCGAGGCCGAGGTGCGGGCTGTTCACCGCGTTCACGAGCTGCCATGCGTGGCTGTACCGGTTCACGACGCGGCCCCACGCGAGCGCCTCGTACGCGGCGACCACGCCGGCCTGCCGCGCGGCTTCGGCGAGCGCGCCGAGCTGGTCGACCAGCAGCGCGTCGTCCGCGATCGTGTCGGGCGACACGTTGCTGCACACCAGGATGCGGTCGGTGCCGAGCGCGTGCATCACGTCGAACTTGCGCCGGATGCGGTCGAGGTTGCGGGCGAGCTGGGCCGGGCTCACGCCCTCGAAGTCGCGAAACGGCTGGAACAGCACGATGTCGAGGCCGAGATCGGCGGCCATGCGCCGCACGTCGGCGGGCGACCCGTCGAAGTAGACGAGGTCGTTCTCGAAGATTTCGACACCGTCGAAGCCGGCGGCCTGGATGGCGGCGAGCTTCTCGGCGAGGGTGCCGGACAGTGACACGGTGGCGATCGAGCGCTGCATGGGCGAATCCTGCGGGTGAGCGGGGTGTGGCGTCGGCCGATCGAACCCGAATGAACCAGTCGTTGAATTCAGGGCGAGCGCCATATCCCGAATTTACTAGGGAGGTGAGGCGAATTATACAAACTAACTAGATGGTACAAATTAGCGAAAACCCGAAAAGACATTGCGCTTGCGCAAGTGCACACTAGCGCCAAATCTTGACGTCTGGGGGCGAAGTCGACTAGCGATTCGCCCCCGTTTTTGGAGCGCAACCGACATGAGCATGCACAAGGTACTGGTGCTGAACGGCCCGAACCTGAATCTGCTGGGGACCCGCGAGCCCCATATCTATGGCGCGGAAACCCTTGCCGACCTCGAGCAGCGTTGCCGCACGGCGGCCGACGGGCTCGGGCTGGAGATCGACTTCCGCCAGTCGAACGCCGAGCACCAGTTGATCGACTGGCTGCATGCCGCGCGTCACGACACGCACGGCATCGTGATCAACCCGGCTGCCTACACGCACACGTCGGTCGCGCTGGCCGACGCGCTTTCCGCGATCGCGAAGCCGGTGATCGAGGTACATATTTCCAACGTGCATCGCCGCGAGGCCTTCCGTCACCACTCGTATGTGTCGGCGGTGGCCGAAGCCGTGATCTGCGGCTGCGGCACCGAAGGCTACGTATTCGCGCTGCAGCGCCTGTCGACCCTTTTTGCCCAGGGAGCCGCACGATGAGCCGCCCGTCTTTTCTGATCGGCCTGATCGGCCAGGGCATCGGCGGTTCGCTGTCGCCCGCGATGCATGAGGAAGAAGGTTTCCGCCAGGGGTTCGGCTACGTGTACCGGCGCATCGATCTCGACGCGCTCGGCCTGAGCGTCGACGCGCTGCCGCAACTGCTCGAGGCCGCGCAGCGGATGGGCTACAACGGGCTCAACATCACGCATCCGTGCAAGCAGCGCGTGATCGAGCACCTCGACGCGCTGTCGGATGATGCGCGCGCGCTCGGTGCGGTGAACACGGTGCTGTTCAAGGACGGCAAGCGGATCGGCCATAACACCGACTGGTCGGGTTTCGCGAAGTCGTTCCGCCGCGGGCTGCCCGACGCATCGCTCGAGCGTGTCGTCCAGCTCGGCGCGGGCGGCGCGGGCGCGGCCGTCGCGCATGCGGCGCTGCAGATGGGTGCCGCCGAACTGACGATTTTCGACGTCGACGGTACGCGTGCCGCCGCGCTCGCGGGCGAACTGCAGCAGCGCTTCCCGGCCGCGCGGGTCACGCCGGGCGGCGATCTCGCGGCCGCGATGCAAGCCGCGACGGGCCTCATCCATGCCACGCCGACCGGCATGGCCAAGCACCCGGGCCTGCCGCTGCCGGCCGAACTGCTTCACGCGAGGATGTGGGTGGCCGACATCGTGTATTTCCCGCTCGAAACCGAACTGATCCGCGCGGCGCGCGCGGCCGGCTGCGCGACGCTGCCGGGCGGCGGGATGGCCGTGTACCAGGCCGTCGATGCATTTGAAATCTTTACCGGACGTACGCCGGACGACGAGCGGATGTTCGAACACTTTCAGTCGCTCGTCGCGCGCTGACCCTTCTACCTACTAGACGTAAAGAGAGACCAGGAGACGACCATGCAGCACACCACCCACACGAACGCCGCGCCTGCGCAGGCGGCCGGCACGGTCCGGCGGACAGCGGCGCGCTACAAGATCCTCGCGCTGCTCGCGATCGGCACGATGATCAACTATCTCGACCGTACCGTGCTGGGGGTGGCTGCGCCGCAGCTCACCAAGGAGCTCGGCATCAACGCCGCGGTGATGGGCATCATGTTCTCCGCGTTCTCGTGGACCTACGTCGCAATGCAGGTGCCGGGCGGCCTGTTTCTCGACCGCTTCGGCAGCAAGATCACCTATTACTGGTCGATGACGTTGTGGTCGCTGTGCACGTTCCTGCAGGGCTTCGTGCCCGGCGTCGGGACGCTGCTCGCATGCCGGCTCGGTCTCGGCGTGACGGAAGCGCCGTGTTTTCCGACCAACAGCCGCGTCGTCGCGACGTGGTTCCCGCAGAACGAACGCGCGATGGCAACCGGTACCTACACCGTCGGCGAATACATCGGCCTCGCGTTCTTCAGCCCCGTGCTGTTCGCGCTGATGGGGGCGTTCGGCTGGCGCTCGCTGTTCTGGGTCGTCGGTACGATCGGGGTCGTATTCGGTCTGGTCTGGTGGAAGTTCTACCACGAGCCGCGTAATCATCCGGCCGCGAACGCGGAGGAATTGGCCTACATCGAGGCCGGCGGCGGTCTCGTGCACAGCGCGCGCAAGGACGGCGACAAGAGCAGCAAGGCTGCGCAGACGAAGTTCAGCTGGTCGATGGCCGGCCGGCTGCTGAAGAAGCGCCAGCTCGCGGGTATCTGCCTCGGCCAGTTCGCCGGCAACTCGACGCTCGTGTTCTTCCTGACCTGGTTCCCGACCTATCTCGCGACCGAGCGCCATATGGGCTGGCTGAAGATCGGCTTCTTCGCGGTGATGCCGTTCATCGCCGCGTCGGTCGGCGTGATGTTCGGCGGGATCTTCTCCGACTGGCTGCTGCGTCGCGGCAAGTCGGCGAACCTCGCGCGCAAGCTGCCGATCATCGCGGGCCTGCTGCTCGCGTCGACGATCATTCTCGCGAACTACGTGAAGAGCAACGAAGCCGTGATCGCGATCATGTCGGTTGCATTCTTCGCCCAGGGGATGGCCGCGCTCGGCTGGACGCTCGTGTCCGACATCGCGCCGGACGGCCTGCTCGGCGTGACGGGCGGCATCTTCAACTTCGCGGCGAACCTCGCGGGGATCGTCACGCCGCTCGTCGTCGGTTTCATCGTCGCATCGACCGGATCGTTCGTCGGCGCACTCGTGTTCATCGGCGTGATCGCGCTGATCGGCGCGCTGTCGTACATCTTCGTCGTCGGCGACATCAAGCGGATCGAACTGTAAGCACCGGCTCCACGCACACTCGGTGCATTCGCCCGGCGACCTTGGGTCGCCGGGCTTAATAGGATGGTCAGCCCGATCCTCACTCAGTGGACTACGCTGAGTGAGGATTTTGTCCTTCTGGAGGGCCATCATGGACACGGTATCGCTGATCGGAGTCGATCTCGGCAAGC